>JBGOSW010000080.1:0-18400 GCA_041476145.1 Binatia bacterium
ATCCGCGGACCGGAGCGCGCCAGAAGGGACTCGAACCCCTGACCTACGGCTTAGAAGGCCGTTGCTCTATCCACCTGAGCTACTGGCGCGAGCCACTTGCGAGCGTGCGACGATCGGGGCGAGAGGATTTGAACCTCCGACCCCCTGCACCCAAGGCAGGTGCGCTACCAGGCTGCGCCACGCCCCGTCGCTGCCGCACGTCTCGCGCCGACTCACACTGACCTGAGCTCGATGGCGCGCGCCGATCCTTGGGGCTGTACCATCGCGCTCCCGGAGTTTCAAGGCGACACTCTCTCGAAGCGTGCGCACAGCGCGGCGAGCGCGCGGCCACGATGGCTGCGCGCGTTCTTCTCGTCGGCGGCGAGCTCGGCGAAGGTGCGTCCGGTCGCAGCGTCGATGAAGACGGGATCGTAGCCGAAGCCGCCGTTGCCGCGGGGAGCGAAGGCGATCGTGCCGTCGCAACGTCCCTCGACCTCGACGACCTCTCCGTCCGGTGACGCGAGGGCGAGCGCGCAGCGGAATGCCGCCTGGCGCGCGCGTGCGGGAACGTCACGAAGCACGCTGAGGAGCTTCGCGACGTTGGTGGCGTCCGTGGCTCCGTCGCCCGCATAGCGCGCCGAGCGCACGCCGGGCGCGCCGCCGAGCGCGACGACCTCGAGGCCCGAGTCGTCGCCGAGCGCCGCGACCTGCGCGCGCCACGCGACGTCGAACGCCTTAGCGCGGGCGTTCTCCTCGAAGGTCGTGCCATGCTCCGCGATCGTCCATGCGGGCAGGACGGCGTCGACGGGAACGACCTCGACGCCGCGGGGCGTGAGCAGCGCCGCGACCTCGGCGAGCTTTCCGCGATTGGTCGTCGCGACGACGAGGCGCCGTGGAAACGGGCGGGGGTTCACGCCTGCGCGGCGGCGGCGCGCGCGAGCGCGTCGCGCTGGAGCTCGCCGAGGCGTGCGATGCCCTCGCCGGCGAGCGCGGTCATGCTCGCGAGCTGCGCGGCCGTGAAGGGCTTCCCCTCGGCGGTTCCCTGCACTTCGATGAAGCGACCGCGACCGGTCATGACGACGTTCATGTCGACCTCGGCGCGGCTGTCCTCGGCGTACGCGAGGTCGAGACAGAGCCGGCGGTCGACGATGCCGACGCTGACGGCAGCGACCGAGTCGAGGAGCGGCGACGCGGTGATCACGCCCGTGGCTTCGAGTTTTCGCAACGCGAGCGCGAGCGCGACGTAGGCGCCGGTGATGGCGGCGGTGCGCGTGCCGCCGTCGGCCTCGATGACGTCGCAGTCGATCCAGATCGCGCGCTCGCCGAGGGCGTCGAGATTCGTGACCGCTCGCAGGCTGCGGCCGATGAGCCGTTGAATCTCGTGGGTGCGGCCGCCGATCTTGCCGCGTGACGCCTCGCGATCCGAGCGGGTGTGCGTCGAGCGCGGCAGCATGCCGTACTCGGCCGTCACCCAGCCGCGGCCCTTGCCGCGAAGAAAGGGCGGCACGCTCTCTTCGACCGATGCGGCGCAGAGGACGCGCGTCAGGCCGACCTCGATCAGCGCCGAGCCTTCCGCGTGGCGGAGGTAGTGCGGCGTGATGAGGATCGGGCGGAGATCGCGCGGGTGGCGCCCATCGGGGCGTGGACCCGGCTTCCTCGTGTGTGACATCGACATCGGCGTCTCGTTTCCTCCTCGCGCGCGTCGCCAGCGCAGGTCGCGCGGCACGTCGCATGTGATCGACATCGGGGCGCTACGCGCGATCGTCACCGATGCGACGTCTTCGGCTATCACGCGACACTCGGCGCGTCGAATCGACACAGCATCGCGACGCGGGTCAACATCCCGACAGCGACGCCGCGCACGCGCGCACGAGACACGCGATCGCGCCCACGTGTCGATCGACGAAACGTCGTCGCGCCAATAGCTTCGATGAGAGTTTCCCAAAGATTTTGTCTTGTTCAGCCGATAACGCACTGTTACGTTTTTCACATCCCTCACGGACCTCTGGAGACTACTCGATGGATGGATTTCCGTTCCTGATCGGCCAGCATCCCCTGATCCAGAAGATCCAGGTCCTCATCAAAAAGGTGACGGCCACCGACGCGACCGTACTCGTCATGGGCGAGAGCGGCACCGGGAAAGAGCTCGTCGCGCGCGCGATTCACACGCTGTCACCACGCGCGGACCGTCCGTTCATTCCGGTGAACTGCGGTGCGATTCCGGCGGAGCTGCTCGAATCGGAGATCTTCGGTCACGAGCGCGGTGCGTTCACGGGTGCGATCGGCGCCCGCGCCGGCATGTTTCAGCTCGCGAACGGCGGCACGATCTTTCTCGACGAGGTCGGCGAGATGAGCCCGCCGCTGCAGGTGAAGCTGCTGCGCGTGCTGCAAGACCGTGAGATCCGTCCCGTCGGCGCCGACCGCACCATCAAGGTCGACGTGCGCGTGATCGCCGCCACGAACAAGGAACTGCAACAGGAGGTCGACCGGGGCACGTTCCGCGAGGACCTCTTCTATCGTTTGCAGGTGATTCCGATCATCATGCCGCCGCTCCGCGAGCGGCGCTCCGACATCCCGCTCCTGATCGAGCACTTCCTCGAGAAGCACAATCGCAAGAAGCCCGAGCACCCGGTGAAGATCAGCGAGGAGACGATGGTCCATCTCTGGGAGTACGATTGGCCGGGCAACGTCCGCGAGCTCGAGAATCTTCTCGAGCGCATGGTGATCCTCTCCGAGGACGCGTCGATCCGCGTAGAGAACCTGCCGAGCAACATCCGCTCGTTCATCTCCGAGAAGCGCATTCCGAAGCCGAGCCTCACCGCGAACGGCTTGGACCTGAACGGCGCCGTCGAGGAGTTCGAGAATCGTCTGATCGAGGAGGCGCTGCGGCGGACGAAGGGCAACAAGCAGGCGGCAGCTCGCTTGCTCGGCTTGAAGCGCACGACCTTGGTCGCGAAGCTGCGCCGGCGGAAGGCGGGTCCGAGCACCCTGCAGCCGGCACAGAGCTATCTACTATAGTGAGCGTCCCGGTCGGCGAGACACGGGCATTGGAACGGGGGTTCAGGATGGAAGCCACGAACGAGGGACGCGTGCTGGTGGTCGATGACGACAAGCACGCCGTCGAGATCCTCTACCGATTGCTGCAAAAGGAAGGCTTCGCAGTGTTGCGTGCGCAAAGCGGGCGCGAGGCACTCGCCGCCGTCGCCGCGGAGGACGTCGACGTCATCTTGCTCGACGTGATGATGCCGGAGATGGACGGCTTCCAGGTATGCGAGGCACTGCGTGCCGCCGACCGCACCCGCGACATCCCAGTGATCCTTCTCACCGCCAAGGACGACATGGAGACGCGCGTGCTCGGGATGAAGCTCGGCGTGAGCGAGTTCCTGACGAAGCCGATCAACAAGCGCGAGCTCTTCACACGCATCCGCGCCCAGCTCCATCAACGCGGGCTCGACCACGGCATCGCCTCGCTCGTCGACCGCGTGAACTGACGCCGTCCTGATCGCTCGCGCGAACGAAAGCGCCGGCGCGACCCGCGGCCGCGCCGGCGCCTCTCGACCCGCGCGCGCGGCGATCAGTGCTTGTCGCCGCCGCCCATGGCGCCCGCCGGCGCAGCGGCCGGCTTCTCGACCGCGGCCGCCGGCGGGGCGTTCTTCTTCGCCTCCTGGCACTTCTTCACGTCGTCGAGCGAGATCCCCTTCAGCTCCGCGATGTCCTTCGGTGTCACGCCGCGGTCGAGATCCTTCTGAATGATCCCGCAGTTCACTTGGGCGGATCCGGTGGCGGCGCCGGTGAGGAGCAGCACGCTCGCGACAGCGACGCCCAGCAGTGCCTTACGCATACTCGAACCTCCTTGGTTGGCGGTGCATCGTTGCACCGATCGTAGACCCGAGCTGCAAACCCACGACCGCGGCACCGGTTGCGACACCGCGTGAAGGGCGCGTTTACAGGGCGCGTTTACTATGACGACTGCGCGTAGACAAGCGCACGCGCCACGTCGTCCGGCGGCGCGTGCAGCGCCGCCTCGCGAGGCGGCGGGAACGCTCCGTCGGTGTCGACGGAGGTCTCCGCCGCCGTGTTTGCGGCCTCCGCCAAGAGGTCGCGCATCGCCGTGATGGACGGCATCCGCGTCAGCGCTTCGCGCAGCACGGCACCGCCGCGGACGAACTTGATCATGCGGCACGCGAGACCGCGGGCGCGGCCGAGCGCGCTCTCGGGCGGCAGGTCGGCGGCAAGCCGCGCCAGCAACGCGTCGATGGCGGCCAGCCGCTCGCCGAGGGTCACCGGCGGGAGCACGACGCCGGCACGGAGCGCGGCGATCTCGCGGAAGATCCACGGATGACCGAGCGTGGCGCGGCCGATCATGACGCCGTCGACGCCCGACGTCCGCAGCCGCTCGAGCGCGTCGGCGGCATGCTCGACGTCGCCGCTGCCGACGACCGGCACGCGCACCGCGCGCTTCACCGCGGCGATCAGCTCCCAGTCCGAGCGCCCGGTGTAGAGTTGCGCCCGCGTCCGACCGTGGACGGCGATCATCGCCGCGCCCTCCCCTTCCGCGAGCCGCGCGATCTCGACGGCGTTGCGCGAGCCGTCGTCCCATCCGGCGCGGATCTTCACCGTGTACGGGATCGAGAGCGCGCGCCGCAGTCCGCGCAAGATCGCCGTCAGGACCGGCGCCTGGCGCATCAGCTCGGCACCGCCGCCCTTCTTCACCACCTTCGGCACCGGACA
This sequence comes from Binatia bacterium, assembly GCA_041476145.1. Taxonomy (GTDB): domain Bacteria; phylum Desulfobacterota; class Binatia; order UTPRO1; family UTPRO1; genus DP-19. The sequence goes on from JBGOSW010000080.1 coordinate 4,711, forward strand.
GCCGCAGTTGACGTCGACGACGTCGGCGCCGAGGCTCTCGGCGATCGCCGCCGCCTCGGCCATGCGTCCGGGGTCGGCGCCGAAGAGCTGGATCGCGAGCGGACGCTCGTGGGGGAGATAGCGCAGCATGCGGTGCGTGCGGAGGTCGTGACGTGCCAGCGCCTCGATGCTGACGAGCTCGGTGACGACGAGGCCGACGGCACCCGGGTTCAGCTCCTTGACGAGCGCGCGATACGCCGAGTCGGTGATGCCCGACATCGGCGCCAGCACCAAGTTGGGCGCGACCCGCACGCGCCCGCCGACGGTGAACGCATCTGCCAGAGCGACGGGCGAGCGCTCGACCGGCGCCGCGTCGCTCACAGCTCCGGCCACCGGTCGTTCCATGGTGCCGCCTGCTCGTACGCGTAGGCCGCCTGCAAGACGAGCTCGTCGCGATGGCGAGGCGCGACGATCTGCAGCCCCGCGGGCAGGCCGGAGTCGGTGAAGCCGGCGCGCACGGTGCCGGCCGGATGCCCTGAGAAATTGAACGGGTACGTGAAGGCGACGGCGCCGAGCGCGGTCGCGATCGGCACGTCGTCGATGGCGCGCGGGAATGGCCCCGCGGCACCGAAAGCGTCGGTCGGGAGGGTCGGCGTGAGGAGCAGCGCGTAGCGCGCGAAAATCCGCCGCAGCGCCTCGTTCAAAAGCGCGCGTTTGCGCTGCGCCTTCCCCATGAAGGCCGGCGTCACCTCGCGGCCGCGCTCCAGCCCCTCGAGAAACGACCGCCCCCACTCGCCCCGATGCGCCTCGATCTCCGGCGCGAGCAGCGCGTAGGTCTCGGCGGCGCAGATGAGCGCCCACTCGATGCCGAGGTCCGGGAGCACGTCGTCGATGAGCTCGACCTCGTGTCCGAGATCGCGGAAGACCTGGACTGCCGACTCCACCTCGCGCCACACGTCACGCTGCACGAGCCCGTAGCCGAGGGTCTTGCTGACGGCGATCTTGAGGCGCGACGGCATGCGTTCGAGCGCCGCTTCGTAGGAGATCCCCGCTGCCGGCAGCGAGTCGGGATCGCTCGGATCGGGGCCGGCGACGGCGTCGAGAAAGAGCGCGGCGTCGCGGACGGTGCGCGTAATCGGACCGTAGCAAACGGTATCGACCCAGGGGAGCATGTTGCCCGGGTCGCGCGCGCCCACCGGCACGCGCCCGAATGACGGCTTCAACCCGAACGCGCCCACGTAGCACGCCGGGATCCGCACCGATCCGCCGCCGTCGGAGGCGGTCACGAGCGGCACCATTCCGGACGCGATGGCGGCCGCCGAGCCGCCGCTCGAGCCCCCGGGCGTGCGCTCCAGGTCCCAGGGATTGCGGGAGACCCCGAACAACAGATTCTTCGTGAGGCCGGTGTAGCCGAATTCCGGGGTGTTCGTTTTGCCGACGACGATCGCCCCGGCGGCCTTCAAGCGCGCAACCTGCACCGAGTCGGCGCCCGGCCGCCAGTTCTTGAACGGCACCGAGCCGAAGGTCGTCGGCAGGTCGGCGACGTCTTCGAGGTCCTTGACACCGACCGGCAAGCCGGCGAGCGGTCCGACGTCCTCCTTCGCAACGATCCGGCGCTCGAGCGCCGCCGCCTCGGCGAGGGCGGCGTCGGCACGGAGCGCCACGAACGCGTTGAGTCGCGGATTTAGCGCTGCGATGCGGTCGAGCGAGGCGCGGACGAGCTCGACCGGCGAGACCTCCCGCCGACGCACCGCACGAGCCAGGACGTGGGCCGGAGCGTAGGCGGAGTAGTCAGCCATGGCGGGTGCAAGTTGCCGGTGCTTTTCCCTTGTCTGATACGGCCCGACTGTCGCATAATTCGCGCATGGCGGATTCCTTGTACATCGCGCTCGGCATGATCGGCGGCGTCATGATCGTCGCCGTCGCGTTTTTCGTCGTTCGCTGACGCGGGTCTATTCTCTACGCTCGACGACGGGCACGTAGTCGCGCTCGTCCGGGCCTAGATAGATTTGTCTCGGGCGCGCGATCTTCTGATCGTCATCGAGAAGCATCTCGGCCCACTGCGCCAGCCATCCCGCCGTTCGCGGAATCGCGAACAGCACGGGGAACATGTCCATCGGGAATCCCATCGCCTGATAGATGATGCCCGAGTAGAAGTCGACGTTCGGGTAGAGCTTGTGGGAGATGAAGTAGTCGTCGGCGAGCGCGATACGTTCGAGCTCGAGGGCGATGTCGAGGAGCGGGCTGCGCCCGGTCACCTCGAAGACCCCGTCCGCGACCTCCTTGATGATCTTCGCGCGCGGATCGTAGTTCTTGTAGATGCGGTGACCGAAGCCCATCAGTCGCACCTCGCCGGCCTTGACGCGCTTGATGTAGGCGGGAATCTTCTCGACCGACCCGATCTCCATCAGCATCCGGATCACCGCTTCGTTGGCGCCGCCGTGCAGCGGGCCGTAGAGGGCGGCGGTCGCGGCGGCGATCGCCGAGTACGGATCGACCTGCGAACTACCGACACTGCGCATCGCGTTCGTCGAGCAGTTCTGCTCGTGATCGGCGTGCAGGATGAAGAGCACGTCGAGGGCGCGCTCGAGGGCGGGATTCGGCCTGAACTTGAGCTCGGTCATCTTGAACAGCATGTTCAAGAAGTTTCCGGTGTAGCTGAGATCGTTGTCGGGATACGCGTACGGCATGCCGATCGAGTGTCGGTACGCAAACGCCGCCATCGTCGGCATCTTCGCGATCAGGCGGTGCGTCTGAATGCGTCGCGACTCGGGATCGAAGATGCGCTTGGCGTCCGTGTAGAAGGTCGAGAGCGCCCCCACCGTGCTCACCAGGATGCCCATCGGGTGCGCGTCGTAGTGGAAGCCGTCGATGAACAGCTTGATGTTCTCGTGGATGATCGTGTGGTGGGTGATGTTGGTGGTGAAGGCCGCCAGGTGCGAGGGTTTGGGCAGCTCGCCCTTCACCAGAAGGTACGCAGTCTCGAGGTAGGTGCTGTGCTCGGCGAGTTGCTCGATGGGGTAGCCGCGGTAGCGGAGGATGCCCTTGTCGCCGTCGATGAAGGTGATCCGGCTCTTGCACGATGCGGTGTTCATGAACGCCGGATCGTAGGACATCAGGCCGAAATCGTCCGATCTGGTCTTGATCTGGCGCAGATCGATGCCGCGGATCGTGCCGTGCTCGATCGGGAGTTCGTAGGTCTTGCCGCTACGGTTGTCGGTGACGCTGAGCGAGTCCTTGGCCATGCCTGTCCTTGTAGCGACGCAATGCGTGCAACTCAAATCGGGCTCGCGACACGATCGCGGAGCCGTGGGGGCGGGAGGGGGCGACGGGGCCGTGGACCGCGCGCAGCGGGCCTGGCGGGACGCCACAACGCGTGGATCCTTCCGTACGTCGGCGCACCCTCGAAGCACGCACGGCCCAACGCGCGCGGTCCACGGCCCCGTCGCTCCGTCCCGCCCCCACAGCGCGCGCCCGAACCAGAACGCACCCCGCGGCGAACGTTCTCGCGCGGCTCTACCTCGGAACCTGGTAGAGGTACTCGTGCAGGTAGGCGATCTCGTCCGACATACGAGCCATGTCGACGCGCATGAGGTCGCGGATCGAGAGCATCGACACCAGGCGATCGCCCTTCACGATCGGGAGGTGGCGGATGTTGGCGTGGTCGATCTTCCGCATCGCCGACTGGTAGTCCTCGTCCTCCGCGGCGACGACCATCTCGCGGGTCATCACGGCCTCGACGGGAGTGGTTTCCGGGTCACGGCCGCGATTCACCACGCGCCGCACGATGTCGCGCTCGGAGAAGACACCGACGAGGCGCGCGCCCTCGAGGACGGCAACGATGCCGACGTTGTGCGTCTCCATGACGCGTGCCGCAACCGACACCGGGGCAGTGCGCTGGACGGCAAAGATGAAGCCCTCACGCATGATTTCTTTGAGCGTCTTCATGAGGGGTCCTCCAGCCGCCCTCATAGCCCAGGGCGGACCGGATGTGTACAAGAAAATGCGCCCCAAACACCCCCGCCCGGGGGCGATCAGCCCATCGTCGTGACCCGCTCAGGGCGGATCGTATAGATGACGCGTACTTCCCCCGGCTGACGGAAGGGATAGGTGTCTGTCCCGAGGTACTTCTTCGCAAGGCGATCGATGTGCGTGTCGGCACCGTCCTCGGTAATGCGCTCGACGCGACCGCGGACCTGGACGTAGCGGTACGGGTTCGACGGATCCATGATCGCGAGCGCGACCCGTCCGTCGCGGCGCATGTTGCGGTCTTTCCAGCGCCCTTTGGCGCTGTTCACGCGAATGCTGCCGCCGTCGGCGTCGAACCAGACGGGCGTCACCTGTGGGCTGCCGTCCGGCAACACGGTCGCCAGGTTGGCATAGGCCTTCACGTCGTCGGTCAAGAGCGGACGGAAGGCTTCGGGGATCGTCGTCGTGCTCATACGCACCTCGTGTCCTTAGCGTGAGCGTTGCGAGAGTTGCGGAAGCCCCGCGAGGATCGACTCCGCCTGACGCAGGACGTCGTCGATGATCTTGCCGCAGGGCATCAGCCCGTGGATGCCGCCCGCACTCTGGCCGGCGGGCATGCAATCGCGCTCGGGATCGAGGCCGGCCTCCGGTCCGACGAGCGAGCGCCAGACGCCGTCCTGAGTCGCGCGCATCGCTTGTAGCGGAAACGGTTGCAGCTCCTCGCGTTTGGTCTCCCATTCGTCCGTATACTGCGTGCGAATCGCGCGCATCGTCTTGCCGCTGTAGGCGCGGGTGATGACGGTGCCGGTCTCGTCGATGTCGAGGATGCGCTCCTTGTAGAGCGGATGGGCGCGCGCCTCCGTCGAGGCGATGAAGCGCGTCCCCATCCAGATCCCCTGCGCGCCGAGAGCGAGCGCCGCGACCAAACCGCGGCCGTCGAAGATGCCGCCGGCGGCGACGACCGGCACCTTCACGGCGTCGACGATCATCGGCACCAGCGGCATGGTCGCGATCTGGCCGGTGTGACCGCCCGCCTCGGTGCCCTGCGCGACCACGATGTCGCAACCCGCGTCGACGGCGCGCACGGCATGGCTCACCTTGCCGCACATGTTGATCACCAAGACGTCGTTGCGATGACAGAGGTCGACGACCTTCGACGGCACACCGAGGCCGGCGACGAAGGCGCGCGCGCCCTCGGCGCAGATCGTCTCGACGAAGGGCACCATGTCGCGCGGGCTCGCCGTGAGCAGGTCGACGCCGAAGGGCCGCGTGGTGCGCGCCTTCACGGCACGGATCTCGCGCGTCATCTCCTCGAAGCTCATCCCGGCGGCGCCGAGGCAACCGAAGCCGCCGGCCTCCGAAACCGCGGCCGCGACCTCCGAGTAGGAAACGCCCCCCATACCGGCAAGGAGAATTGGATGCTCGATGCCGAGCAGGTCGCAGAGTGGGGTACGCAGCATGGTGTCGGGTCTTATCAAGGACGCGCGAGCGACGGAACCGATCTCACGCGCCGCCGCGTGCAAGCAGACGCTCGGCTGCCATCTCGCCGCTGTGAACGCAATCGGGCACGCCGACACCACGATAGGCGTTGCCTGCGAGCGCGAGGCCGAGGTACCGCGCCACCGCCGCGTCGATCGTCACCAACCGCGCGAGGTGCCCGACGTGGTACTGCGGCATCGCGCGCGGGTGACGGTGGACGCGTACGAGCCGTGGCGGCGCGACGATGCCGAGGAGCGCATGCAGCTCGTCGCGCGCGGCGTCGACGAGCTCCGTATCGGTGCGCTCGGCCATGGCCGCCGCGAGCGCGCCGCCGCAGAATACCCGCAGCAGCACCGCCCCTTGCGGCGCCCGTCCGGCATACTTGACGCTCGAGAACGAGCACGCGATCAGCCGCCGCCCTTCGACCGCCGGCACGACGAGGCCAAAGCCGTCGAGCGCGTGCGGCACGTCGGCACGCGCGTAGCCGAGCGTCACCGTCGCCGACGAGGCATAGGGAATCGCCGCGAGCTCGGCCGCCAGATCGGCGGCGAAGGGCCGCACGAGGTCGGCCGCGGCGTAGGCTGGGGTCGCCACGATCACGCCACGCGCGCGCAGGCGTTCGCCGCCGTCGATCGTGACCTCGAAATCTCGCGGCGCGCACGGGCGAAGCGCGACGACGCGCGCACCGAGGCGGACGGCACCCTCGGGGAGGCGCTGCTCCAGGGCTCGCACCAGCGTCTCCATGCCGTCGGCGAAGCTCACGAAAAGGCTCCAGCGCGCGCCGCTGCCCGACTTCGCGGCGACGCGCGCCTGGCGGCGCATCGCGAGGATGATGCTGCGGTGTCGGCGCTCCATCTCGAGGAGGCGCGGCATCGTCGCCGCCATGCTGAGCCGCGCCGGGTCGCCGGTGTAGATGCCGCCGAGCAGCGGCTGGGCGACGCGCTCGAGAGCCTCGCGTCCGAGGCGGCGGGTGACGAACGCACCGATGCTCTCGTCGCAGTCGCCCGCGCCGCGCCGCAAGAAGAGGTCGAGCGCCATGCGCACCTTGCCGCACCAGGTGAAGAGCGGCGAGCGCAGGAGCGGCGCGAAGCGCGTCGGCGCGAGGAGCAAAAACCCCTCCGGCAAGGCGTGCAAGCGTCCCGCGCGGACGACGAACGTGCGCCGGTCGGCGTCGCGAGTTCCGATCAGACGATCCTCGAGGCCGATTCGGCGGCAGAGCTCGAGTGCCCACGGCTTCTCGGTGAGAAACGAGTCGGCGCCGGACTCGACGAGGAAGCCGTCGACACGCTCGCTCGCGATCGTGCCGCCAAGCCGTGGTGCCGCCTCGAGGAGCGTCACCCGGACGGGTGTCCCACTCGCGGCGGCGAGCTCGGTCACGCGATGCGCGGCGGCGAGACCAGCGATGCCGCCGCCGACGACGACCACCCCCGCGCCGGCAGGACTCGCGTCCGTCACGCGTCCCCCGCGTGCGCACGCACCAGCGCGGCCAGCATGCGAATGAAAGCCGGATGATCGTTCGCGGTCTCGGCGCGCGTCAGGCCGAGCCCGAGCGCCGCCGCCGTCGCGCGCGCCTCGACATCGAGATCGTAGAGCACCTCGACGTGATCGCACACGAAACCGATCGGCACGAGCACGACGTGGCGTGTGCCCTGCGCGGCACGCTCACGCAGCAACGCGTTCACGTCGGGTTCGAGCCACGGCGCGTGCGGTCCGCCGCTCCGGCTCTGATACGCGATGGCAAACGGGCGGCCGAGCGCCGCCGCGACCAGCCGGCACGACGTCTCGAGCTCGCGCACGTAGGGCGACCCGTCCGCCATCGCGCACGGGATGCTGTGCGCCGTGAAGACGAGCTCGGTGTCGTCCGGCGCGACCGCGAGCGCATCGCGCACACGGCTCGAGACGCTCGCGATGAACTCGGGATGATCGAACCACGGGCCCGCGTAGTCGATCGCCGGCGCCGCCGCGCCGAGCGCGGCACGCCCGTCGTCGACGGCGCGCCGGTAGCGCTCGAAGCTCGCCTCCGCGCGGTGCGGGGCGAGGATCACGGCGAGCGCGCGCCGCACGCCGTCCCGCTGCATCGAGGCGAGCGTCTCGGCGACGGTCGGCGTCCAGCTCCGCATGCCTACGTAGACGGGGAGGCGCGGGCCGTCGCGTTCGAGCGCCGCCGCGAGCGCACGCGCCTGGCGGAAGGTCCACGCGTTCAGCGGCGAGCGGCCGCCGATCGCCTCGTAGTGCCGGACGACCGCCTCGTAGCGCTCGCGTGGCACCGGTCGGCCGCGCAGCACCTCGTCGAGGAAGGGGCGCACATCCTCGGGCCGCTCGGGGCCACCGAACGCGAGCAACAAAACGGCGTCGATAGGCGGCACCGCGGCGCTTACCGCACGCTCAGCTCGTGCACGGCGTCGACGAGCGCGGCGACGTGCGCCACCGGCGTCTCCGGAAGGACCCCGTGCCCGAGGTTGAAGATGTGGCCGCGCCGCCCGCCGGCGCGCTCGAGGATGCGCGCCACCTGGCGGCGGATCTCGTCGGGCGGCGCGAAGAGCGCCACCGGATCGAGATTGCCCTGCACACCGACGTCGGCGCCGAGGCGGCCCCATGCCTCGGCGAGATCGACGCGCCAGTCGAGGCCGATGACGTCTCCCCCCGCGGCCCGCATCAGCTCGAGCAGGGCACCGGTGCCGGTACCGAAGTGGATGACCGGGACGCCGGTCTGGACGATCGCGCCGAGCGCGGTGCGCATGTGCGGCAGAACGTAGGTGCGGTAGTCGTCGGGGCCGAGGCAACCGACCCAGCTGTCGAAGAGCTGCACCGCCTCGACGCCCGCCGCGACCTGCGCGCGCACGTAGTCGACCGTCGCCTCGACGAGGCGCTCCATGAGCGCGTGCCACACCTGCGGCTCGCGGTACATGAGCGTCTTCGTGTGAACGTACTGGCGCGAACCGCGTCCTTCGATCAAGTACGACGCGAGCGTGAACGGCGCGCCGGCGAAGCCGATGAGCGGCACGCGGCCGCCGAGCTCGGCACGCACCAGCTGGATCGCCTCGAGGACGAACGGTAACGCCACGCTCGCCGGCACGCGCGCCAGCCGCTCGACGTCGCCGCGCGTTCGAACCGGCCGATGGATCACCGGCCCGTCGCCTTTTGCGAACTCGAGGCCGACGCCCATCGGCTCGAGGATGAGCAGGATGTCGGCGAACAGGATCGCAGCGTCGACGGCGAATCGGCGGATGGGGAGCAGCGTCACCTCGGCCGCGAGCGGCGGCGTCTTGCAGAGCTCGAGGAAGCCGTGCCGCGCCCGCAACGCACGATACTCGGGAAGGAAGCGGCCGGCCTGGCGCATGAGCCAGACGGGCGTGCAGTCGGTGGGCTCGCGGCGGCACGCACGGAGAAACCGCGCCGGGACGTCGGACACTCGACAGCTATGCCAGGCGGAGGGGGTCGCGTCGAGTGGCGAGGAGCGCGGGCGCGGCGTGCATGGTCTCAGCGACGAGCGGCCCCATCTTCGGGTGCGTCGGCTCGACGTCGACGGCGATGCCGGCGCGCCGCAGCGCCTCGCTGCACACCGGTCCCACCGAGCCGACGATGATGCGTGCCATTCCGGCGCGCAGCGCCTCGGCCACGCCCTCCTCCGCCGCCACGCGTACGAGGTGCTCGACCTGCGTCGCACTGGTAAAGAGCGCGACGTCGACGCCGGTCGCGGTGAGCCGCACGATCGCGGCGCGCAGGGGTCCGAGATCCTCGGGAAGCGTCCACCGATAGACGGGCACGCGCAGCACCGAGGCGCCGCGCGCGGCGAGCCCGTCGAGGAGCTCCGGATTCGCGATCCCATACTCCTGCACCGCAACGCGACGGCCGCCGACCGGTGAGCGCGTATCGAGCGCGTGCAGCAGCTCCCGCCAGGTGTTGGGCTCGGGCACTGTGAGCGCCGCCACCAGGCCGAGCTCGCGCAGCGCCGCCACCGGCTTCGGTCCACGGGCGACGAGCGTCACGCGACCGAGCGCGGCGATGAGGCGCGCGCGCGGCAGCACCGGGGCGACGGCTTCGACGAGAGCGCGCGTACCCACGCCCGTCAGCAGCAGCACGACGTCGATCGCGCCGGCGTCGAGCTCGCGCGCGAACGCCAGCGCCTCGTGCTGATCGGCGAGCGGTACCTCACGCATCGCCGGCGCGACGACGGGCACGCCGCCGTGACGGCGGATGAGCGTCGCGATCTCGGACGCGCGCCGGCTCTCGAACGCGACCACCTGGAGCGGAGCAGGCTCGGGCGGTGACACGCGAGGGCTCGCGCTACTGCGCCGAGAGCAGCTCCACCTCGAAGGTCAAGGTGGCGTTCGCCGGAATCACCCCGCCCGCGCCGCGCGCACCGTACGCCAGCTCCGGCGGAATGATGAGCTTGCGGACACCCCCGATTTTCATCGTCGCGACGCCCTCGTCCCAACCCTTGATGACCTGTCCCTGACCGAGTCGGAACGAGAACGGTTGGTTGCGATCACGCGAGCTGTCGAACTTGGTGCCGTCGACGAGCCAACCGGTGTACTGAACGGTCACCGTTTGACCCTTCTGCGGCGATGCGCCCTGGCCGGGCTTCACCTCGACGTACTGCAGACCGCTCGCGGTCGTCTCGGTCTTCGCGTCCATGGTTCCTCCACTCGCCGCAGGACTCACGGCCGGCGACGCCGACCGCTCATCGCGATCGCACCCACCGGCGAGCGACGCGAGCAACGCCACCGCAACGACGACCCACGTGCTCGTCGCGGTGCCGGGTCGCATCCTCGCACCCGGCGCATTGATTCGAACGTTCGACAGCCGCCCGTCTTCGAGTCGAGGAATCACCGGTGCGCGATCAGGCGGTCTCGCCCGTGTCGTCGCCGTCCTCCGACTCCGCCTCTTCATCGCCCTCGCGGGGCGGGAGCGGATTGCCGTCGGCGTCCACCATGTCGGGGTCGAGACCGCGCGCTCGCATGTCGCGGCGCATCTGGAGGCGGCGCTGCTTCTCCTCGGAGCGGCGCTTGCGATCCATCTCCCGCCGGCGCTTGTCGCCCCTGAAAAACTTCGCCATGAAGTGAAGAAGGCGTATCCCGAGGATGCTTTCCGGTCAAGCCGATCCGGCGCCGACGGGCCGGAAAACGCGCCTTTCCCGCCGACGACGCTCGATCTCCCTCAGCGTGCGACCCGCAGAACGGCGGCGCCTTCGATCTCGTCGTCCTTCAGGCGGCGCAGCGCCTCATTCGCGGCCTCGAGTGGAAATTCCTCGACCGACGCATCGAGTGGAATCTCCGCCGCGAGTCGAAGGAGCGCGCGACCGTCGGCGCGCGTGTTGGCGGTCACGCTCCGCACCTCGCGTTCGTGGAAGAGATGCGCTGCGTAGTCGAGCGGCGGGATCGCGCTCAGATGAATGCCGGCGATGGCGAGCGTGCCGCCGCGATCGAGCGCCGCGAGCGCGGGGAGGACGAGGTCCCCGGCTGGAGCGAAGAGAATCGCCGCGTCGAGCGGCTCGGGCGGCGTCGCCGCGGCATCGCCGACCCAGACCGCGCCCATGCGACGCGCGAGCGCCTGATGGCGCGGGCCGCGCGTCGCGACGTAGACGGCGCACCCGTGGAAGCGGGCGATCTGGATGACGAGGTGCGCCGAGGCGCCGAACCCGTAGAGCCCGAGGCGCTGCCCTTTGCGGATGCGGCTCCGCTCGTAGGCGCGGTAGCCGATGATGCCGGCGCAGAGAAGCGGCGCCAAGGTGGCGGCGGGCACCGACTCCGGCAGACGATACGCGAACGCCGCGGGAACGACGACGTGGTCGGCATAGCCCCCGTCGACGTCGTAGCCGGTGAAGCGCGGCGCGAGACAGAGATTCTCCCGTCCGAGAAGACAGAAGCGGCAGCGGCCGCACGTGACGTGCAACCATGCGACCCCGACGCGGTCGCCGGCCGCGAACCCCGACACGTCCGCTCCGCAGCGCGCCACACGCCCAACGACCTCGTGACCCGGCACGACCATCCGCCGCGGCGGCAGATCGCCCTCGACCACGTGAAGGTCCGTACGGCAGACACCGCAGACCTCCACCTCGACGAGCAACGCCCCCGCGCCGACCGAGGGCACCGGTCGTTCCACGAGTCGAAGCGGTGCCGAGGCGACGGGTGCGGGCTGCTCGAGAAGGAGGGCACGTCCCATGTCTCTCCGATAGCGCAACCGGAACCGGCGCGCGACTTCCGCCGCACCGCGGCAACGCACGCGACGTCGGCCGCTGACGAAAGCGGAGACATGCACAAATTCCGAGACAGTCTGATGCTGATGTGCTACTCAGCACTCGTTTGCTGGTGAGGAGGAGTGGCGGATGGAGCAGCCCGGCTGTCGAGGATCGCTGAAACGGAAGGATCCGTTCGGCTTCGACCCGCAGCTACGCGCGCGCGTCAAGCCCTTCTTCCGTTTCCTCTACAAGTATTACTGGCGCGTCGAGGTCGAAGGCCTCGAGCACGTGCCCGCGGACGGGCCGGTGCTGCTCGCCGCCAATCACTCCGGCACACTGCCCTTCGACGCGGCGATGATCTCGCTCGCCGTCGAGGACGAGCACCCGGCCCACCGCGTGGTGCGGATGCTCTACGCCAAGTTCGTGACCGACCTTCCCATGATCGGCACGCTTTTCAGCCGCCTCGGCGGCGTCCAGGCGTCGACCGCCAACGGCGCCACCCTCCTCAAGCGCGGTGAGGCGGTCGGCATCTTCCCCGAGGGCGAGGAGGCACTCGGAAAGCCGTACCATCAAGCGTATTGCCTGCGTCCCTTCCGCACCGGCGTCGCGCACCTCAGCACCCGCTCGCAGGCGCCGGTCGTCCCGGTCGCGGTGATCGGCGCCGAGGAAACGAGCCGCGCGCTCTTCCGCATCGCGCAGCTCCCGAACATCTTTCGTGTACCGTTCATCCCCGTACCGAGCTTGTTCCCGCTCCTCGGACCACTCGGCCTCCTGCCGCTCCCGACCAAGTGGCGCATCCGCTTCGGACCACCGGTGCTCCCGATGCCTTCGGGACGCCGCAGCGCCCGCGAGCAGTTCCTGCACGAACGCGCCGAGTACGTCCGCCTCGAGGTGCAACGCTTGCTCGACGCCGAGCGCCTGCGCCGCATCAGAGTGTTTTTTTGAGATGGGGCACCCGGGATTCACTCCCGGGTGCGACGCCCATCGCGTCGTACGGATGCTGTACGCCAAGTTCGTCACCGATCTTCCCGTGGTCGGCTCGCTCTTCAGCCGTCTCGGCGGCGTCGAGGCGTCGACCGCGAACGGCGCCACGCTCTTGAAGCGCGGGGAGGCAGTCGGCATCTTCCCCGAGGGCGAGGAGGCGCTGGGGAAACCGTACCATCAGGCGTACTGCCTGCGTCCCTTCCGTACCGGCGTCGCGCACCTCAGCACGCGCACGCAGGCACCCGTCGTACCGGTCGCGGTGATCGGCGCCGAAGAGACGAGCCGCGCGCTCTTCCGCATCGCGCGGCTGCCGAACATCTTCCGCGTGCCGTTCATTCCGGTTCCGAGCCTCTTCCCGCTCGGTCTCCTGCCGCTGCCCACCAAGTGGCGCATCCGCTTCGGCCCTCCGGTGCTCCCGATGCCCTCCGGAAGGCGCACCGCGCGCGAGCAAGTGCTGCACGAGCGCGCCGAGTACGTCCGCCTCGAGGTACAGCGCCTGCTCGACACCGAGCGCCTGCGCCGCATCCGCGTGTTTTTTTAGATTTTGCCCCCCGCGCGGCTGCGCCGCGCGATGGGTGTCGCACCCGGGAGTGAATCCCGGGCGCTCCCGTCCGCTCGTCGTCGTTCTTTGAATTCTTGCTGCTGTTGTCTTGTCAGCTGGTGTGGAGGACGGCGGCGGTGACGATGGCGGCGAGGGCGAGGCGGTACCAGCCGAAGGGGCGGAGGTCGTGATCGCGGACGTAACGCAGGAGCGCAGCGATGACGGCGAGGGAAACGGCAAACGAGACGGCGAAGCCGAGGGCGAAGATTGGAGCGTCGCTCGCGACGAGGACCTTTCGTGCCTCCCAGAGGGCGAACACCGAGGCGGCGCCGAGCGTCGGCATCGCGAGGAAGAACGAGAACTCGAGCGCGGCACGGCGCGAGAGTCCCGCGACCAGACCACCGATGATCGTCGCTCCCGAACGCGACATGCCAGGCCAGAGCGCCGCCATCTGCACCACGCCGACGACCAGGGCTTGCGTCCACGTGACGTCGTCGACGGTGTCGGTACCCGGCCGCTCGCGGCCCGGGCGGTCGATGGCGATGAACACCGCGCCA
>JBGOSW010000081.1:0-18019 GCA_041476145.1 Binatia bacterium
ATTCCGAGCCGCTCGTGGATGCGGCGTGCCAGCTCCCCGCCGAGACCCGGGACGGTGGCGATGAGCGCCTCGGGATCGGCGTGGCCGCGCAGCCAGTCGAGCAAACCGAGGCGGCCCGTCTCGACGAGCTCGGTGATCGTGCGGGCGAGGCTCGGGCCGACACCGGGCAGCTCGGCGAGGTCTTTGGCGCCGCCCGCTGCGACGATCGCCGCGAGCGAGTGCGGCAGCGCGCGAATCTCCGCCGCGCCACGATGGTAGGCCTGCGCCCGGAATGGTTTCGCGTCCTGCGCCTGCAGCAGCTCGCCCAGCTCGTCGAGCACGTCGGCGATGTCGGCATTCGACGGCGGCGCGCCGCGCGACCTCGGCGCGGTCGGCGGGCTGGAGTCGCCGACCGCGGCGATGTTGGCGGCTGCGCCTGCGTCGGTCATTCCTCCGTCTCCTCCATCCTCCACAGCCTGGCGAAGCGAAAACCGTGCCGGAAGATGCCCACCGAGCGACCGCCTGCGGGCTTTCGCACCATGCCAGCGTCGCGCGCCAGCTCGTGACCGTTCTCACGGAATCACGCGATCCACGGGCGATTTTCGCAGAGACAAGAAGTGGGGTAGCGAGATCGCGGCGAATCACCCGACGTGATGGTCATGGCGCGGCTCGCCTACGAAGCGCGACCGCTGGTCTGCGACTTGCTCTTGCGCTGGTAGGGAGGGGATCGAATGACTCTCGAGTCGGCCGTTGAACCCATGGTTCGTTTGGCAGTCGACGACGAAGAACGCGTCATGCCCGACACCCTGTTTCCCGTGCAGTTCACGCCGTCGCGTCCGCCCCAGCCCGAGCGCGCGCTGCTGGCGACCCTGCTCCTCGACGCCGTCGATTGTTTCCTGGAACACTACGGGGCGACAACGCCACACCACCGCCGTCTGTTCGAGGACGCCGAGCAGTGGATCTTCGGCACCGACCGCGCCGCACCATTCGCGTTCGAGGACGTGTGCGACTTCCTCTCGCTCGACGTCGAGCACCTACGGGACGCGCTTCGCCGCTGGCGCGCCCGGCAGGCGCCGCGTACGAACACGACGGCCGCGATCCTGCAGCCGACCAACGGCGAGCGCGCCGCGTGAGAATGCCATGGAGAAATCCGTCACGCGGCTCGCAGCGAATTTCTTCGCGATCGCGCTGATCATCGTCGGGGCCGCACTCTGGCGCTCAGCACTTCCGGCGGCAGGCATGGGAGCCATGGCGCTCGGCACGCTCCTCCTCCTCGACGTCGCTGGGAGGTTCGAGCGTCCCGCGGCGATCGCGGCTCGCATCGCACGGCGGCGCCGACGTCCGGCACAGGTGTTCGACCTGGCGAGCGCGCGCCGCGCGCGAATCACCGCTGCCCGTCGGCGCCGGTCCGGCGCCCCAGTCCGCGCGTCGATTCCCACACGCGGCCACCGTATCACCGCCGGAACGAGCGAAAGGGACCGTCGGGGACGGTGAGTCGCGCCGACGCCCGACCTCATGCGCGAAACACAAGGAGGCATGGGTCTGATGACGAAAAGGACCGACGAATGGATTCGGCACGAGGTCCTCGAAGAGCTCACGTGGGATTCGCGCGTCGCCGGCAGCGACGTCGCCGTCGGCGTGGACCAGGGCGTGGTGACGCTCACGGGCGCCGTCGACACGTACGCGAAGAAGCGCGCCGCCCAGGAGGCGGCGCATCGCGTCCTCGGGGTCATGGACGTCGCCAACGATCTCGAGGTGAAGGTCTCCAAGAAATTCATGCGGACCGATACCGAGGTCGCCCGCGCCGTACGACACGCGCTCGAATGGGACGTGCTCATACCGGACACCCGGATCCAATCGAACGTGACGGCCGGATGGGTGACGCTGGAGGGCAGCGTCGACCGGCTCCGTGAGCGCGAGGACGCGGAGGCGGCGGTCCGGCAGCTCGCCGGCGTATGCGGCGTCTCGAACATGATCACGGTGTCGCCGGCCGAGCTCACGCCGCACGACGTGTGCCGGACGATCGAGGAGGTGCTCGCCCGCCGCGCGCACCGCGAAGCGAGCGGCATCGGGGTCCAGGTCCGTGACGGCGTCGTCACTCTCGCGGGCGAGGTGCGCTCGTGGGCCGAGAAGCAAGCGATCCTCGGCGCGGTCGGGCATGCGCGCGGCATCCGCGCCGTCGACGACAAAATTCGGATCAATCCGTACGACTGAGAGGTTCCCCATGGAGAAGCACGCATTCATCCGTGAGGTCGCGACCCGTTTGGCGTGTGACGAGCACCGCGCCGGAGCGGTGACGGCCGTCGTCCTCCAGGAGCTCCGCAACCGGCTGACGCCGAAGGAGGCCGGCGACGTCGCCGCCCAACTGCCTGCGACCCTCAAGCGCGTTTGGCAAGAAGGCGATCGGCCCGATCGCCACGTCACCCGGACGCATCGGGCCGAGTTCCTCGGCGAGGTACGACGCTGGGCGGCGCTCGCGGACGACACCGAAGCGGAGCGCGCCGTGCGAGCCGTGTTCGCGACGCTGCAGAGCGTCCTCGGGAGCCCGACCGGAACCGAAGGAGAGGCCTGGGACGTCTTCAGCCAGCTGCCGAAGGACATGAAGCAGCTGTGGCTGAGGGCGCGCGAGCCTTTCTCCACGGCCGCGTACTGATGACCAGGCGCGACGCGCGTCGCGCGTCGGTGGAACGGCTCGCCGGCGTCGCCCGGCGGATGCTCCGCTTCATTTCGCGGTGATGAGAACAATTCCGTCGATCCACAGCGTTGGCGGCTCGCGTTCCCTTGGCAAGGCAATTGCGTAGAGCCCCGATGGGCGATCAATCACCAACCGTGCGCAAGTGCACAAGGAGGAGCGTATGATGCTCACCCATTGGGATCCGTTCCGTGCCTTGAAGCGCCGTGACGAGAGCTTCGACGATTTCGTCCGGGAGTTCTTCGGGCGCACCGTCTCCGAATCGACCGAGCCGCCGATCGAGGTCAGCGAAAGTGACGGCGACGTCATCGTCAAGATGGTGGTGCCGGGCGTCGAAAAGGAGCAGCTCGACATCACGGTCGACGACCACACGCTGCGCGTGCGCGGCGAACTGCGCAAAGAAAAGGAGGAGAAGAACAAGAACTACTACCGCCAGGAGATCCGCTACGGGGCCTTCGAGCGCGTCGTGTCACTGCCCGCCGAGGTGGATGCCGCCAAGGCCAACGCGGCGCTCAAGAACGGGATGCTGACGGTGACGCTCGCGAAGAGCAAGGCGAGCAAAGCACAGCACATCAAGGTTGCCGCCTAGCGGTGGCCGAGGAGACGATCATGCGCGTCGAACACTTGATGAGACGCAACGTCCGCGCCTGTACGAGCGAGGATACACTCAAGACGGCGGCACGGATCATGTGGGAGCAGGATTGCGGCTGCGCACCCGTCGTCGAACAGGGAGATGGCGGCCGTGTCGTGGGCATGATCACGGATCGGGATATCTGCATGGGCGCATACACCCAGGATCGTCCGCTCGGGGACATCACGGTCAAGACGGTCATGTCGAAGCACGTGTGTTCCTGCCGTCCAACCGACTCCCTCGCCGTCGTCCTCAAGGTCATGGAGGCCAATCAGATCCGCCGCGTGCCGGTCGTTGACGACGAGGATCGCCTGCTCGGCCTGGTCTCCCTCGCCGATATCGCCCGCGAGGCCTCGCATGAGCACACCGCGGCACGGAAGCAGGTTACGGATGCGCAAGTCGGCGAGGCGATCGAAGCGATCTGTTCGCCTCGGCCGTCGCAGCGTGAGGTCGTCGCCGCGGCGTGATCCGCTCGAACATGGGCGCCGGCCGCGTCGGCGACCGACGCCCACGCATTGCAAGCTCGTACGGCAATGCCAGCACCACCGGCTGATGTTCCCGCTCCTGATATATGCCTTCGCGGATTCGGGAAGCGCGAGTGCACGATCGGCGAGACCCGGAGCAAGAAGGCGCCGTCCCAGCGCCAACGTCGACCTCAGTCGCCCGTGAAGTCCGGAACGAAGTCGAGGACGACCGCCCAGCTCGGATGTCCATGCTCACACTCGAGCGTGTCTTTCCCCAGCCAACAGCCGTCGGTCGCCTGACATCCGCCATCGTCGGCCCACTGCATCAAGGTCTCGAGCGACGGCTCGTCAATTGAGGGCTCCGGCCATTCCATGTGCGTCTCCGCTCGCCAACGCCGGGATCCTCGTGCTCCGACCCCAGGCACCGGTCAAGCAATCGGCACGCCAGCCGACACCCGCGTCGCGAGATATTCGACGGCGCCGTCGAGCGTCGTGACCTTCGGGTAGTCCGACTCCGGCACGTCCACCGCGAGCGTCTCGTGCAGTGCGGTCACGAAGTTCAGGACATCCATCGAGTCGAGATCGAGCTGATCGCGGAAGCTCACGCGCGGGTCCAGGCGCGAGAGATCGGCTTCGGGCGCGACGTCGCCGAGCGCCCGCAGCACTGTGGCGCGTATTGCGTCGCGCGTCACAGGCCTTCCGGCTCCTGGAGCAGGCGGTCGACGGCGGCGAGAAAGCGGGCGCCGCGGTGCCCGTCGCTCACCCGGTGATCGGCCGAAAGCGTCGCGGTCACGACCGGCCGCGACACGACCGCGCCATCGACCGACCGCGGTCGCTCCACGATCTTCCCGAAGCCCACGATCGCGAGCTGCGGGGGGTAGATCACGCCGAAGACGCTCTCGACGCCTTGCTCGCCGAGGCTCGTCACGGTGATCGTCGGCTCCGACAGCTCCGAGCTACGCAGCGATCCCGTACGCGCGCGCGCAACGAGGTCGCGAAAGCGGCGCATCAGCTCGTCGATGTCGAGGCGGTCGGCGTGGTGCAGCGCCGGCGCGACGAGCCCGCCGCCCCGGAGCGCGATCGCGACGCCGAGATGCACGTCCGCCGCGAGCGCGGCAGCGGTGCCGGTCCATACCCCGTTCAGCTCCGGAACCTCGCGGAGCGCGAGGGCCACGGCCTTCAAGAGCAGCGCACCGCTGAGCACGCGTTCGCTCACCGGGCGAGCGGCGTTCCGCGTCTCGAGCCACGACAGCGCGCGCTGCACGTCGATGGTCGTCGCGAGATAGTAGTGGGGGATCTCGCGTTTCGAGCGTGCCATCGCGGCGGCGATCGTGCGGCGCATGGCGTCGGCACGCGACGCGGGCGCCGCCACCGCGGGTTCCGCCCGAGCGGACGGCGCCGCGCGTTCCACGTCGGCGATGCCGATGGCCCCGTCGGGACCGGTGCCGCGAACGGCGGCGAGATCGACGCCGAGATCAGCGGCGCGGCGGCGCGCGGCGGGAGAAGCGCGCACGCGCTTCGTCTCGCGACCGCGCGCGGCGGTCGCGTCGGGGGCGGGACCTCGTGGAACGCCGCCTGAGGTCGGAACCTCCGGCGGCGCGCCCACCGACATCGACACGGCGCCCACCGCCGGCGGTGGCGCGCCGATCGTGATCGCCGCGGTGCCCGGGTCTTCGCGGATGAGCGCCATCACGGTGCCCACCGGCACCTTCTCGCCCGGCGCGACGAGGATCTTCTCGATGACGCCGCTGGTGAACACCTCGACCTCGATGAGCCCCTTCTCGGTCTCGACCTCGGCGATCACTTCACCGCGCTCGACGCGCTCGCCCGGCTGCCGGCGCCACTCGACGAGCGTGCCGGCCTCCATGTCGGCACCGAGGATCGGCATCACGAATTCGATCATCTCCGTAGCATCTCGCGCACGGCCGCGACGATCGTCGCGGCCTGCGGGAGCGCCGCATCCTCGAGGTGCTTCGGATACGGAATCGGCACCTCGGCGCCGCAGACGCGCGCCGGCGGCGCGTCGAGGTCGTAGAAGCCCTCTTCGACGATCCGCGCGCACACCTCGGCCGCGAAGCTGCCCGTGCGCCACGCTTCGTCGACGACGACGGCCCGACGAGTCTTCGCGACCGACGCGAGCACGGACGCCGTATCGAGCGGGCGGAGCGACCGCAGGTCGATCACCTCGGCATCGATCCCGTCCTTGGCGAGCTCGTCGGCGGCGGCGAGCGCTTTCGATAGCGAGCCTCCAAACGTGATCACGCTGACGTCCCTTCCGGCGCGGCGCACGAGCGCGCCGCGAAGCGGCGGACGCGCCTCCTCGTCGAGCTCGCCCTCGCTCGGGTAGAGCCCCGCGTGCTCGAAGATGAAGACGGGATCAGGCTCCGCGAGCGCGGCGAGCAGCATCCCGTAGGCGTCCCCAACCGTCGCCGGTGCGACGACCGTGATGCCGGGAATGTGCGCGTACCAGCCCTCGAGGCTGTGCGAGTGCTGCGCCGCCACCTGCCGGCCGGCGCCCGTCGCCATGCGCACGACGAGCGGTACGCCGAGCTGGCCACCCGACATGTGTCGGAGCGTGGCCGCGTTGTTCACGATCTGATCGAGTGCGAGGAGGCTGAAGTTGACCGTCATCACCTCGACGATCGGCCGGGCACCGCCGAGCGCGGCGCCGATGCCGGCGCCGACAAACGTCGACTCGGAGAGCGGCGTGTCCCGCACGCGCGCAGGCCCGAACTCCTCGAGCAACCCGTGACTGCACGCATACGCGCCGCCATATCGTCCGACGTCTTCACCCATCAAGAAGACGCGCGGATCGAGCGCCAGCGCGCGGCGCAGAGCCGTGCGCACCGCTTCGCGATATGTGACCCGCTTCATCGTTTCGCCGCGTCGACGGGCGGAGCGTACACGTCACGCATCAGCTCGTCGACGCGCTCCCACGGCCCGGCCTCGGCGAACGCGACCGCAGCGTCGACCTCGGCGCCGACCGCCGCCTCTATGCGTGCTCGCTCGGCGTCGTCGAGGACGCCGCTCGCCGCGAGCTGCGCCGCGAACGTGACCACCGGATCGCGCTGCTTCCACTGCTCGATCTCCGCCTTCGTGCGGTAGAGCTCGGGGTCGTACATCGAATGCGCGCGGAACCGATAGGTGCGCGCCTCGAGCAGGTACGGCCGGCCGTCCGCGCGGACGGCGGCGACGGCGCGCCGCGTGGCATCTTCCACCGCGACGACGTCCATGCCGTCGACGGCTGCGGATGGCACGTCGTACGCGGCGGCTTTGCGCGCGATGTCCGGCTGCGACTGGTGCCGCGCGAGCGCGGTCCCCATCGCGTACAGGTTGTTCTCGCAGAGGAAGAGCACCGGCAGGTGCCATCGCGCTGCGAGGTTCATCGACTCGTGGAACTCGCCCTCGGCGACGGCGCCGTCGCCGAAGAAACACGCCGTCACTCGGCGGCGGTCCTGGAGCACGTCGGCGAGCGCGAGTCCGACGGCGATCGGCATCCCGCCGCCGACGATGGCATAGCCGCCGTAGAAGCGCCGGCCGACGTCGAAGAAGTGCATCGAGCCGCCGCGACCGCGGCTGCACCCGTTCGCCTTGCCATAGAGCTCCGCCATGAGCACCTGCGCCGGCATGCCGCGCGCGAGCGCGTGGCCGTGTTCACGGTAGGTCGAGACGATCGCATCATCGGGCCCGAGCGCCTGCATGGCGCCGACGGCGACCGCCTCCTCACCGATCGAGAGGTGGAGAAAGCCGCGGATCGCGCCCCGCGAGTACAGCTCGACGGCGCGCTCCTCGAAGCGGCGGATGCGCACCATCTCGCGCCACAGCGTGACGGCGTGTTCCGCCTCGAGCGTCGGCGCGTCAGACACGGACGTCCTCCAAGGTGGAAATGTCACCCTCGGGCAACCCGAGCTCACGCGCCTTCAGCAGGCGGCGCATGATTTTTCCGCTCCGGGTGCGCGGCAAGCTCGGGGCGAATGCGATCTCCTTCGGCGCCACGACCGCACCGAGCCGCCGACGCGCGAGCGCGAGCAGCCCACGGCGCAGCTCTGGCGTCGGCTCGAATCCCGGCTTCAACGCGACGAACGCTTTCACCACCTCGCCTGCGACGGGATCGGGCTTGCCGATCACGCCCGCTTCCGCGACCGCCGGGTGCTCCATCAACACGCTCTCGACCTCGAAGGGACCGATCAGGTGCCCGGACGTCTTGATCACGTCGTCGGCGCGGCCGACGAACCAGTAGTAGCCGTCGGCGTCGCGGCGCGCGAGATCACCCGTGAGATACCATCCGCCGACGAAGCAGCGGGCATAGCGCACCGGCTCATCCCAGTAGCCGCGAAACATCGACGGCCACCCCGGACGCAGCGCGAGCTCGCCCTCGACGTCCGGCGCCAGCACGACTTCGACCGCGGTCGAGCCGGTGCGTCGCACGATCGCCGCCTCGATCCCGGGGAGCGGCCTGCCCATCGAGCCGGGGCGGATTTCCATGGCTGCATAGTTCGCGATCATGATGCCGCCCGTCTCGGTCTGCCACCAGTTGTCGTGGAACGGACGACCGAGCACGTCACGCCCCCACACGACCGCCTCCGGGTTCAGCGGCTCGCCAACGCTGGCAAGAAAACGAAGCGCGCGCAGATCGTGCCCACGGACCGGATCCGCACCGGCACGCATGAGCATTCGGATCGCGGTGGGTGCCGTATACCATACGGTGACGCGCTCACGCTCGAGAATGCCGTACCAGCGCTCGACGTCGAAATCAGCTTCGTCGATGATGCTGGTCACGCCGTTCGTGAGCGGTGCAACGATGCCGTATGACGTCCCGGTCACCCAGCCGGGGTCGGCGGTGCACCAAAAGACGTCGTCGGGGTGAAGGTCGAGCGCGAGCTCGCCCGTCACGTGGTGCGCGACGACTGCCGCGTGCACGTGGATGGCGCCCTTCGGCGTGCCCGTCGTGCCGCTGGTGAAGTGCAGAAGCGCCGGGTCCGCGGGATCCGTCGGGCCGATCTCGAAGGAGGAGCCGCCCGCTGCCATGAGCGCCCGATAGTCGTGCGTCCCGACGACCCGAGTCGAACCACGATCGTCGCCGAGGAGAATCACGTGCTCCAGCGACGGTAATGCGGAGCGCAATGCCGCGATCTTGCGCTCGTAGAGCGACGCCGACGTGACGAGCACCCGCGCCCCGCCGATTGCCAGGCGCGCGCGGACGGGCTCGGGTCCGAACGCGCAGAAGAGCGGACAGAAGATGCTGCGGTTCTTCCACGTCCCGAGCGCCGCGACATAGAGCTCGGGGATCCGGGCCATCAGCGCGTAGACACGGTCCCCCTTCGTTACGCCGAGTTGCGCCAGCGCGTTGGCGAAGCGGTTCGAAAGTTCGCTCAACGTCGCATAGGTCAGGTTCTCCGTCTCGCCGTGCTTTCCGAGCCATCGCAGAGCGACGTGCGCGCGGCGCGCACCCGCCGCGTGCCGATCGACAGCTTCGTGCGCGATGTTGAGGCCTCTGCCGGCCGGGAGACCGTCGAGCTCGCGCCGTGCATCGTCCCATGAGAAGGTCGCGCACGCGCCGTCGTAGTCACCCAGATTCGGAGCGACCGCCGGACGCGGCTTCACGATGCGCTCCCGCGACTCGGACACGCTCACTCCGGCAGCGGCGAACGCTCCGGCGTCGGCTCCGGCACCTCCGTGAGCGTCGCCTCCGTGAGGAGCAGAACGCTCGCCACCGAGACAGCGTTCTCGAGCGCAACGCGCACGACTTTCGTCGGATCGACGATCCCCGCCTCGACGAGATCGACGTAGACGCCGCGCGCGGCATCGAAGCCGAGCGCCCCCTGCCCGGCTCGCATGTGCTCGACGACGACGCCGCCGTCCACCCCGTCATTGCACACCAGCGGAGTTCCCCACTTGCGCTCCAACAGCACGCACTTCGATCGCGGACCGAGTGTGACGCGCACCGCGTCGGCGAGCGCCGTCGCGCCGCGGAGGATCTTTTCGCGCGCGTCCGAGCGGAAGAGAAGGCGTTTGTGCCCCATGTGCGGGCCTCCACTGCAAGGAGCCTACCAATGGCGCCGGCAAACGAGACCAGCGTATCGCCATGCACCTACTCCCGTCTTCAGCGAGGCAGGTTCCACATTCTCAGTTCCGCGAACGTTTCCAAAGCCGCGTTCACAAATATGGCAACCTGGGGCATCGTCGCGCCGTGATCGCTGCGATTGCGATCCCATCCCGGCGGCATGGCGACTGCTACACGGTCGTGGTGGAGGCACGGATGCCGAACCAAACTGCGACCGGCTCCGGTGCGGCGCCCGCAGTGCCTGATCGCGCCGAGCTCGGTGCCGCCTCCCGAACACGGGCGGCCGCGCATCGATCACACGTGCTGGTTTGCCTCGACCGCTCGCCGCTCGGTGAGAGCGTCTTGCCGCACGCGCTCGCGCTCGCCCGAAGCTGCGGGGCGCGGGTCACGCTCCTGCACGTCCTCGAACCGGACCACCGCAGTAAAGCGGCGCCCGTTGATCCGCTCGCATGGGAGATCCAGGGCGCCGAAGGCCGGCAATATCTCGAGGCGCTCGCTGCGCGTCATCAGGCGCCGGACCTCGACGTCGAGACCGCCGTGATCCAAGGGCACGCGGCTGAGCAGATCCGGGCCTGGAGCGCCCACCACCGCGTGGATTTCACGGTCCTGTGCACGCACGGTGAAAGTGGATACACCGAGTGGAGCCTCGCGAGCACCGCGCAGAAGTTGATCGAAGGCGTGCCGGGATCCGTGCTGTTGGTGCCCGCCTCGGCCGCGCCTGTTGCAGCCTCCGAGCTCTCGTACAAGCGCGTGTTGGTGCCCGTGGATGGTTCGGGGCACGCCGAGAGCGCGCTTCCGCTCGCGACACGCATCGCGAGAGCGCACCGGGCGGAGCTCATTCTCGTGCACGTCGTGCCGATGCCCGAACTGACACGGATCGGCCCGCTCTCACCCGAGGATCTCGAGCTCGAGGAACGCGTGATACGCCGCAACGAGGAGGTCGGACGAACGTACCTCGAGCGCCTACAGACGCGTCTCGAAGAGGCCGGGATTGCCGTGCGCATCGTGCTCGCCCGCGACAGCGACGCGCGCAGCGAGCTCGTCCGCATACTCGCCCGCGAGCGGGTGGATCTCGTCGTGCTCTCGGCCCATGGCAGGTCGGGTCGCGTCGACGAGCCCTGTGGGGGCGTCGCCGCGCACCTCCTCGCGCACTGCACCACGCCCGTGCTCGTCGTCCGTGAGTGCCAGCGCGCCGCCGCGCGACACCGCGATCCCCTTGCCGATCGCCGGCACGCCAGAACCCGGATGCCCGCTCTGGCTGCCCCGTGAGCACCGAAGCCCGGGAGGTCCACTACCCGGGCGCGCTCGAGAGTGCGGCACGCGAGCTCGCGACTGCACACGTCACCGCGATTGGTCCGCCGCGCGCCGTCACACCGCTCGCGGCCCTCGACGACGTCCCCGCCTGGCTGACACGCGTCGAGGCGGCGCTGGCGGAACCGGAGGGAGCCGCCGCCAAGGCCGCCGAATGGCTCCTCGACAATGCCTACGTCGTGCGGCGCGCAGTCCGGCAGATCCGCGAGGACATGCCGAGGGGCTTCTACGCGCGGCTGCGTCCACTCGCCGACGACGGCGGCCGCCGGGCCCCGCGCGTCTACGGACTCGCGCGCGCATTGCTGCGGGCGGCGGACGTCCGCCTCGCGCCGGATGTAGTCGCGCGCTTCGTGAACGCATATCAGGAGGTCACGCCGCTCGACATGGCGGAGCTCTGGGCATTGCCCACGATGCTGCGCCTCGCCTGCCTCGAGCTGCTGGTGGCGGGGGTCGAGCGCCTGGTCCCGGCCCTGGCGGCCCCGTTCGCGGCGGATCCCTGCTCGCCGTCGCCCGCAGCGCTCGAGGAGACGGAGGGCATCGCGCGCGCCATCCGGAGCCTCGTGGCGATCTCGTCGATCTCGTGGAAGGAATCGTTCCGGCGCACCAGCGTCGTCGAGGCCGTGCTGCACGAGGATCCCGTGCACGTCTACGGCCACATGGACTTCGATACCTGCGATCGCTATCGCAAGGTGGTCGAACAGATCGCGCGCCGCACGCGATCTCCCGAGACGGACGTCGCGCGCCACGCGATCGCGGCGGCACGACGCGTCGTGGGCCGCGACAACCGCCGCGCCCACGTCGGCTATTGGCTGATCGACGAGGGTCGAGCGAGCCTGGAGGCGACTCTCGGCTATCGTCCCCGGCGGCGGGAGCGTTGGCAGCGCCGCCTCGCAGGGCACCCGACCGCGTTTTACCTCCTCGCGCTGATCCTCGCGACCGCAGCGGCGGCGGCGCTGCCCGCCGCCTACCTCTACGTCGAGCGCGCACGGCCGCTCGCCTGGATCGCGGCGATGCTGCTCGTCGCGCTCCCCGCCTCGGCGCTCGCCGTCACCGCCGTGCACGCGCTCGTGACGTTACTCGTGCCCCCGGGCGTGCTGCCGAAGCTCGCGTTCGACGACGCGATCCCGCACGGGTGGAAGACCGCCGTCGTGATTCCGGCCTTGCTCGGCCGCCGCGAGGACGTCCCGCGTCTCGTGCGCAGGCTCGAGCGACACTTCCTCGCCAACCCCGACCGTACATTGCAGTTCGTTCTGCTCACCGACTTCGTGGACGCTCCCGAGCACCACATGCCCGGAGACGAGGCGCTGATCGCGGACGCGATCGGCGGCATCCGGTCGCTGAACGCGAGGCACGGAACCGGCGCCGCAAACCCCTTCCACCTGCTGCACCGCGAGCGCCGCTACAACCCGGCCGAGGGCTGCTGGATGGGATGGGAGCGCAAACGCGGCAAGCTCGAGGAGTTCAACCGCGTGCTCGCGGGCGAGCAGGAGACCAGCTACGTCGCGCGCGAGGGGGATCCCGCGGGTCTGCAAGGTGTGCGTCTCGTGATCACGCTCGACAGCGACACGCTGCTGCCGCAAGGCGCGGCGGCGCGGCTCGTCGGCATACTCGCCCATCCGCTGAATCGCCCCGAGTTCGACCCGCACACGGACCGGGTGAGCGCGGGCTACACGATCGTGCAGCCTCGGATCGCGATTTCCCCGGATAGCGGCAATCGCTCGCGGTTTGCGCGCCTGTACTCGGGCGACACCGGCGTCGACATCTACAGCCGTTCCGTGTCGGACGTGTACCAGGATCTCTTCGGCACCGGCATCTACGTCGGCAAGGGCATCTACGACGTCGCCGCCTTCCGCCGCAGTCTCGCGGATCGCGCCCCCGAGAACGCCCTCGCGAGCCACGATCTCTTCGAGGGGATCCACGGGCGCGCCGCGCTCGCCACCGACGTCGTGCTCTACGAAGACTATCCGCGGCAGTACCTGGCGTTCGCACGCCGCTTGCACCGCTGGACGCGCGGCGACTGGCAGCTCTTGCCCTGGCTGCGCCGCCGTGTGCCCGGCGTGCGTGGGACGGCGGTCAACCGTCTTTCGGCGATCGACCGCTGGAAGATTCTCGACAATCTGCGACGCACACTGCTTCCGCCGGCGCGGCTGCTCTTCCTCACGGCGGGATGGTTCTGGCTACCCGGCAGTGCCGCCGTGTGGACGGTCTTCGGGATTCTGGCGCCCGCGGACAGCCTCGTGAGCGATGTCGGTACCGCGCTCATGCGCGGGCGCCGGGGGAGATCGCTGCGAGCCGCACTCGCGGCCGCGGCGCGCAGCGTGAAGGACCACGTCGGGCGCTGGGTTCTCGCGATCGCCTTCCTCCCGCAGGAGGCCGTCGTCACCGGCGACGCGATCCTGCGCACCTTGGTTCGGCTCGGCATCACGCGCCGTCACCTCTTGCAGTGGACACCCGCCGCGCAGACCGCGACCCTGTTCGCGCGTCGTCCGCGGGCGCTCGTGTGGCGTGAGATGATGGGGGCGCCGCTGCTTGCGGTGGCGATCGGCGTGGCCACGGCGGCGTGGCACCCCAGGGCACTGGCGAGCGCCGCACCGCTGCTCCTGCTCTGGCTCCTGTCGCCCGAGATCGCGCTACGCATCAGCACACCGCTGCGCCCACGGGTGGAGCTCCTGAGCCCGGATCAGCGCACGTTCGTGCGCTGCCTAGCGCGGCGCACATGGCTCTTCTTCGAGACCTTCGTCGGCCCCGATGATCAGTGGCTTCCACCGGACAACTACCAGGAGGACCCGAACGGCGAGATCGCTCACCGCACCTCGCCGACGAACGTCGGGATGATGTTTCTCTCGACGCTCGCCGCCTGGGATCTCGGTTACCTCGGGCTCGGGGATCTCGGGTTCCGGGTGCGCAGCAGCCTCGAGACGTTGGAACGGCTGGAGCACCATCGCGGACACTTGCTCAACTGGTACGACACCCGGACGCTCGAGCCTCTGCTCCCGCGGTACGTCTCGACGGTCGACAGCGGCAACCTGGCGGCGTCGCTCATCGTCCTGCGGCAGGGCTGTATCGACCGCGCGACCGATGCGGTGCTGCGCCCGCAACGGTGGGACGGGCTCGTCGACACGGCTCGCTTGCTCGCCGAGGCCGTGGCCCGACTGAGCGATGACGGGGACGCGCCGCTGCGCGCGCGCGCCCACGCCATCGAGGATCGTGCCGCGAGGGCACGCGACCACCCGGCGCTGTGGGCGCGGACGATCGACGATCTCTGCACCCGTGAGTGCGCGGAGCTCGATCGACTGCTGGTGGATACCGTCAAGACTCTCGAGACCCGCGGCGGCTCGCTCGACATGGCGGCGCTGCGTGAGCTGCGTGTCTGGTTCGAGCGCGTGCAGCACCACCTCCGCAGCATGCACCAGGACCTGGAGACGCTCCTCCCCTGGCTCGTGCTGCTGGATGCGCGCGCCGTCGTCGCGGCGCACGGCGGCCACGACGGGGACGTGCACGAGCTGCGCGCGCTCCTGCCGCCGACGATCCACCTCGACGCCATTGCGGCGTTCTGCCTCCGCGCGCGCGCAATCGTCGCGCGCGTCCGTCTGCGCGCGACGGCCCCGAGCTCGATCCCGGGAAGCGGTCTCGACGCCTGGCTCATCGCCTTCGAGCGTGCCCTCGACACCGCGTCGGAGAACGCGACGGCGATGCATGCGGAACTCCTCGACGTCGCCGCGCGCGCCGATACCCTGGCCACGGCCATGGACTTCGGCCTGCTCTACGACGGCGAAAGTCGGCTGCTCCACATCGGCTACAACGTCAGCGCCGAGCGCTTGGATCTCCACCACTATGATCTCCTCGCCTCCGAGGCCCGGCTCGCGAGCTTGGTCGCCATCGCCAAGGGCGACGTGCCGGTGGAGCATTGGCTCGTACTCGGGCGCGCCGTCACCCGCGTACAGAACACGTTGGTGCTCCTCTCATGGGGCGGGACGATGTTCGAGTATTTGATGCCGGCGCTCCTGATCCATAGTCACGAAGGAAGCCTGCTCGCCCAGAGTCAGCGTGCCGCCGTCGACGCGCAGATCGCGTGGAGCGCACGCCGCGGCGTCCCGTGGGGCGTCTCCGAGTCGGGCTATGCGGTCGTCGACGCCGATCAGCACTACCAGTACCGGGCCTTCGGCGTTACCGCGCTCGCTCTCCGGCGCGACTCCGAGGAAGACCCGGTCGTCGTGGCGCCGTACGCCTCCGCCCTGGCATTGCCGCTGCGGCCGTGGGCCACGGTGGAGAACCTGCAACGCCTACACGAGCTCGGGATGCTCGGCACCTACGGCTTCTACGAGGCGCTCGACTGCACTCCCGGGCACCTGCCGCAAGGCCGTGCGTCGGCGATCGTGCGCTCCTACATGGCGCACCATCAGGGCATGATCCTCGCCGCGGTCGACAACCAGCTGCGGGAGAATGTTCTTGTGCGACGCTTCCATGCCGACCCGCGGGTGCAGGCAGCGGAACTGCTGCTCCACGAGCGCGTCCCTGCCGATCTGCCGGCCGAGAGGCCGCACGTGGAGGGCGTGCGACTGCCGCGGACGCGGCGGGAGCCGGCGCTGACGCCGCAACCCTGGATACCCGTGCAGGTCGGCGCGTTCCCCGGGGCCCACGTGCTCGGCAACGGACGCCTGAGCTGCGTGATCACGGAGGCGGGAGCGGGCGGGCTGCGCTGGCAGCAGCAGGCACTGACGCGCTGCGCATTCGATCCGACGTGCGATGACGCGGGACTGTGGATCTACGTGCGCGACGAGGAGAGCGGCGCCGTCTGGTCGGTCGGTCGCCAGCCGACGGCCGCCGAACCGGATGACTACAGCGTTTTCTTCCACGCGCACATGGTGGAGTTCCACCGCAGCGATCACGGAATCGCGCTGCGCACCGAGGTCGCCGTCTCCCCCAGCGACGACGTCGAGATCCGCCACCTCACGGTGATCAACCAGACCGCACTCCCTCGGCACGTGACCATCACGAGCTACGGCGAGGTGGTATTGGCGCCACCAGCAGACGACGATCGACACCCGGCCTTCAGCAAACTGTTCGTCTGCGGCGAGCACCTGCCCGAGCTCGATGCACTGGTGTTCACCCGCAGGCCGCGCCGTCCGGACGAGCGCCCACCGGTGCTCATGCACCGCATCCTCACCGACAGCGACGCGGTACGCGTCGTCGGTGTCGAGACCGATCGCGCACGCTTCCTGGGACGCACCGGCGACGCGCGCAGGCCGCAGGCGTTGAGCGCTCCGCTCTCCGGCACCGTCGGGACGACGCTCGATACCGTCATGAGCGTGCGGGCCGTCGTCGAACTGGCGCCGCACGCGACGGAGCGTCTCGCGTTCTTGACGCTCGTCGGGGGATCACGCGAATCGCTCCTCGAAACCGCCGAGCGCTACGACACGCTCGCCGCCCTCGACTGGACGCTCAGCGACGCCGCGCACGAGGCCGCCCGCGAGCTCCGCCGGCTCGGCCTCGACCCGGCGCGATTGCCGGAGCTGGAGACGCTGCTCTCGGTGTTGCTGTACGCTCCGCCGGCGCTGCGATGCGCGGCGGAGGCGATCGTCACGAATCGCCTCGGCCAGCCGCGGCTCTGGGGCATGGGACTGTCGGGGGATCTGCCGGTGCTCCTGCTGCGCATGGACGACCCGAAGGAGACGGCGCTCCTCGAAGACCTCGTACGCGGCCACCGGCTGTGGCAGCAGCGGGGTGTCGCCGTCGATCTCGTCATCCTCTGGCAGGGGCTGTCGGGTTACGAGGACACGGTCGGCGGCCGCGTACTCGGCATCCTCCAGGAGCTCGCGGCACACGAGGCGCTCGGGCGTCGCGGCGGCATCCACCTCGTGCGTGCGGATCAAGTGACACCCGAAGAGCGGCAGCTCCTCGAAGTGACCGCGCGCGCCGTCCTCGCCGCCGACGGCCGCTCGCTCTCGCAGCAGCTTGCCGACGTCCGGACCGAGCCGCAGTACTCGCAACGACTCGTGCCGACCGCGCCGATGCCGGCCGACGAGCCGACGCCGACGCGCGTGCGGCCGCGCGATCTGCTCTTCGACAACGGCTTCGGCGGCTTCACTGCCGACGGTCGCGAGTACGTCGTCCAGCTGGCGCCCGGGGAACACACGCCTGCGCCGTGGTCGAACGTGCTGGCGAACCCCGGCTTCGGCTGTCTCGTGACCGAGGCGGGCGGGGGCTACACCTGGGCACTCAACAGCGCAGAACGTCGCCTGACACCGTGGCGCAACGACCCGGTGAGCGACACGCCCGCCGAGGTGCTCTACCTGCGCGACGAGGAGACCGCGCGAGTCTGGACGCCGACGCCGAGCCCCGCCGGTGACGACGCCGCGTGCGAGGTCCGCCACGGCGCCGGCTACAGCGTGTGGGCACGCCGCAGTCACGCCCTCGACCAAACGCTGACCATCTTCGTCCCACCTGACGATCCGGTGAAGATCGTCCGGCTGCGACTCGCGAACACCGGCCACCGCACGCGCCGGATCACCGCCACGTACTATGCCGAGTGGGTTCTCGGCGCCGTGGCGAGCATCACGAGACCGTTCCTCGTGACCGAGTACGACGCCGCGACGCAGGCGCTCCTCGCCCGCAACGCGTGGAACCCAGACTTCGCGGATCGCGTCGCCTTCCTCGCCTCCGATCGTGCGCCCCACGGGTTCACCACCGACCGCCGCGAGTTCCTCGGACGCGAGGGCACCTTGCGCGCGCCGGCGGCCCTCTCGCGCTGCGGCCTGAGCGACACCGCACCGCCGGGCTGCGACCCGTGCGCGGCGCTCCAGCTCCACCTGGACCTCGCACCGGGGGAGCGCACCGACCTCCTCTTCCTGCTCGGTGACGCCACCGATCGCGCGCAC
>JBGOSW010000082.1:0-17527 GCA_041476145.1 Binatia bacterium
AAGGCCCCTCGTAGACGACGAGGTTGATAGGCCGGGTGTGGACGCGCAGCAATGCGTGGAGCTAACCGGTACTAATTGGCCGTGCGGCTTGACCATAATATTTTCTCCTGGAGCAGCCATCGCGCTTGCATTCACCGATTACCCGTACACGTTGATCGATTCGTGACGCCACACATGCGTGCGCCGCACGAACGGATCGACGTGATCAATTTCCGGTGGCTATGGCGGAGGTGTCACACCCGTTCCCATCCCGAACACGGCCGTTAAGCCCTCCAGCGCCGATGGTACTACGTGGTCGCCACGTGGGAGAGTAGGACGCCGCCGGATCTCATGGTAAAGGCCCTGGTGCTCGCAAGAGCGCCGGGGCCTTTGCGTTTCCCGGGGTGCACGAGGAGGAGAGGAGAATGCGGGAAACGAGCGGAAAGAAGGGAATGGCGGGGCAGTGGATGTGCCTGCTCGCACTGGCCTCCAGTGTCACCGGCTGCGCCTTCATGCGCGATCCGTTGGATCCGCACGGCCAACTCGACCACCGCGTTGTCACCACGTTCGACGACGCCGAGCGCATCACGAACAGTCGGCAAGCCTTCGAGCGTGCCCGCCAGCGCCTCGGCGTCGTGCAGCCGGGCATGTCAGCCGCCGACGTCGAGACCGCCATGCAGGCGATCGTCGTCACCGAGCGCAAGGGCGACAAGGACGACGACGGCCCGCGAAAGAAATTCATCGAGGGCCTCCTCTGCCGCCGCGACCCCACACCTCTCCGCCAGCGCTGGCTCTTCGGCTATGACGCGGACAGCGTCGAGCTCGTCGCCTTCGTCATCGAGTTCGAGCGCGACAACCCGGAGAAGGAGAAGTGGACCGTTCGCGCCGTCGATCATTCGCCGACGGACGATTGCCCCGAAACGGGTGAGGTTGGTGTTGACTAGTAGGCGAAGATAAAGCGAAGATCTGGGCATGCCCCCGCATGCCCTCGTCGAATCCTCCGTACTTCGCGAGCTGCTCCTCACTCCCGGACTCATCCGCGGCGCGACAGCGCGCGTGCCGCCGCCGCGGATTCCGACCGGGCTCGATGCGCTCGATGCGCTCCTCGGCGGCGGGCTTCCGCGCGGCGCGCTGACGGAGATCGTCGGGCGGCCGTCGTCGGGGCGTACGACGCTGGCGTACGTGCTGCTGCGTGCGGTGACGGTGCGACGCGCCCTCACCGCGTGCGTCGATCTGCCCAATGCGTTCGATCCGGCGCATGCGGAGGAGGCGGGAATCGACCTCGCGCGGGTGTTGTGGATTCGCCCGCGAACGCCGCGCGACGCGTTGCGGGCGGCGGAGCACGTCCTCGAGGGGGAAGGCTTCGGTCTCGTTCTCGTCGACCTCGACGATGGCCGAGCGCCGCGGAATGTTCCGGCGTCGATGTGGATACGACTCGCGCGTGCGGCGGCGCGGACGCGGACGGCGATGGTGGTGCTCGGGCGCGAGGACGTCGTGGGAACGTTCGCCGCGCTCCGGCTCGAGCTCGAGCGCAGCGACGCGGTCTTCGAGGGTCGAGGACCGTGTCCGCTGTTTACGGGGATCACGAGCGCCGTCCACCTTCGGAAGAGCAAGCTCGGAACGCCGTCGGCGCCGAGCGCGTCGGTCGTCGCGGCGACGGGGTCGTGAGCCATGGCACGCATCGCCTGTCTCTGGGTGCCGGAGCTCGCGCTCGCCGCTGTGGTGCGTGCACGGCCGGAGCTGCACGACACCGCGGTCGTGATCACCGACGGCCGGGCCGCGCACAGCCCGGTGCTCACGGTGTCGGCGCGCGCGCGCGCGGCGGGCGTATGCCACGGCATGACGGCAGCGCAGGCGCGCGTCGTCTGTGACGAACTCGTCGTCGTGCCGCACTCGCTGGAGACGGTGCGCGCGGCCGGCAGTACCCTCGCCGACGTCGCCGCGACACTCGGCCCGCGCGTCGAGCTGAGCGACGACGGCAGCGTGTTTCTCGATTGCGACGGCACTGCCGCGCTCTGTGCCTCCGAGGCGGAGCTGGCGACGATTCTCACGGCGCGTGCGCAGCGCCAGGGTCTTGCGGCGTGCGTCGGCATCGGCGGCTCGAAGCTGACCGCGCGCATCGCGGCGCGCGCTGGCGGCGGCGCTCGCGTCATCGCGTGCGCCGACGAGGCGGCGTATCTGGCGCCGCTCCCGGTGGATCTCCTCGATCCGGATCCGGCGACGCGGGTGACGCTCGCGAGTTGGGGGATCACGCGCATCGGCGAGCTCGCGCGCCTGCCTGCAGGCGAGGCGGCGCATCGACTCGGCCCCGCCGGCGCGCGACTGGTGCGGCAGGCGCGTGGCGACGACGAGGAGGTGCTGCGCTGTCGCGCGACGCCGACGACGCTCGTCGAGGGGATCGCGCTCGAGTACGGCATCGATCGCCTCGAGCCGTTGCTCTTCCTGCTGCGCCGTCTCCTCGACCGGTTGGCGGGTCGGCTCGCGCTGCACGGCCTCGCGTGTGCGTCGCTTGCGCTGACGTTCGAGCTCGAGAACGGCGCGTCCACGATACGGCAGGTCGCGCCCGCAGCGCCGACCGCGGAGGCGAAGGTTCTCCTCGTTCTCTTGCGCGCGCACCTCGAGCAACAGCCACCGAGCGGTGCCGTCGTCGGCCTCCGTATGGCGGCGGCCGCGGCGCGCGTCCGGGCGACGCAGCTCGATCTCTTTCAGCCGAACGGTCCCTCGGCGGTGGCGCTGGCGGCGACGATCGCCCGGCTCGCCGCGCTCTGCGGACCGGAGCGCATCGGGCGGCCGGTCCGCGTCGATTCGCACCGCCCGGATGCCGTCGCACTCGCGGGCTTTTCACCCGTGCCCGCAGCGCCACCCGGCGCCGTCGCCGACGGTGCGCCGGCCGGCACGCGTGTCGTACTGCGCGCCTTTCGCCCGCCGGCCGCGCTCGAGGTGTTCGAGAGCGGCGGCCGGCTCGAGTACGTGCGCGGACGCGGCTTCGGTGGGCGCGTCGTCCATCTCGCCGGCCCCTGGTGTTTACGCGGCGAGTGGTGGACCGCCGACCCGTACGACCGCGAGTACTACGACGTCGAGCTCACCGACGGCGCTCTCTACCGCATCTTCCGCGACGGGCGTACGCGGCAGTGGCTCGCCGACGGCATGTATGACTGACGCGGCACCGGCATACGTCGAGCTGCGGTGCCGGAGCGCCTTCAGCTTCCTCCAGGGTGCGTCGCTTCCCGAGGATCTCGTTCGCCGCGCCGCCGCGCTCGGCTACGATGCCGTCGCGATCGGCGACCGCGACGGAGTCTACGGGGCGCCGCGCGCGTTCGCGGCGGCACGCGCCGCCGGCCTACGCGCGCTCGTCGGCGCCGAGGTGACGATCGCGGGGGGACGGCTCTATCTCCTGGTCGCCGAGCGTCGCGGCTACCGCAATCTCTGCCGCCTGCTCACCACTGGTAAGCTGCGCGCGCCCAAGGGCGAGTGCCGGCTCGGCTTCGACGACCTCGAGGAGCACGCCGCGGGACTGATCGCGCTCGCCGGCGGCGGTCCGGATGGCATCCTCGGTGACGTCGCCGACGACCCGCGGGCCGCAGGCGATGG
This sequence comes from Binatia bacterium, assembly GCA_041476145.1. Taxonomy (GTDB): domain Bacteria; phylum Desulfobacterota; class Binatia; order UTPRO1; family UTPRO1; genus DP-19. Next base: position 3,571 of record JBGOSW010000082.1, read on the forward strand.
GGGCCGGCTCTCCCCACGTGCGACGATCGAGCGGCTGCGTGCGTTCTTCGGCGACGAGCGCCTGTACGTCGAGATCGGCCGGCACTTCGAGCGCGAGGAAGCGCGCTGTACGCGTCGTCTCGTCGACCTCGCGCGCGCGACGCGTCTATCGCTGGTGGCAACCAACGACGTGCGCCACGCGACGCCGGCGGAACGCCGGCTCCTCGACGTCCTCACCTGCATCGCGGAGAAGACGACGCTCGACGCCGCGGGACGGCGACTGCTACGCAACGCCGAGCGCCATCTGAAACCGCCCGCCGAGATGGCGGCGCTCTTCCGCGACCTGCCCGACGCCGTTCGTCATACGCGTCGGATCGCCGAGCGCTGCGCGTTCACGCTCGCCGATCTCGGCTACCGCTTCCCGGCCTTCCCGGTTCCGGCGGGGGAGACGCCGATCGGTCACCTGCGCGCGCGTACCGCGGCGGGCGCGCGCGATCGCTACGGTACGCTCACGCCGCGCGTCCGCGCCCAGCTCGATCACGAACTCACCGTGATCGAGCGCCTCGACCTCGCGGGATACTTCCTCATCGTCTGGGAGATCGTCGACTTTTGCCACCGGCGCGGCATCCTCGTCCAAGGGCGCGGCTCGGCGGCGAACAGCGCGGTCTGCTACGCGCTCGGCATCACCGCCGTGGATCCGGTCGGGATGGACCTGCTCTTCGAGCGCTTCCTTTCCGCGGAGCGCGGTGAATGGCCCGACATCGACCTCGACCTCCCGAGCGGTGACCGGCGTGAGACGGTCATCCAGCACGTCTACGAGCGCTACGGCACGCGCGGCGCGGCGATGACGGCGAACGTGATCACGTATCGCGGGCGGAGCGCGGTGCGCGAGGTCGGGAAGACGCTCGGCCTCGGCCTCGAACAGGTCGACCGCCTCGCGAAGCTCCCCACGCCCTTCGAGTTCCGCGACGAGCGCGACGACGTGCGGTATCAACTACGCGGCGCCGGTCTCGATCCCGACGCGCCGCGGATTCGGCTCCTCGTCGAGCTCGTGCAACGCCTCCAAGGCCTGCCACGTCACCTCGGCCAGCACTCGGGCGGTCTCATCATGGCCGCCGGCCGACTCGACGACATCGTGCCGCTCGAGCCGGCGGCGATGCCGGGACGCGTGGTCGTGCAGTGGGACAAGGACGACTGCGCCGACCTCGGCCTCATCAAGGTCGACCTCCTCGGCCTCGGCATGATGGCGGTCCTCGAAGACGCGATCCCGCTGGTGCGCGAACACGAAGGCGTCGCCGTCGACCTCGCCCATCTCCCGCCCGATGACCCGGACGTCTACGCATTGCTGCAACGCGCGGACACGATCGGCGTCTTCCAGGTCGAGAGCCGCGCCCAGATGGCGACCTTGCCGCGCATGAAGCCGACGCGCTTCTACGATCTCGTCGTCGAGGTCGCGATCATCCGCCCCGGCCCGATCGTCGGGCAGATGGTGCATCCGTATCTCCGCCGCCGCGCCGGCCGCGAGCCGGTTACGTATCCGCATCCGGCGCTCGAGCCCATCTTGCGCCGCACGCTCGGCGTGCCGCTCTTCCAGGAGCAGCTGCTGCGGATCGCGATGACCGTCGCCGGTTTCTCGGGCGGTGAGGCCGAAGAGCTCCGCCGCGCCATGGGCTTCAAGCGCTCGGTCGAGCGCATGACGCAGATCGAGTCGCGGCTGCGCGCCGGCATGGCGGCGAACGGTCTCACCGGCGCCACCGCCGAGTCGATCGTCCGCAGCATCACGTCGTTCGCGCTCTACGGCTTCCCGGAGTCGCACAGCGCGAGCTTCGCGCTCCTCGCGTATGCGTCCGCCTACCTCAAGGTGCATCACGCGGCGGCGTTCTTCTGCGCGCTCTTGAACAACTGGCCGATGGGATTCTATCACCCCGCGACCCTGGTGAAGGACGCCGAGCGCCACGGCGTGCGCGTCCTCCCGATCGACGTCACGCGCTCCGACTGGCCGTGCACGATCGCGGACGGCGCGCTGCGCGTCGGCCTGCGCTACGTGTCGGGACTACGCGAGGAGACGGCGCGGCATCTCGTGCAGGCGCGCGCGCAGGCGCCGTTCACGTCGCTCGGCGACCTCGTCCACCGTGCGGTGCTCCGCGAGGACGAGCGCGTCCGACTGGCGCGAGCGGGGGCATGCAGCGCTTTCGGCGCGCGTCGCCGCGACGTGCTCTGGCAAGTGGCGGCGCTCGAACGCGATCCACGGAGCCTCTTCGCCGGTGTCGTGCGGCACGGAGACGCGGGCGGTGACGGGGTGCACGGGCGCCGCGCGTCTGGTGCGTCGCCGCTACCAGCGATGTCGCCGCTCGAGGAGACGCTCGCGGACTACCGGAGCAACGGACTCACGACCGGACCGCACGTGATGCACCATCTCCGCGCGCGTCTGCGCGCGCGCGGCGTGGTCTCGAGCGCCGAGCTCAAGTCGGTGCCGAACGGGCATTGGACGCGCGTCGCCGGACACGTCATCGTGCGTCAACGCCCCGGGACGGCGAAGGGCATGCTGTTCCTCACGCTCGAGGATGAGACCGGCACCTGCAACGCGGTGATCACGCCGGCGCGTTTCCAGCAGCACCGGAGGCTTCTCCACACCTCGCCCATGCTCGTCGTCGAGGGCCCGGTGCAGAGCGTCGACGGCGTGATCCATGTGCAGGGGCGGCGCTTCCACGCCCTGTCCCTCGCGGGAGAGACCCCGCCGTCACACGACTTTCATTGAGCCCGGACGCGGCGGCGCGGCCCGCTGCCGCTCGGCGATCTTGCGTAGCAACGGCCTGCCGGCGGCCGCGAGCGCACCGGCGAGTGCCGCGGCGACGATCCCGCTGCCCCAAATGTACACCGCCCCGAGCGCGCTCCAGGTCGCGAACCCACCGGCGCTGCCGACGCTCAAGATTACCAGCGCCGCGAGGCCGTTGGAGACGATGCCGACCAGAATCGCGCCGGGGTGGCGTGCCGGCGCACGCCAGGCGAGCGCGTAGCCGACGACGAGCGCGACGTAGGCGGCGCCGAGGAGACGCACGAACACCAGCTGCGCCAGCGGTGGCTCCGGGAGTCCGACGAGCGGAAACCACGGGACCGGAAGCAACAGTGCCGGCCCCGCCCAGAGGCCGAGTGTCAGGAGAATCTTCGCCGCGAGCACACGTCGGAGCGCCGGGGAGTTGATCGGCAGAGGTACCGGAACCGCATGGCGAGGCCGCGGCGACACCATGGGGAAAGCGTTACACGAGTGGCGTGCGCACGTCGAGTGGAGCGCCCGCGCTCATTGTCTAGCAACCGGCGATTGCTCCACCGCGGTGCAGTCGGACCCCTTGCCCGTCGCTCAGCGCCCCGCGGCAACGATCGCGAACGCCTCGTCGGCACGCTCGACCGTGCGGTCGATGTCGGCGTCGGTGTGCGCGGCGGAGAGGAACCAGTTGTGGTGCGGGTGCAGATACACGCCGCGCTCCGCCATCGCCGCGCAGAAGACGCGGTTCAACGACTGGCCGGGATCGTCGCAGAAGCTCATGAACGGCAGCGCCGGCGGACCGCTGGTGGTGACGCGCAAGTCGTGCACGCGCGCCGCCTCGTCGAGCCCGGTGCAAAGCCGCCGCCCGAGCGCGTCCATGCGGGCGATGCCGTCGTCGGCGTCGAGCGCCCGCAGGCAGGCGAGGGCGGCCGCCATCGGTACCGCGCTCGTGAAGTACGAGCCAGTGAAGAAGACCTCCTGCGCGGCGTTGCGCAACGCCTCGCGGCCGACGCACGCCGAAAGCGGATAGCCGTTGGCGATCGCCTTGCAGTAGCACGCGAGATCGGGTCGCACGCCGAAAAACTCGCCCGAACCGCCGAGGTGCAGGCGAAAGCCGGCGCGGACGTCGTCGAGGATGAACACGATGTCGTGCGCATCGCAAAGCCGGCGGACGCCGGCGAGATAGCCGTCGGCAGGTAACTCGGAATCGTGGAAGGCGTCGTGACGGAACGGCGTGAGGATGATCGCGGCAATCTCGTCGCCGACGCTGGCGACGAGCTGCGTGAGCGCCGCGAGGTCGTTCCACGGCACCTCGAGCACGTTGGCGCGATCCTCGTCGGTGATTCCGCCGGGGAGGGGCGAACACCACGCATGCGTGCCGTGGTAGGCCCCCTCGGCCTTCACCACCTTGCGACGACCACTCGCCGCGCGCGCCACCTCCACGGCCCAGGTGCAGACGTCCGAGCCGTTCTTGGCGAACACCGCCCAGTCGGCGAACGGCGTCAGCTCGACCAGGTGCTCGGCGAGCTCGACCCACAGCGGCGTCGGAGCGTTGAAACAATTGCCGTCGCGCATCTGACGCGCCGCCGCCTCCTCGACCGCCGGGTGGCGATGTCCGACGACGATCGGACCGTAGGAACAGAGGTAGTCGATGTACTCGTTGCCGTCGACGTCCCACACATGGCTGCCGTCGCCACGCGCGAAGAAGTACGGGTAGGAGCCGGGCACGAGCAGCGCCGGAGTCTGGTGGCCGTAGATGCCGCCCGGCACGACGCGCAGCGCGCGCTCGAAGAGCTCGAAGGTTCGGGAGAGTTGCGCCGCCATGGGGATCCTCCTCGGTATCGGCAATGCCGGAGGGCATCATGCGTTGCCCGGGTCGCCACGGTCAAGAACGCGCACGGACCCGCGCCGCCTGGTGATGGCGCGGCGCGCTCAGCGCTCGAGCGCGGTGGCGGCGCGGCGCGCGAGCGCGATCGTTTCCCCGACGACGGCGCGCGCGGTACGCGGCCGCGTGCCGATCACGACGCGGCCGATCTCGATACCGAGGCCGGAGACGAACGCGGCGAGCGCCTGGGCGCGAACGGTGCTCAAGCGGCGCCCGCGCGCCACCGTGAAGCGCGCCCGCAACGTCGTTGCGAGGTCGTCGACGAGGCGCAGGTGCGCCGAGTTGCCGAAGGACGGCCCGCCCTCGAGGAGCAGCCGTGCACGCTCCGGATGCTCGCGCCAGAACGCGGCGGTGATCTCGAGTCCGAGGGTCACGCCGTCGCCGAGCCGCATCCCCGGCGTGAGCGCGGCCTGCCAGCGCGTCATCATCGTCCGCGCGGCGCGATGCGCGATGCCGTCGAAGGCGGCGCGCTTGTCGCGGAAGTGACAGTAGAAAGTGCCGGCGCCGAGATCGGCGACGCGCGTCATGTCGGTCGTCGTCGCGCCGTCGTAGCCACGGGCGAGAAAGACCGTGAGCGCGGCGTCGAGGAGCCGCTCGCGCGTGCGCTCCTTGCGCCGTGCGGCGCGTGCCGGCGGCGCGGGTTCAGCGCGCGGACGGAGCGATCTTGCGTACGATCTTGCGCTTGCCGGCATTGATCTCCTTCAGGTAGCGGATCCCTTCGTCGGCGATGTCGTCGCCGACCATGCGGTCGCCCTCCGCCGCGAGCTCGTCCATGTCGACCCACGCCGCGTACGACGCGCGCGTGCGCGCGGTGATGATACCGGCGTGCAGCAAGGTCTTGATGAGGGTGCGAAAGACGTCGGTGGATTGCGTCATGAGCGCGCGTCGTTTGACGTCGGTGAACGCCTCCAGCATGGCGCCCTGCACCCACGCGGGATCGAGACCGAAGCGCGGATAGAGCACGCGCTTCTGCTCGGCGTTCACCAGGTTGAAGAGGAGAACGTTGAAGCACTCGAGCGCCCAATCCTCGACCGCATCGTGCTCGGCCTCGGGCAACTGCGGGAGCGTCGCTCGCGCCCAGATCTTGCCGAAGCGGTGGTGGAAGGCCTCGTCGGTCATGGTGAGCTGGCACAGCCGACGGACGAGCGGGTCGTTCGCCTTCACGTACAGGGTTGCAAACGCCCCCATCGCCAGGCCCTCGACGAGCATCTGCATGCCGACGAGCTTCTGGTAGACGAGGGGTGTGCGGATGAGCGTCGTCAGCAGCCGCGCCAGGGTGTCGCCGGGGGGCAGCACCGCGCCGGCGAAGCGCGCCCGCATGTAGTTGGTGAAGGCATGGACGTGCCGAGCCTCCTCGCGCACCTGGTTGGCGGCGTACTCCTGCGCACCGGGATCGACGAACGCCTCGGCGAGCGTCGCCGACAGGTTCAAGGCGCCTTGCTCCCCGTGCAAGATGTTGGAGAGCGTCCACTGCGCGCTGCTGTTCGCGAAGGCGACTTGCTGGCCCTGGTCCAGCCGGTCGGCGACCGCCGACTGCAGTTCGGGAATGAACGCCAGCGGGAAGAGCGGCTCCTCGTCGCGCCACGGCGTCGCGAAGTCGATGTAGTCCGGGTCGTCGGGGTTCCAGAAGTGCTCCTCGGTGCGGGCGATGATCTCGTCGAAGTGGCGGCTGCGGCCGAGATAGCGGCGGGACTCGAGGAGTACCGGGAAGTCGTCGCGCTCGACGGTGTTGTACACGGGGTCTGCTTTGCTGCCGCCCATCGAACCCTCCCGGCTACAGTCCCGCGTCCATGGACGCATCGGGACGCGGGGAATGACGCTTCCTCAATATTGAAGGATCCTCATTTCGTCAATCCCGAAAAGGGTGGACCGCACCGTCACGCGCGCCGGCCGAGTTGCAATGACGCCGCCGCCGGGGTTTAGTGAGCCGCAGCTCCTCGTCGAGAAAGGACGTCTCCCATGGCCGAAGCCTGGATCATCGATGCCGTCCGGACGCCGCGCGGGCGCGGCAAGAAGGACGTCGGCGCGCTGTCGCACGTGCACCCGCAGGAGCTCTTCGCGCAGACCCTGCAAGCGCTCGCGGCGCGTAACCCGTTCGACCCGAAAGACGTCGAGGACGTCGTCGCGGGCTGCGTCTCACAGGCGGGCGAGCAGGGTGGGTGCATCACGCGGATGGCGGTGCTCGCGGCGGGTTGGCCGATCGAGGTCAGCGGCGTCTCGCTGAACCGCTTCTGCGGCTCCGGCCAGCAGGCGGTGAACTTCGCGCTGATGGGCGTGATGGCCGGCCAGCAGGACATCGTCGTCGGCGGCGGCGTCGAGAGCATGTCGCGCCAGCCGATGGGCTCGGACGCTGCCGGCATCGACGGCCACAATCGTCATCTCCGCGAGCTCTACCCGCTCGTCCCGCAGGGCATCTCGGCCGACCTCATCGCCACCCTCGAGGGATTCACGCGCGAGGACTGCGACCGCTTCGCGCTCGCCAGCCAGATGCGCGCCAAGACGGCAATGGAGGAGGGCCGCTTCGCGAAGAGCATCGTCCCGGCGCGCGGCCCCGACGGCGCCCAGCTCCTCGCGCAGGACGAGTTCCCGCGGCCGCAGACGACATCCGAGGCACTGGCGAAACTCGAGCCGTCGTTCGTACAGCTCGGCCAGTACGTTCAGAAGGGCGATCAGCTCACCTTCGATCAGAAGGCCCAGAAGGTCTACCCGCAGGTGTCGAAGATCCAGCACGTCCACACCGCCGGCAACTCGAGCGGGATCGTCGACGGCGCCGCCGCCATTCTGATCGCGGCGCCGGACTATGCGCGCGCGCACGGGCTCAAACCGCGCGCCCGGGTGCGTGCGATGGCGACACACGGCGCCGAACCGATCATCATGCTCACCGCGCCCGTGCCCGCAACCGAGCGCTGTCTCAAGAAGGCGGGCATGACGATCAAGGACATCGACCTCGTCGAGATCAACGAGGCGTTCGCCGCGGTACCGCTCAAGGTGATCCGCGATTGTAGGATCGACCCCGAGATCGTCAACGTGAACGGCGGCGCGATCGCCCTCGGACATCCGCTCGGCGCGACCGGCGCGATGCTCATCGGCACCATCCTCGACGAGCTCGAGCGCCGCGATCGGACGACCGGGCTGGTGACGATGTGCATCGGCGGCGGCATGGGCATCACGACCATCATCGAGCGTGTCTGAGACCGTCGCATCGCATCCGGCGAGTGTGCCGCACGACGAGGAGATCGTCTTTCCGGCTTCCGGATTCTGCTTCGGCTGCTCGCCCGCGAACCCCGCGGGGTTGCATTTGCGCTTCTTCCGCGCCGGCGACGGCATCTGCTGCGACGCCACGCTCGGCGCGACGTACCAGGGTGCGACGGAGATCGTCCACGGCGGCATCCAAGCCGTGCTGCTCGACGAGGCGAGCTGCGCCGCCGCCTTCTTCACGCGCGGCACCTACGTCGTCACCGGCCGGCTCGCCATCCGTTACCGGCGGCCGTGCCCGACCGGCGCGCTGCTGCACGTGCGCGCGCACGTCGTCGCCGACGAAGGCCGCTACTTCACGGTCGCCGCGGCGATGCGCGTCGACGGCCGCGACGACGTATTGACGAGCTCCGAGGGCCGTTTCTACCGCGACGCGCGGCGGAACGTCTGATGGAAGAATCGCGCCCACGGAATGCGCCGAGCGGCGTGCGCGTCATCCGGTTGCCGCGCGTGGCCGGCGTGCTGCTCGCGGTTCCGCTCCTGTTCGCGCTCGGCGCCGTGAGCCTCGCGGCATTCCTGGTCGGCGTCTCCGCGCTCGTCCTGGCGCCGCGTCTCCGCCGACGCGGTCGCGACGCGCATCATCCAGACGGACGAACGGTCACGCTCGAGCGCGGTGCATATCGCCGCATCGACGACGTGCGCGCGCTCCCCGACGGCGAGCGGCGCTAGGCAGTCCGGTCGGCGATCAGGCGGTCGAGCTCCTCGCGCAGGCGCGGCAGCACGTCGACGTAGCTGTACGTTCCGACCTTCACGTCTTTCTTCTTCAAGTTCACCGTCGAAGGGCCGCACCACAGGCCGAGGTCGGCGTCGTCGGTCTCGCCGGGCCCGTTCACCCGACAGCCCATGACGGCGATCGTGATGCGATGGGCGGCGGCGTAGGTGGCGATCTCGCGGACTTGCTGCGCAAGCTCGACGAAGCTCTCGTTCTCGACTCGCGAGCAGCTCGGGCAGGAGATGATGTTCAGTCCCTTGCCGAAGTCGGGAACCGAGATGAACCGCCCCTCGCCGACGTCGCGAATGATCCGGTGACCGACCTCGACCTCCTCGTGCTTGCGCTCGTTCGGCAGCGTGAGCGAGACGCGGAGCGTGTCACCGATGCCGCGCGCCAGGAGCTTCTCGAAGGCGAGTCGCGTCTTGATGATGCCGTCGGGCGGCAGGCCGGCCTCGGTGACGCCGAGGTGGAGCGGCACGTCGGGACGGACCTCGGTGAAGCGCACGTTCGCCGCCACCACTTTCTCGGGGTCGGAGTCCTTGAGCGACACCACGAAGCGATCGAAGCCGACGCGCTCCATCAGCTCGCAGTGGTAGAGCGCCGACTGCACGATCGCCTCGAGCTGGTTCCCGGGGTGGCGTTCGAGGAACTCCGGCGCGACCGACCCGCAGTTCACCCCGATGCGAATCGCGCAATCGTGGTCGCGCGCGACGTCGGCGAGCCAACTCACTTTGTCGGCGATCGACTTGTGGCGCTCGATGTGGTGCAGGTGGCCGGGATTGTAGCGGATCTTGTCGACGTAGGGCGCGACCGTCTCGGCGACGCGGTAGTTCTCCTGGAGGTCGACCGAGAGCGTGATGCCGTCGGTGAGCGCGCGGATCTCCTTGAGCGCGGCGACTTCTTTTTCATTGTCGACGGCGATGCGGACGATCGCCGCCCCGGCGCCGGCGAGCTGACGCACCTGCGCGACGGTCGCGTCGATGTCGCGGGTCTTGGTCGCGCACATGCTCTGCACGGTGACGGGCGCGCCGCCGCCCACTTCGACGTCGCCGATGCGAACGCGGCGCGTCCCGCGCTCCGATTGCTGCATGCCGCCACGCTCCATATCGCGCCAACATATCGGATGGCGGGTGGACCCGCAATTCGCGCCCGCGCCGCGTCTCATGCCGACGCGGCACGAAGCGCGGCGTCGAGACCGGCGGGGAGCGGACGCGACTCGCCCGCGAGGTCCACCCACGCATAGCGACTCACCGCATGCAGCAACGGGCGCTCCGTGCCGTCGTGGACGAGGAGCGTGTGGCGCTCGACGGCATCCTCGGCGACGGCGCGCGGCCAGGTGACGATCGCGAGATCGTGCCCGTAGACGGCGGCGTCGAGGTACTCGAGGTCGTGCGTGACGGCGCGGAAGCGACCGCCGGCCGCGAGCTGCGCCGCGAGCGGCCAGCCCACGGCGGCGTCCGCGTCCTGCGCCGCCTGCTCGACATAGAGCAGGTAGGTCGCGTTGTTCACGTGGCGGAGGGCGTCGAGGTCGTGGAGCTCGATGCGGCGGGTAAGGCGCGCAGCGCTCGCCGGCGGGACAGCGTGCGGAAACGGCGGACGCGCCAGCGGCGGCGCGCCGTCGAGACCGAAGGCGGCTTGGAGCTCCGCCGGAATACGCCGCGGCCGGATACCGGTGCGATCGACGTACACCCAGTCGGTGGAGGCGTGCGCGACCAGCCGATCGCCGACGCGGATCTCGTAGTCGCGCCGCGAGCGCACGCGCCGGAAGTCGGCGATCCAGGTCGTCGCCTCGAGCTCGTCGCCGTAGCGGATGGGGGCGACCCGCGTGAGCGTCGTGCGGCGGACGAGCCAGAGCGTGCCGTGGCGTTCGTAGAAGGCGGGGTCGAAGCCCGCGGCCGTAGAGGCACGCGTCGCCGTCTCCTGGAGAAAGCGCAACAGCGTCGCGCTGCGCAACTCGCCGAATGCGTCGACGTCGGCCTGCCACACCGAGGCGCGGAAACGAAACTCGTGGCGCACGGCGCCTCGAATCATCGCACCGCGCTCGAGTCAAGCGACCCCGTTCGCGCGCGTCGACCCTCGCGGTTGGAATTGCGCGCCGGAGTGGGCGACGGCGTCCGTCGGACGTAGGCGCCCTGAAGCGCTTGCCTTCTCGAACCTGATTGCCTACGTAGAGCCGTCGCGCCCGGCGCGACGCCGCACCCCACGTCATGTCCTACACCACGTTGTCGCTGAGGTTCGACGGCAAGCTCGCGCGCCTCACCCTGTCGCGTCCGGAGCGCTTGAACGCGATCAATCGCGAGATGCCGCGCGAGCTCGCGGCGGCGGTCGCGGCGGCGAACGCCGCCGGTGACGTGCACGTGATCGTCCTCGCAGGGGAGGGCCGCGCCTTCTGCGCCGGCTACGATCTGGAGTGGGGGACGCGCGTCGAGGCGGAGGCGGATGCGGCGACGACCGTCTGGGACCCGATGCGCGACCTGGCGATGATGTCGGAAAACGTCGCCTGCTTCATGTCACTGTGGCGGAGCCGCAAGCCGGTGATCGCCAAGGTACATGGATGGTGCGTCGGCGGCGGCACCGATCTCGCGCTGTGCTCCGATCTCGTCGTCGCCGCGGACGACGCCGAGATCGGCTATCCCCCGGCGCGCGTCTGGGGCTCGCCGACCACCGCGATGTGGGTCTACCGGGTCGGCATGGAGCGCGCGAAGCGCCTGCTGCTCACCGGCGATTCGGTCTCCGGACGCGAGGCCGCGGCGATCGGTCTCGTCGCCAAGGCCGTGCCCGCGGCCGATCTCGACGCCGAGACGGACGCGCTCGCGCGCCGCATGGCGCAGCTGCCGGTGAATCAGCTGGCGATGATGAAGCTGCTCGTCAATCAAGCCTACGAGAACATGGGCCTCGCCTCGACGCAGACCCTCGGCACGCTCCTCGACGGCGTCGCCCGTCACACGCCGGAGGGGATCGCATGGCGGACCGAGGCGCGCGACCGCGGCGTCAAGGCCGCCCTCATGACGCGCGACGGTCCGTTCGGCGACTACGGCGCGCGCCCGCGCAAGCCATGACCTTCAATCTCGCCACCATCCAAGAGGCGATCGCGGCGGCGGTCCCCGACCGTGAGTGCATCGTCTACCGCGATCGGCGGATCAGCTGGCGGACGTTCACCGACCGCACGCGCCGGCTGGCGAACTTCCTGCGCGCGCGCGGCCTCGGCTGTCGCGTCGAACGCTCCGCGCTGCGCAATTGGGAGTCCGGCCAGGATCACCTCGGCCTCTATCTCCACAACTGCAACGAGTACCTGGAGGGCATGCTCGGCGCCTACAAGGCACGCGTCGCGCCCTTCAACGTCAACTATCGCTACGTCGAAGACGAGCTGCTGTACCTCCTCGACAACGCCGAGGCGACCGCGCTCGTCTACCACGCGCGCTTCGCGCCGACGCTCGCCAACATCCTGCCACGCCTGCCTCGTCTGACGACGTTGTTGCAGGTCGCCGACGAGTCCGAGCACGCGTTGCTGCCGGGGGCGATCGACTACGAGGAGGCGCTCGCGGCCGCCGACGCCGCGCGTCCCGACCTCGCCTGGTCGCCCGACGATCTCTACATCCTCTACACCGGCGGGACGACGGGCATGCCGAAGGGCGTCCTCTGGCGTCAGGAGGACATCTTCTTCGGCGCCCTCGGCGGCCACAATCCCGGCGGCAGTCGGGTGCAGTCGGTGGAGATGATGGCGGAGCAGGCGAAAGCGGGAAGCCTGCGCACCTTGGCGGCGCCGCCGTTCATGCACGGCGCCGCGCATTGGATCGCCTTCAACACGCTCCACCAGGGCGGAACGGTGGTGATCCAAGCCCAGCCGGACCGGCTCGACCCCGCCGACATCTGGGACACGATCGCGCGCGAACGCGTCAACTACATGTGCATCGTCGGCGACGCCTTCGGGCGGCCGCTCCTCGACGAACTCGAGAAGCGCCCGCGCACGCTGCCGGAGTTCCGTTTCATCATTTCCGGCGGCGCCATTCTGACCCCGGCGTTGAAGGAGGGACTGCTCGCGCAGCTGCCGCACATCTTGCTCATCGACGGCTTCGGCGCCTCCGAGACCGGCGGCCACGGCCAGCAGATCACCACCGCCGGGCAGAAGGCGTCGTCGGGCAACTTCCGCATGAACGAGGACACCCTCGTCTTGAAGGATGACCTCTCCGGGCCGCTCGCGCCCGGATCGCTGCAGCAAGGGTGGCTGGCACGCATCGGGCACGTACCCCTCGGCTACTATCGTGATCCCGAGAAGACCGAGAAGACCTTTCCGGTGATCGGCACGACCCGCTACGCCGTGCCCGGTGATCACGCGACGGTCGACGCCGACGGCGGCATCACGGTGCTCGGTCGCGGCTCGGTCTCGATCAACACCGGCGGCGAGAAGGTCTACCCGGAAGAGGTCGAGCAGGCGCTGAAGACGCACCCACTCGTCTACGACGCCGTCGTCGTCGGCACCCCGAACGAGCGCTGGGGCCAGCAGGTGAACGCGATCATCCAGCTGCGCGACGGCGCACGGATCGAGGGCGACGAGCTCCGCGCCTTCGCGGCGCAACGTATCGCGCGCTACAAGCTGCCGAAGGAGATTTTCTTCGTCGACCACGTGCAGCGGAGTCCGAGCGGCAAGGCGGACTATCGCTGGGCGAAGGCACACGCACTGGCGGCGCTGGAGACGCCGCGCGCCTGACCGGCGCGCCGGGAGGTACCGTGGCCCGCATTCCGTATCGTGACCTCGCAAGCGCGCCGGACGACGTCCGCACGTTCGTCGCCGCGCTGCCGCCGCTCAACATCTTCCGCATGCTCGCCCACGCCGAGACCTTGCTGCGCGGTTTCGGCCAGCTCGGCACGGCGATCCTCGGACGCGCCGCCCTCGACCCGCGCCTGCGCGAGCTCGTGATCCTGCGCGTCGGGGCGCGCTCACCGGCCGCGTACGAGTGGCAGCAGCACGTCCCGATCGCGCGCGCCGTCGGCGCCACCGACGAGGAGCTCGCGGCGCTCGAGCGCGACGCGCCCGAGGCGCCGTCGTTCGGTCCCCGCGAGCGCGCGCTGCTCCGCCTCACCGACGAATTGCTGGCGGCACCGCGAGCGAGCGACGCCACGCTCGCCGCCATGCGCGCGCAGTTCTCCGACCGCGAGGTCTGCGAGGCGGTGTTGACGATCGGCTACTACATGATGGTCGCGCGCTTCCTCGAGACGACCGGTGTCGACCTCGAGACCGGTTCCGCCGACACCGTCACCGCGATGATGGCGCGCCTGCGTCGCGACCCGGCGTGACGCGTCGAGCACGATCGCCGGCACGACGCGACACCGCCGGCGAGTCGCGCACGTAGAATCGCCACGG
>JBGOSW010000083.1:0-17498 GCA_041476145.1 Binatia bacterium
CGCTGCGCGCCGAGCTTCAGGCGCTCGACCCCGACGCGCGTGCGGCGGTGCTCGCGGTCGGCGACCGTCTCGCGGCGGTCTCGTTGACCTTGGCGCAACAGTACTGCCGGCGGGCTCCCGCCGTCTGGCGTCTCGGCGGCGAGACGTTTCGACGCTGGGTACGTCACGGCGAGGCGCTCGCGACCGAGGAGCCGGCGTCGCGGGACGCGGCGGCGGCGTACTTCGCCCTCGCACCCGACGCGCTCGGCGCGCTGCCGGAGAGCGAGCTCGAAGCGTGGCTGGTACTGGCGCGTCGCGCGCTCGGCGTCTCGCGCCGCTTGGGCGAGCTCTTCGTCGGCGGCAGCGGCCCGGTGCTCGCCGAGCTTACCGACCGCGCCCGCCGGCTCGAGGCATGGGTCGGGGTCGGGCTCGCGCTCGCGGCCGAGAGCTCGTGGGAGAGCGATCTCCTCGCCCTCCACTTTTTCGAGAGCACCGCGCTCGCGTTGCCGCTCTTCGCGCCCGAGGATTACGGCGCGTGGGCGGAGCTCGGGCGCGTCGCGTCGCGTCTCGGACCGACCCGCCCGGAGCTCTTCACCAGCGCGCCGACGGCGCTCCACCGGCTCGCGGAGCACGAGCGCGGCGTCGCCGTCGAGCTGGCGCTCGCGGCCGCGGCGGCACCGGCGGTCGCGGTCGAGCTGTACTTCTCGATGCCGGCGGTGCTCGACGCGGTGCCGGAGGAGCGCGACGCGGTGGTGGCGAGCCTGCGTCCGGTCGCGCACACGACGCCGCGTGCGCTCACCGAGCTGCTTCCGGTCCTGCGCACGCTCCTCGAACGCACGCCGGCGGCGATCCGCGGCGCCCTGGTCGCGCTCGCGGGTGAGATCGCGGCGCGCTTTCCCGCCGGTGTCGTGCCCTACTATCGCGTGCTGCCGCGACTCCTCGAGCAGACCGGGATCGAGGGCGTCGCGCGCTGGGTAAACGAGGGGCTCACCGTCGCCGCCGACGGTCGCGACCCGGGACTCGCGTACTTCACCCTCGACTCGCGGACGAGCCGCGCGGTTCTCGCCGCGAGCTCGACCGCGATCGCGTTCACCGAGGTGCAGGGGCTCGTGAAACGCTACCTCCAGATGCTCTGCGGCCACCCCGTCGAGGTCGCGGCGCGCGGCGACGTCGGCTATCGGCCGCCGTTTCTCGCGCCCGGCGACGGCGCGCTCTTTCCCACCCACGTCGACGTGTTCGCGACCGCCGAGGCGAACCTGCGCGTCTACCGGCTGATCGCGGCGCAGCACGCGGCGCGCCGCGAGTTCGCGTCGGCGGCGCTGGTGCCGCCGCTCGTCGAGTTCCTCGGCCGCTTCGAGTACTCCGCGATCGCCGAGCACCTCTTCGGGATCTTCGAGGGCGTCCGACTCGACGCCGCGCTCGCGCGTGCCTATCGCGGCCTCGCCGTCGATCTGCGCGCGCTCGCCGCCGAGCTCACCCGCAACGCCGTCCGTTTGCCCGGAACGGTCGAGCAGCTCGCGCGCGTGCTGGCACAGGCGCGTCGCGACGACCTCGCGGGCCGATTGCCCGCGATCGCGGAGCGCCTCGCCGCCGCGTCGGCGACGGTCACCGACAGCGCCCAGGCGACCACGCTCGTCTACGCCGAGATCATGCGTCACGAGAGCGGGCTCGGCCTGACCGTGGGGGCAAGCGGCTTCCCCGAGCTCTTCGCGGACGGCTCGCTCACCGATGCGATGTTCGACTTCGACGGCGGCGAGGGGGCCGCGCTCGCGGCAGCGGCGGCCGCGGACGACGGGGCCGAGCCGCCGCCCGCCCTGCCGGACGCGCAACTGCCGCTCGATCTCGCCGACGAGCTGAGTGAGGGCGCTCCCGGAGTGCCGCTCGATCCCGCGGCGCTCCTCCGCCTCTTGGAGCAAGCACGCGACCTCACGATCCGCCAGGGTCACGGCGACGAGCTCGACGCGCTCGGCCTCTACATCGACGATCTCGCCGGCAAACTGCCACGTGAGCGCATGGCGGAGCTCCTCGGCGCCTTGCGCGACGCGCGCGGCGGCCCGCGCTCGGCACCGGTTCCGAGCGACGGCGGCGCCGAGCTGCTCTACGACGAGTGGGACTACCGCATCGGCGACTACCGCAGCGCCTGGTGCCGGCTCCGCGAGCTGCCGCTCGAGAGCGACACCGGCGACTTCTTCCATCGCACGCTGGCGACGCACGCGGACCTGCTGCCGGAGGTCCGTCGTCAGTTCCAGCGCATCCGCCCCGAGCGCTACCGCGTGGTGCACGGCCTCGAGGACGGCGAGGACTTCGATCTGAACGCGGTGATCACCGCGCGCGCCGATCGGCGCTCCGGCCATGCGCCCTCGTCGAAGCTCTACCAGGCGCGCCAGCGTGAAGAGCGCGACGTCGCGACGCTCTTCCTCGTCGACATGAGCGCCTCCACGGACGAGCCCGTGCCCGGCGCCGCGGCCGGCCGGCGCGTCATCGACATCACCAAGGAGGCGCTGGTGGTGATGGCGGAGGCCCTCGAGGGGATCGGCGACGCCTATGCGATCGGCGGGTTTTCCGGCCACGGCCGCATGCAGGTGGAGTTCTACGTCGTGAAGCGATTCACCGAGCCGCTGGCGGCGAACGTCAAGGGGCGGATCGGCGCCATCGAGCCGAAGCGCTCGACGCGCATGGGCACGGCGCTGCGGCACGCCACCGCGCAGATCCGTCGCGTGGCGGCGCGCTCGAAGCACGTCATCCTGCTCTCCGACGGCTTTCCCCAAGACCTCGACTACGGCGACGATCGACGCTCCAACGTCTACGGCATCCAGGACACCATGATGGCGTTCCAGGAAGCCGCGCGCGCCGGCGTGACGCCGTTCTGCATCACCGTCGACAAGGCGGGCCACGACTACCTGAAGGAGATTTGCGATGCCTCACGCTACCTCGTCATCGACGACATCACGGCGCTGCCGCGCGAGTTGCCGAAGATCTACCAACGCTGCGTACGGCCTTGACGCATGAGCAAGCGCCTCTTCCTCAATCGTTGGGTCGCCATGCTGCTGCTGTGGGCGCTCGCGATCGTCGGCCTGCACTTCGGGCAGCGCCGCCACGACGTGCTGCCGCTCGATCTCGCGCGAGCGTTTCCGGTGGGGGAGCCGGCGCCACCCGGAGCCGTGCTCGCGACCACGCTCGCGGCGATCGTCGACCACGAGCTCCGCGACGGCTTCGGCTGGCGCCCGAACGACTTCATCCTCTGGGGACCGGCTCTCTGGGCCGACAACAACGCCAACCGGCAGCTCGGCATCATCCAGGCGGTGCGCGAGACCATGCGGGTGATGAAGGACAATCTCACCAAGGTCTCGAGCGACGCCTTCGACCACAACCTCGTGCAGGCCGACCTCATGTTCCGGAACGACGAGCGCCGGTTGTGGATCCCGTCGGCGGAGAGCCGCTATCGCGAGGGCGTGCGCGATCTCGACGAGTACGTGCGCGGGCTCGGGCCGGCGCTCGGGACGTCGAAGCCGATCACGCAGCGGCACACCGAGTTGCTGCGACTCTTCATGGCCTGGAGCGATCTCCTCGGCGACGCCCACGCGGGTCTCTACCGCAACGAGCTCGACGGCCGCCCGCTCCGGCCGTGGGAGAGCGACGATCTCTTCTACCATGCGCAGGGCTACGCCCACGTGATCGGGCACTGCATGCGCGCGCTCGAGCGCGAGTACGCGCAGTCGCTCGCCGAGCGCACGGTCCTGACGACGCTCTTCGACGAGGTCGCGACCTCGCTCCTCGTCGCCGCGACCTTGAAGCCGCTCGTCGTCCTCGACGGCAGCCCCGCGGGCATCTTCGCGAATCACCGGCGCAACCTCGACGCGTCGATCACCGAGGCGCGGCAGAAGATGTACACGATCCGCGAGGAGCTCGAGAAGTAGCTCAGCGCGGATCGAGAACGCGGCGCTGCCGCCACGCATAGGCGATCGCGGTCGGACCGACGCTGAGGCAGAAGAGATTGATCACGATCTCGTTCGCCATCTCGGCGGTGCGAAGCGCGTACATGCCGTGCTCGAGGTTGTAGAGCACGTCCATGAGCCCGAGGAAGACGAGGCCGCTCCCGGCGGCGATGCCGAAGAGCACGGCCGACGGCCGCCGCCGCCAGAGACCGACGCCCGCGAGGATGGCTGCCACCGCCGTCCAGGCGTCGGCGGCGGGGAAGGCGCGCTCGAAGACGAGGTAGCAAGGTTCACGCGTCGCCTGGACCATGCCGCTGGTGAAGAACACCGTCCAATAGAAAATCGTCCCCGCCCCGCCGACGACGAGGACGGTGCCGAGAGCCCGCCGGCCACGCGACGAATCGTGTGTCTTCGAATTTCCCATCCCGTTGTCCCCCAGCTGACGGTGAAGTTCACCCGAATCGCGGAAAACGCAATGACCGCGCGGCGCGCGTCCGGACGACGTGCTAGCCTGCGCCCCATGCCTTCGCGGCGACGGAGCGGGCGCGTGTGGGTACGATGCCGCATCGGGTGACGCTGCTCGCCGGCGACGGCATCGGGCCCGAGGTCGCGGCGGCGGCGCGCGCCGTCGTCGACGCGACCGGCGTCGCGATCGAGTGGATCGAGCGCGCGGCGGGGCGCCCCGCGATCGAGCGTGACGGCGACCCCCTTCCGCCGGCGGTGCTCGACGCCATTCGCGAGACCGGCGTGGCGCTGAAGGGGCCGGTCACGACGCCGATCGGCACCGGCTACACGAGCGTCAACGTGCGTCTGCGAAAGGCGCTCGATCTCTACGCCAGCATCCGACCGGTGCGGAGCCTTCCCGGCGTCCCCAGCCGGTACGAGGGCGTCGACCTCGTCATCGTCCGCGAGAACACCGAGGGTCTCTACTCCGGGCTCGAGCACGAGGTCGTGCCCGGCGTCGTCGAGACGCTCAAGGTTTTCACCGAGAGCGCGTGCACGCGGATCGCCGAGTACGCGTTCACGCTCGCCCGGCGCGACGGCCGCCGCAAGGTCTCGGCCGCCCACAAGGCGTCGATCATGAAGCTGACCGACGGTCTCTTTCTCGCGTGCTGCCGCCGGGTCGCCGCCCGCAACCCCGAGATCGCGTACGAGGAGGTCGTGATCGACAACCTCTGCATGCAGCTCGCCCTCGATCCCGCGCCGTTCGACGTCATCCTGCTCGAGAACCTCTACGGCGACATCGTCTCCGATCTCGCCTCCGGCCTCGTCGGAGGACTCGGCGTGGTGCCCGGCGCCAACATCGGGGTCGCGGCCGCGGTGTTCGAGGCGGTCCACGGCAGCGCGCCCGACATCGCCGGGAAGAATCTCGCCAACCCGATCGCGCTCATCCTCTCCGCCGCGCTCATGCTGCGCCACGTGGGCGAGCGTGACGCCGCCGCGCGCGTCGTCGCCGCCGTCGAAGACGTGCTGCGCGACGGCCGCGTGCGCACGCGCGACCTCGGCGGCACGGCCGGCACCAGCGACGTCCGCGACGCGATCATCGCCCGCCTGCGCGGAGGCGTGTCGTGAGCGCCGCGCCCGCGACGCCGCGCACCGTGACCCTCGTCCCCGGCGACGGCGTCGGCCCGGAAGTGACGGAGGCGACGGTGCGCATCCTCGAGGCGGCGGCGGTGCCGATTCGTTGGGAGCGTGTCGAGACCGGTCGCGACGCGGTCGCGCGCTCCGGCACCCCGCTTCCCGCCGCGGCGATCGCCTCGATCCGCCGCAATCGTCTGGCGCTGAAGGCGCGCATCACGGCGTCGATCGGCGCCGCCTTCGAGAGCCCGAACATCACCCTGCGGAAGGTGCTCGACCTCTACGCCAACGTGCGCCCGGTGCGGAGCTTCCCCGGCCACCCGAGCCGTCACCCGGATCTCGACCTCGTGATCGTCCGTGAGAACACCGAGGGCGAGTACGCCGGGCTCGAGCACCAGGTCGTGCCCGGCGTGGTGGAGAGCATCAAGGTGACGAGCGCGCGCGCCTGCACCCGCATCGCGCGCTTCGCGTTCGCGCTCGCCGCCCGCGAGCAGCGCCGCAAGGTGACCGCCGTCCACAAGGCCAACATCATGAAACGCGCCGACGGCCTCTTCCTCGAGTGCTGCCGCGCCGTCGCCGCGGAGTACCCGGCGATCGCGTACCAAGAGCTGATCGTCGACAACACCTGCATGCAGCTCGTCATGAACCCCTCGCAATTCGACGTGCTGGTGACGCAGAACTTCTACGGCGACCTGATCTCGGACCTCTGCGCCGGCCTCGTCGGCGGCCTCGGCGTCGTGCCGGGGGTGAGCGTCGGCGACGAGATCGCCGTCTACGAAGCGATCCACGGCGACGCCCCCGAGCTCGCCGGCAAGAATCGCGCGAACCCGATGACGTTGCTGGTCTCGGCGCTCTTCATGCTGCGCCAGATCGGGCTCGCGGCGTACGCCGAGCGCATCACCGCCGCCACCACCGCCGTCCTCGAGCGGAAGACCCACACGACACAAGACCTCGGCGGCACGGCGACGACGAGCGCCATGGCGGACGCGATCATCGCCGCGCTCCGCTGAGCAGTCGATAAGAAACTCTAGCTGCGGAGTTGACGTAACCGTCACTTGTCGGCGACGATCCGACAGTAGACAGAAGCGGCAGCTTTGCGGTAGACAGCCGGTCCGATGGACGAATTCCGTAACTGGTACTTTTTCTGGGCCTTTCTTGATTGGCTCCGATCGCCAGCAGGCATCACCTTTGCCGTGTCGGCAGTAACGGCAACTGGGAGTTTTCTTGGGCGGCTGGCTGCCAACAAGCCATGGCGGAGAAATCTGCTGATTATGGCCGGCACGGCCAGTTTCATCGCCGCTACCTCGGCAGTTGTCGGATTCATCCAAACCTCAGCCTCGTGGCACACCATCGTCAGCGTTCTCGGGATGTGCCTTGTCGCGTTGGCTCTTGGGGTATGGACAAATCGGAAAGAGATTCGGCGATTACTACAGTCATCGCCGAAGAACCTGGGCGATTCCGGAACGCCGCCAGCGGCGCCGATTGCGGATCCGCTAACCGAAGTGATGCAAGAACTTCTGGAGGCGCAGGGAAAACACGCGGAGATGCTTAGGTCGAAGATCGTATCTGGAATCTCGGTCTCGGCCCCCGGGCGCCAAGTGTGCACGCTGAACTTCGAGGCAGTTGTAGCGCCCTTCAAACAGCATTCGACCATCGTTGCCCGTCAGCTTGTGCAAGGGCTGTTCGGGCAGTGGAGCGGCTTCGATGCCTCGATCGAGGATGTTCAGGAAGTTGGATTGCAGCGGCCTAAGAA
The DNA here is from genome assembly GCA_041476145.1 of Binatia bacterium. Lineage (GTDB taxonomy): Bacteria > Desulfobacterota > Binatia > UTPRO1 > UTPRO1 > DP-19. The sequence continues at coordinate 7,246 of JBGOSW010000083.1, forward strand.
TCTATGGGTAACGTTCGACGTTTCCATACTTGAGCCGAATCCCATGGCATTCTTTGGTCCCGAGTGGCGAGACCGATTAATCGCACTCAGGGGGCAGACGGTGCGGGTGTTCGGCAAGATCTCGGACATGAGCGAGATGAGCATCACGCTGACGGACTGCGAGCTCTTGTCTCGGCAATGATTAGGATGCCGTCACTACCGCGACCGCTTGCCGCGTTTGATTTTCTTGCGTGGTTTCTTCTCGGGCGCAGGAATGCGCAGCAGCGCGCGGGCGACCTGCGCCGCGATCTCTTCGGCCGTGGGCTGTTTCTCATCGTCCTTCGCCATCCCGCGACCCCTCCCCCTGTCGGCTGGCCCTGCGCTGAACGCGCCGCCAGCCCGACGTGTTCAGCATCCTGCTATGAGCGCCCCAAACATGTCGGCGTCTTTCCGGTGATTGTGCCGGAAGGTGAATTCGTTGACGTAGAGCGGCAGGTATTTCTTGGACACATTGTGGAAGGTGCCCATGATGCCGCGTTTGAGCAGCGACCAGAACTGATCGAGATTCGCGGTATGCACGACGCCGCGCACATACTCGCCGCGCTGGTGGCTCACGCTCTGGTGCGAGCGGAGCGGCCCCCAGGCCACGCGGTCATAGATCATGGCTTCATCGGTCGCGACGAGGGTCACAGCCGGCGAGACGGTCTCGCGGACGAATTTGCTGACCGTTCCAATATCCAGGCGTTCGATTACTTGCGCCGTGACATTACCCTTGCGGCTGATCGCCCCGATGACGCCGACCTTGCCACCGCGCCCCGTGCGTCCTTTCCGCTTATTCCGGTGGCGGTTCGCATCGACGCCGCCGACATAGGTTTCATCGATTTCGATGGTGCCCGTCAGCTTCCGAAACTCATCGTTCTTCATCGCGGCGCGGATGCGGGTACACATGTACCAGGCCGTCTCGTAGCTCGATCCCTTCGGGAGCACCATACGCCACACCTGGTGCGAGCTGATGCCCTTTTTCGAGTGGAGCATCATGAAGGCGACCGTGAACCAGGTGCGAAGCGGGTACTTGGTGTTCTCGAACACGGTGCCGGTCAGGACCGAGAAGCGGTAGCCCTTCGGCGCGCAGCCGTGGCATTGCCACCGGAAGGGCAGGCGAGGCGCCAGGTCATAGACCTTGGCGTTCTTGCAGCGCGGACAGCGCACGCCTTTCGGCCAGCGGTGCGCCACCAGGAACGACTTGCAGGCGTCTTCGGTCGGAAACAGTGCGTTCAACTCACTGAGCTTGATCATGGGTAGACACTACACAGTCCGAAGGCCTCTGTCAAGTGTCGGATCATCGCCCACTTGTCGGACCTTCGTGCGTTTGCCGTCCATCCGCTAATTGCAGATGTCCGTCTCCGCGACGTCGCGGCGATTACAACGCCTGCGATAAGTCTACGGAGCGGAAAGGGGGGCAACTATTAATAGGTTCCCCCATCACGTCACGGTCCACCACCAGCTCGAGCGATAGATCGACATTTGGTTCATTGTGGTCCAGGTCCGCGACTCCCATATGTGCCGCCCATCGCCGCTGACCTTCACGTCGTCATGCATCCCATCGTAGACGGTCTTCGTGATGTAAGTACTGTAGCCGGGTTCGTCGAGACCGCTGAGCTTGGCCGCATAGTTCGCGGCCCTGCCGACCCACACGAGATCATTGGCTCCCCGAACACCGGTTCGCGCCGCCGTAAGCTTGCTTGTGTCTACCCCAACCACTTGCCGGACCACATACGGCGAGCTCGTGTACATCGACTTGAGAGCTGGGTTGACGAAGAACTGGACGGCGTAGTTGATCTTCAGCGCGCATCGGACCGCGGTCGTGTTCTTCGACCCCCCGATGAAGATTCCCATGACGCGATCACCGTCGAATGCGGTGATCGCCCCTCCTTCCGACCGGATGATCTTCGACGAGCAAAGCAGGTACGTCTTGTACACCTCAGCAGCGAATGTCGCTGACGCAGCATCAACCAAGGCGGTCGACGCGACCAGGTCGGCGTAGAGCACCGTCGCGGCGAGCTCTACACCCTCATTCCCTAGCTTGACGTCCTCCGGCTCAGGAACGGTCGTCCCTTGGCGAACATTCCACCGCGAGCGAAAGATCACGCCGCACTCGTTTTGCAGGTCCTGCGCTAGGCCCATCGCATAGTCCTCTTCGTGCGGCTTACTTCGGCCCCGTTGTCTTCACTGCCCGGACGAGGTCCTTGCAGGCAAGGGTCACCTCACGCCCGAGACGCGTTCCTCGAGCCGGACGATACATAACGGTCGTCAGGCCCAGGAGGTCAGACGGGATCTTCACTCGCACTCCCCGAGGCTGAACGATGAATGCTCGTTCGCGACCTAGAGAACCCATGAAGAGCCCCAGCTCGAAGATAACGTTATCTCTCGGCGCTCGGGACGTTCGTCCGCGGCTCACGACCTTGTCCTCCGGTCCGATGACCAGGACAGCAAAGTCAGATCCGGCAACCTGACGTAGAAGGTCCTCGATCGGGAACCGTGACGGCATAAAGATGCCGTCCGTCCAGACGTTCACCATCACGGCCGAACCTCGGCCGAGGGCCGCCTGGGCGGCCCTGGCGACAGGTAGCGACTCCGTCGAGGAGCCCACGAACACGACCGGCTTCGCGTTCGGGATGGAGACGTACTTGCTCCGCTCCCGAAGGCGATTACCCAGCTCGACGGCGAGCCGTCTCCAGAGCTGCGGAAATCGGTCGGCAAGTGAACTGAACGCTTGTTCCCGCACGATTGCGACGACTGTGTCCTCCGTCGCAAGAACAGACGCGCTCCGTCGCGCGGAAGGGTCGATCAGTGCCATCTCACCGACGTGTTCTCCGGCCGTCCGGTAGGCCAGTTCACGGCCGTTGACGACGATGGCGACGCGACCGGCGAGGATCAGGAACAGATCGCTATCCGCATCTCCTTGGGACATGAGCCGTTCACCTGCCCTCGCGACGCGTAATACGACGCGCCTAGACAGAAGGCGCGCGAGAGCCTCATCATCACGAACGATCTTTTGTCCGCGAAGGGCAGCCACAAGCCGAGCACGGCCATGCCCCGTGAATCGTCTCAGCACTACGCCCCCTCAATCCCGCCCAGCGAGAACGGGCGCCGCCACTGAGTAGCGGTCCATGCCTGCTCGGGAGGGCGATCAGACTCAACGGTCAAACCTCCGGGCTCATTTCCTCGAGCAGCTCGTCGCCACCTAAACGCAACAGTGCCGCCCCGTTGCTGAGGTTGAACTCCGCGATCAGAATGTCGCCCTCGTCCGCGCCTCGCTGGCGCAAGAAGGGCGCGAAGCCGTACGAAGAGCCTTCGCTATTGACCTTGACGATGCCGAAAGCGACGCCGTCCTCATCCTTCGAGTCGAACTCCCGTCCGGACAGATAGTGCCTGATCGCTCCTGGAACAGAGACTACAAGTTTGCTGGCGCTCGCGGGCGGAATACGTGCTGCCAACCACAGGTTGCCCTCGGGGGTCCACCCATGATCCAGGACACGCTTATCCCTCTGCCTCATGGCATTTGCAGCGCGGACGGCTTCGACTGCTGCCGGGTCCACCCTCACCCCGCGCAGCGACCAGACATCTGTGCCGAGATGCACGATCACCGGGCTATAGGTGAGATAGATGCTGAAAGTGTTCATGTTCATCGAGCGGCGCAGACATTCGGCGGCGAGGCTTGCTCGGTCGAGGACGCAGGCGGGCGATGACCGCAGCACGTCTACAAGTATGGCGTCGGTCAGGCCGAGCTCGAGCCGGTAGTCGAGCGCCTCGACTGGCTTTACCATATCGTCTTGGTCGATCAGGAATTCGGGATGCGTTGCGTAGTAGGCACGCAGCACCGCCCGCGGTGGCACCAGCAGGGACCACGTCTTCACACCTCGATGGCCTCGGTAGCGATACTCGCGCCACAATCCCTCGCGAATGACCCCGAGATCCATCGGTGCGGCCACCGACACCATCCTTCGTGTCGCATTGCGAAGTCGATCCCGTTCCGGATTCGCAGGGCGGTGGCAAAACCACTCGTCCTCGACGAACGCCACTTCTGAGAACTCACGAAGGGCTTCGCGAACTCCTTGCGAGTCAATAGTGATCCCTGCGGCCGTCATTTCGGCGACCACCTCGCCGATGTTCGAGGCCCCGGAGGCGTGGGCCTGCCGGTACGCGACGCTTAGAATGGCGTCAGCATATCGTAGCTCCGAGGCGACGACGCTCGTCTTCCTCTTGATGGTCTGAAGACTGATCGCCGGCTTTCGTCCGCAAACGACGGCTGCCGCGATAACGCACTCAGGGTGAAAGGCGCCCGCGCTGACCCCTGTCTCTTTCAGGAGCGCGATCGCCGCCTCCACGCCCAAGGGGCTGCCTTCCGCCAACAACCGCACCGCCTCGTCCAATCCCGGCATATACACAGGGAAAGGTATGGCCTTGAGCCTGCTGGTCACCTTCTCTTGCATCTGCCGTACTCGCTCACGCGTGATCCCGAGCCGCTCCCCAGCCTCCTCGAGCGTGATCGGTGGCGCACCGCCCCAGCCGAAACGATCAATCAGCGCCTGTAGGCGTTCCCCCTCGAAGCGCGACAATGCCCGCAGAAATCCGCCAAGCTGGGCTTCGAGTGGCACGGCGGCCACATCCGAGAGCCGCTTGCGCAACTCCGGCACACTTCGCGCCAATTGCTCAAGTGCGAGCGTATCGACGTCCGGGCCGCTGGTCAGAGCATCCAGTATCTCGAGGACCGTCGCTCGCGGCACCGACGGGATGAGATCGGCGAATCGCGGATCGGCTGAGCCGACCTGATCGGCCCACGGTTCTGCGACAATCCCCAATAGCTCATTCTGGGTCAACGAGGGCTTGGGTTCTAGGACCGGTGTCGCGATCTTCTGGTCCAGCGCAGCTTCCACCATACAGGCGAATTCCAGGATCGAAACCACGCCCATTGATCGGATGTCGAACAGATTGGCGAAGGTTAGATTTGAAAGCTTCTCCGGCCCGGCGAAAAGGTTGCCGTTGATGAGGCAGTTGCGCGTGCGCGTCGAGAACGGCAGCTCCTTTCGGTCCAGCCAATACGGCACGGCTTGACCGAACACTTTGAGAGGCCCGATTTCCAAGCGCCTGGCGTGGACCAGATTGAGCAAGAAATTCCGTTGCCGGTCATTGAGGGCCTGCGCTCCGCGCCGCTCCCAAACAGATTCGTCAAGAGCCGCGGCTGTCGCGCCTTCGCTCAGCCCCATCTCGGCAGCTATCCAGGACGGCAAAGGCTCGGCTTGCCAGGCCTCCCTTAGACTCCGGGGAAGGAGCGGTGCCCCTTTCGCGCCCCACTTGTTGTCAACTGACTTCCGTTCAGTTTTTGGTTGCATGCTTGATACTTTTCTTCTAGTCTAGCAACACAAGGAAGAAAATGCCAGGAAATAGATTGACAAGGGCCCCTTCGCAGGTCGAGGTCGTCACGCTGGCGGTCTATCTTCTGGGAGGAGCGCGCCGTGCGGTTGACACCGAGGATGTGGCGGTTGAGGCCCACCGCCTCGCGCCTGGTCGCTTCTGCTGGAAAAAGCACCCGGAGCAGATCAACCTCGAACTCATTCGGGTCTTCCTGTCAGACGCGAAGAAGTCAGACGCAAAGAACAAGCGCGCGCTGGTCATCGGTTCGGGGCGAACCGGCTGGCGGCTGACGCAGCAGGGCCTGAAATGGGCTCAGCAGGCATCAGCGGCGATCGGGAAAGTCGATCCGTCGAGAACCCGTGCCGAATCCCGTTCCGGGTCGATCGATGAACAGCGATGGCGCCGAGAACGCGACCGAATCCGATCGACGTCAGCGTGGCAGTTGTGGGAATCCGGTGGCCGCTCGATCCCGGTCGCCGACGCGAAGGTGGTGTTTCGCATCGATAGCTATGCCCGCGGCGAAATCCGCGAGGCGAAGCTCACCCGCCTTCGGGCAATGTTTTCCGACGACGTGGAGCTCACTCCATTTCTTGATCACCTCATCGAAGACCTGAACAGGGAGGCGACCAGATGACCACCAAGGCGCAACTCAAAGTAACCTCTCATGTCGGCCGCGATCTTCTCGCGTCCGCCGCTTCCTTCAAGAATGAGGCGGTCGTGGTCTGGGAATACGTCGTCAACAGCCTTCAGTATGTCGACGCGGGCGTGTCACCGCGCGTACAGGTGGCCGTGCTTTCCGGAAACAAGGGCATCCGCATCGCCGATAACGGCAGCGGCATGTCCGTCTCCGACCTCGAGCATTTTTTCAAGATGCACGGCGAAAATATCGAGCGCCGCGCGGGCCGTCCTGGGCGCGGCAAGTTCGGCACCGGAAAATCGGCCGCTTTCGGCATCGCTAACACCTTACGTGTCGATACTGTGCGCGAGGGCAAGCGCAACGTCGTCACTCTCACCCGCGAAGCGATCAACGACAGCGACGGTGAAGAAATCCCCGCCGACTGGTCGGCCAAGGACGAGCCAACCGACGATCCGAACGGCACCACGATCTCCATTCTTGACATCAATCTCGATCGCGTGCGCCGCGCATCCATCATCGATTATATCGAACGTCATCTTCAGGTGTTCCGCGCTAAGTCCCCCGATGTCGCCATCGACGACCATGTGTGCACCTACCGAGAACCGATGACGGTCGAAACCTCGACCTTTCAGCCGACCGAGTCCCAGCGGCAAGTCCTTGGCACTGTCATCTTGGTAGTGAAGGTATCGGGCGCACCGCTGCCCCCTGTCGAGCAAGGCATCAGCGTCACCGCGGGACTCGGCAACCTCGTTGCCATCGAGCGCGCAGGGATTGAGGGCAAGGAGTTCGGCAACTATCTCTTTGGCGAAGTCGACGTGCCGGAGCTCGAGAACCATCCCTCACCGATTGAGCCCTACGACCCTACTCGCTCCCTACAGCTCAATCCCCAACATCCAGTTGTCGCGGTTCTTCTCGGCTTCATCGGGTCGAAGCTGGAGGAAGTCAGGACTGCGTTAGTTCGCCGGTCGCGCGACGCGCGCAAGACCGAACAGGCCCGCCGGCTCGCCGCCGAAGCGGACAAGATCGCCGAAATCCTCAACAGCGACTTTCGCAAGATCAGCGAGCGTCTTCACGAGATCCGGGCCGCCTCATCGCGCAAGGGCGCGGCCCAATCGCAGGTGACCTCGCAGCCGACCGACAGTGAGCCGGAGGACTGGACACGAGGGATCGAAACGCCTGGCAGCCTCATCAAGCCTACCCACACTCCGCCCCCGAACCCCGATCCCGAACCGAAGCCGCCGCGTCCTCCGAAGCCAACGCCGAACGTCACCCCCCACGCACGACCGAACCCTATGGGCGACAACGCCGTCGATCCGGTTGGCGGAGCCGATGGCAAGCGGCGCCGGCCTCAGGGTGGTTTTAGGGTCGAATACAAGCCACTCGGCGCCGAAGCGGATCGCTCGGTCTATGACCCGACGACCCTTACCATCCTTATCAATCTCGACCACTCCCTCGTTTCGATGGCGCTTGGCGATGGCAATGTGGAAGACACGATGTTCCGGCGCCTCTCGTATGAGATCGCCTTCAGCGAGTACGCCATGGGGCTTGGCTACGAACTTTCCCAGCAGGACCCCAACATGCCCCCGGACGACCTTCTCTATGAGGTGCGTTCGACCCTCAACCGTATTTCCACCGCAGCGGTCGCGTTGTACCGCTGAGACCGCGTGTCTCGAGAACGAGCGCCGTCCTCGCGGTCTTGACGCTCAACACATACATCGGATGCAGCCGGGCAGGACGGCTAGATTTTGCGCGAACGGCCCCGAACGCGTCGACAGCGGGCGTCGAGCGGCGGCGTAACCCTACCCCACTTCTACCGCCTCCGCCGCGTTTCGCGCGGCTACGGACTGATGTCCGGGACATCAATTCGCGCCCGTTCCTGCCCTTTGGCGCCCATCGGGCGTTGATGATTGCTTGAGTTCTTCGGTGGCGGGCGCGCGGGGACCGGCTCGGGCATCGCAGTCGGCAATCCGAGATGGCGCAGAATCCGTTCGACGACCGGCGGATCTTCGATCGTGGCGATGAATCGCAGGCAGCCCCCACACCCCGGACACGCGAGAACGTCAATCGCGAAGATGCGCCGCAGGAGCTCGGCCCAGGCGAGATGGCGGCGGGCGATCGCGCCAGCGGAACCGATGCCGGCGGCGATACGCCGCACACCTCGGCGGCGGCAGACGTTTCCCGTGCGGCGGACGCGCGCACCTGCGGGAGATCGGGCAGAGCGAGCACGGCCGGCACTGCTGACACTGCGGCTGTGTCCGATGCGAGCGCGGGCGACGGGGCGCGTGTGCCGTCGGCCCATGGATGCGCGAGCGTCAGTCCGACGCGTATCCGTCCGTATGCATCGCCCCTGTTGACGCTGATCGAGGACCGCTATGTGAACGACAGCGGAGTCCTCGTCGCACCCCCGCGGCAGGCGAACGGCACGGGCGGGGGCAACGCGTGCACCACCGCCGGGCCGCGCCGTGGCGTGATCGGCCTCGCCCTGGTACTTTCCGACGCGACGGAGGTGCCCTCGCTGATGGCGAAGATCGATCCGTTAGGCAGCCGCGCCACCCTGACGACGAAGGGCGGCGCCGTCACCTACTACCGTCTCGACGCGCTCGCGCGTCGCGGCCAGGGCGACCTCGACCGCCTGCCGTACACCGTGCGCATCCTCCTCGAGAACGTGCTGCGCCAGCAGGCCCAAGGGCTCGCGACCGAGAAGGACGCGCTGGCGCTCGCCGCCTGGGATCCGCGGCATCCGGCGCCGGGCGAGCTCCCCTTCCTGCCGTCGCGCGTCGTGCTGCAGGATTTCACCGGCGTCCCCGCGGTCGTCGACCTCGCGGCCATGCGCTCCGCGGTCGCGCGTCTCGGCGGCGACCCGCAGCGCATCAATCCGCTGGTGCCGGTGGATCTCGTGATAGATCACTCGGTCCAGGTCGACGTCTTCGGCTCGCCGCAGGCGTATGCCGCCAACGTCGCGCACGAGTACGAGCGTAATCGCGAGCGCTACCTCCTGCTGCGCTGGGCGCAGAAGGCGTTCCGCAACTTCCGCGTCGTGCCGCCCGGCACCGGCATCGTCCACCAGGTGAACCTCGAGTTCCTCGCCGTGGTGGTGCAGCGGCGCGAGGTCGGTGGCGAGACGCTCGCCTTCCCCGACACCCTCGTCGGCACCGACTCGCACACGACGATGGTGAACGGCCTCGGAGTCCTCGGCTGGGGCGTCGGCGGCATCGAGGCGGAGGCGGTGCTGCTGGGGCAACCGCTCTACTTGCTGGCGCCGGAGGTCGTGGGCTTCCGCATGCGCGGCGAGCTGCCGGCCGGCGCGACGGCGACCGATCTCGTCCTCACCGTGACGCAGATCCTGCGCAAGCACGGCGTCGTTGGTCGCTTCGTGGAGTTCACCGGCGTCGGACTCTCGAGCCTCACGCTCGCCGACCGCGCGACGCTGGCGAACATGTCGCCGGAGTACGGCGCCACGGCGGCGCTCTTCCCGGTCGACGACGAGACGCTCCGCTACCTGCGCGCCACCGGCCGTGACGAGGCGCGCGTCGACTTGGTCGAGCGCTACTGCAAGGAGCAACACCTCTTCCGGACCGACGCCGCACCCGATCCGGTCTTCTCGGAGGTCCTGGAGCTCGACCTCGCGACGGTCGAGCCGTGCCTCGCGGGACCGAAGCGACCACAAGATAGGGTGCGGCTCGGCGACGTCGCGGCCGGCTTCCGCGCCAGCTATCCGGGACAGGTCGAGAAGCGCGTGCCGGTCGTCGTCGACGGCGCGCGCGCCGAGCTCGGCGGCGGCAGCGTCGTCATCGCCGCGATCACGAGCTGCACCAACACCTCGAACCCCGCCGTGATGATCGCCGCCGGCCTGCTGGCGAAGAAGGCCGTCGAGCGCGGCATCGGCACGCATCCGACCGTGAAGACGAGCCTCGCCCCGGGCTCGCGCGTCGTCACCGACTATCTGCGCAACGCCGGCCTGCTCTCGTACCTCGAGCTGCTGCGCTTCAACGTCGTCGGCTACGGCTGCACCACCTGCATCGGCAACAGTGGGCCGCTGCCGGAGCCAGTCGCGGCGGCGATCAAATCCGACGACCTCGTCGTCGCCGCGGTGCTGAGCGGTAACCGCAACTTCGAGGGGCGCATCCATCCGCTGGTGCGCGCGTCCTACCTCGCGTCGCCACCGCTCGTCGTCGCGTACGCGCTTGCCGGCACCGTCGACCTCGACCTCACGACCGACCCG
>JBGOSW010000084.1:0-17331 GCA_041476145.1 Binatia bacterium
CAAGGGGTGGTGCGGATTCTCTGCTCCAACCCCCGGCACAAGCAGCGCCAGGGCTGAACGGTCGAGAGAGGCGTCAATGGCACGTATCGCGGGAGTCGACCTTCCAAAAGCGAAGCGCATGGAAATCGCGCTCACGTATATCTACGGCATCGGCCGCAGCAGCGCTCGCAAGATGCTGCAGGAGGCCGGTGTCGATTTCGACGTGAAAACCGACAATCTCCCCGAGGAAGACCTGGTGAAGTTGCGCCGGGTGATCGATGCGTACAAGGTCGAAGGCGACCTGCGGCGCGAGGTCGCGCTCAACATCAAGCGCTACGTCGATCTCGGCGCGTACCGTGGGTTGCGGCACCGCCGCAACCTGCCGGTGCGGGGGCAGCGCACGCACACCAACGCGCGCACCCGCAAGGGCCCGCGCAAGACGATCGCGGGCAAGAAGCAGGCGCCCACCAAGTGAGGACGGCACGCGCCGCTCGAGGAGCTTATGGCCAGACCTGACATGACGAAGCCGGTCGCCCCGGAGCGGGCGCCGACCCGGCGTAAGAAGGCGAAGCGCACCGTTCCCGAGGGGATCGCGCACATCCATTCGACGTTCAACAATACCATCGTCACCATCACCGATCCGACCGGCAACGTCGTGGCGTGGGCAAGCGCCGGCAACGTCGGCTTCAAAGGTTCGCGCAAAGGGACGCCGTTCGCGGCGCAGCTCGCTGCCGAGGCGGCCGCCAAGCGTGCGATCGACGTCGGCATGCGGACGGTACAGGTGTTCGTGAAGGGTCCGGGCGCGGGGCGCGAATCCGCGCTGCGCTCGCTACAAGCGGCGGGATTCACGATCAGCTTGATCAAGGATGTGACCCCGATCCCGCACAATGGATGTCGGCCGCCGAAGCGGCGGCGAGTCTGATGGCAGTGCTCCCCGTTCCGGCGCCGCGTCGCGTCGGCCGTGGAGTGCGAAAGGCCGGAGCGATCCGGCCGAGGAGGTTCTAAAGCGTGGCTCGTTACCGAGCGTCCGTGTGCCGGCTCTGCCGGCGTGAAGGTCTGAAACTCTTCCTCAAGGGAGAGCGTTGCTATACCGACAAGTGCGCCATCGAGCGGCGGAACTATCCGCCGGGAGAGCACGGTCAGGGGCGCGTGAAGTTCTCCGAGTACAGTCTTCAGCTGCGTGAGAAGCAGAAGCTGAAGCGCATGTACCGGCTACTCGAGGGACAGTTCCGACGCCTCTTCGAGCGCGCCGATCGCACCAAAGGCATCACCGGCGAGACGTTGATGATCCTGCTCGAATGGCGGTTGGACAACATGATCTATCGGCTCGGCTTCGCGAACTCGCGCGCCGAGGCCCGACAGCTAGTGCGCCACGGCCACTTCCTGGTGAACGATCGCAAGCTCGACATCCCGTCGGCGTTGGTGAAGCCCGGCGACGTGGTGACCGTGCGCGAGCGCAGTCGCAAGGTCGTTCGCATCCAAGAGGCGCTGGAGCTGTCGCAGCGTCGCGGGGTGCCGGAGTGGCTCGAGGTGGATCGGCCGAACTTCACCGGCCGGATTCGCGCGCTGCCGGCACGCGTCGATCTCACCATGCCGATCAACGAGAAGCTCGTCGTCGAGCTGTACTCCAAGTAACGGGCGGGGGCGTTTATGCAGAAAAATTGGCGTGATCTGATCAAGCCGAAAAAGCTCGAGGCCGACGAGAAGAGCCTCACGGCGACCTACGGTAAGTTCGTCGGCGAACCGCTGGAGCGGGGATTCGGCACCACCATCGGCAACTCCTTGCGCCGCGTGCTGCTGTCGTCACTCTACGGTGCCGCGATCACGGCGGTGCGCATCAAGGGCATCCTACACGAGTTCTCGACGTTGCCCGGGATCACGGAGGACGTGACCGACATCGTCCTCAACCTGAAGGAAGTCCGGGTGAAGCTGATCGACGCTCCACAGGACGTCGTGCGCCTCGCCGTGAAGGGCGAGCGCGAGATCACCGCCGCCGACATCGTGACCGGCCCGCGCGTCGAGATCCTCAACCCCGAGCAGCACATCGCCACGCTCAGCAAAGAGGGCAACCTCGACATGGAGATGGTCGTGCGCCGCGGCCGCGGCTACGTCGCCGCGGAGCACAACAAGGAAGAGGGCGATCCGGTGGGTACGATCCCCCTCGACGCCATCTTCTCACCGGTCCGCAAGGTCAACTTCAACGTCACCAACGCCCGCGTCGGTCAGCGCACCGACTACGATCGGCTGGTGATGGAGGTGTGGACGGACGGCTCGATCGGGCCCGAGGACGCGCTCGCGTTCGCGGCGCGCATCCTGCAGGACCAGCTCGAGATCTTCATCAACTTCGAGGAGGAGGCCGAGACGCAGGAGCCGCTCGAAGAGACGAGCGAAGGGAAGATCAACGAGAACCTCTTCCGTCCCGTCGACGAGCTCGAGCTCTCGGTGCGCTCCGCCAACTGTCTGCAGAACGCCGACATCAAGTTCATCGGCGAGCTCGTGCAGCGCTCCGAGCAGGAGATGTTGAAGACCAAGAACTTCGGCCGCAAGAGCTTGAACGAGATCCGCGAGATCCTCCACGAGATGGCGCTCGGATTCGGGATGCGGCTCGAGAGCTTCCCGAATCGCGAGGAGCTCGAGCGCCGGCGGCTGCAGAAGGAGAAGGAGAGCGCCTGATGCGTCACCTGAACGCCGGCCGCAAGCTCAGTCGCTCCTCCTCGCATCGGCGGGCGCTCCTCCGCAATCTCGTAACGGCGCTCTTCGAGCGCGAGAGCATCCGCACCACCGATGCCAAGGCGAAGGAGGTGCGGCGCTTCGCCGAGCGCATGATCACGCTCGGCAAAGACGGCTCGCTCGCCGCCCGTCGGCGCGCGCTGTCGTTCATCCAGAGCCGCAACGCCGTGAAGCGTCTGTTCGACGACATCGCGCCTCGCTTCAAGGAACGCGCCGGCGGCTACACACGCATCATCAAGATCGGCATTCGCCACGGTGACGCCGCGCCGCTCTCGGTAATCCAGCTGACGACGCTCGCCGCCGACGTCGAGAGCGCGAAGGGCGGCGACAAGAAAAAGAAGCCCGCGCGTGGACGGGGCGCGGGTCGTGGTGGCGCAAAGGCGGCGTCTGGCGCCGGCAAGGCCGACGCCGAGAAGCCGCCCCGCAAGCGCGCCGCCGGCTGAGCGCGCTACCCGACGAGCTGGCCGAGCGTCGCGACGGCGCGCTCGATGCGCGGCGACCACGGATGGCCGCAGTTGATGCGCATCATGTTGCCGAACCGTCCGCTGGCGGAGAAGATCGGGCCGGGCGACGTGCTGATGCCCGCGGCGAGCGCGCGTCGGTGCACGGCGATCGCGTCCGTGCCGGGCGGGAGCTCCACCCACAGCACGAAGCCGCCCGCCGGACGGCTGATGCGTGTGCCCGCGGGGAAGGTGCGCGCGATCGCCGCGCTCATCCGCCCGACCTGACCGGCGAACGTGCGCCGCAGCCGTCGCAGGTGACGCTCGTAGCTGCCGCGCTCGAGAAATCGCGCCACCGCCGCTTGCGGCAGCGATGCCGTCGCGACCGTGCTCGACCGCTTCAGCCGCGCGACCGCCGCCGTGAAACGTCCGGCCGCGACCCAACCGACGCGCAGCCCTGGACCGAGCGTCTTGGAGAACGAGCCGCAGTAGAGCACCAGTCCCTTGCGATCGAAGCTCTTGGCGGCCGGCGGTCGCGCGACGTCGAAGACGAGATCCCCATAGACGTCGTCCTCGACGAGCGGCACGTCGTGGCGCGCCAGCAGCGTGACCAGCTCGCGCTTGGCCTCGAGAGGCATCGCCGCGCCGAGCGGGTTCTGGAGTGTGGGCATCGCGATGCAGGCGGCGATGGCGTGCGTACGGAGCAGCGCCGCGAGCCGGCCGAGATCGAGGCCGGCGCGTGGATGCGTCGGGAGCTCGACGGCGCGCAGTCCGAGCGCCGCGACGACCTGCACGATGCCGAAGTAGGTCGGCGACTCGAGCGCGACGAGCTGTCCCGGCCGCGTCGCCGCCCGCAGCGCGAGGTGCAACGCCTCCGTCGCCCCGCAGGTGACGAGCACGTCCGCGGGCGCGAGCTCGCATCCGTAGAGCAGGGCGCGGCGGGCGAGCTGCCGGCGCAAGGCGTCCGATCCGCCGGCGGGGTCGTAGCGCACGCTGTGGGTTGCGTCGCGCGCGATCGTCGCGCGCAGGCAGCGGTTCAGCATCCGGTACGGTAACAGTCCAGGGGACGGGCAGGCGGCGCCGAGGGGCACGACGCGCGGGTCGGCGGCGGCATCCATGACCGCGCTCACCACCGCAGCGGTCCCGAGTCGCGCCGGCACGGCGGTGCGTTGATGGAAACGCGGCTCCGGGGGACGGTCGGCCTCGGGTAGGCGGACGTAGAATCCAGACCGCGGTCGCGCCTCGAGAATGCCACGACCCTCGAGCCGTGCGTACGCTTCGAGGACCGTGCCGATGCTCACCCGCTCGTGGCGGCTCAGCGAGCGCAAGGACGGCGCGCGCTCGCCGCCGCGCAGCACGCCGCGCCGCACCTGATCCTCGACCAGGGCCGCGACGCGCTCGTAGCGGGTGAGTCGTGAGGCCATCTGTACTACCTGAATGATCACACATCTGCATCTGTACTGGAACCACCGGCGGCGCTATACGGCGCTCCATGCGTGTTTCTCGTGAAGAAGACTCCGGCGCGCCGCTGCTGCGGGATGCGGCGCGGCGCGCGAGCGTGTATCTCTCCGGGCTCGCCGAGCGGCGGGTCGCGCCCGCGCGCGCCGACGTCGACGCGCTCGTCCGCTGGCTCGATCGACCACTGGAGGACGAGGGCTCGTCGCCGCAGGCGATCCTCGACGGACTCGACCGCTACGGATCGCCGGCGACGGTCGCCAGCGCCGGAGGCCGCTTCTTCGGCCTCGTCGTCGGCGGCGCCCTTCCGGCGTCGGTCGCGGCCGCCTGGATGGTGACGGCGTGGGACCAGAACGCCACCCGCCACGCGCTCTCGCCGGCCGCGGCCGCATTCGAGGAAGCCGCGCTGCGCGATCTTCTGTCGCTGCTCGGCCTCCCCGACGGCTGCGGCGGCGCTTTCGTGACCGGCGCTACCATGGCGAACCTGACCGGCTTGCTCGCCGCGCGCCACGTCCTGCTCGCTCGCCGCGGCTGGGACGTCGAGGCGCGCGGCCTGTTCGGAGCGCCGGCGATCCCGGTGTGGGTGAGCGCCGACATCCACCCCGCGGTGCGAAAGGCGCTCGGCATCCTCGGCCTCGGGCGCGAACGCGTGCAGACGCTGCCCGTCGACGACCAGGGACGGGTCCTCGCCCACGAGCTCGAGCGCCGCATCACGACACCGGGTCTCGTCTGCGCGCAGGCGGGGAACGTCAACAGCGGCGCCTGCGATCCGTTCCATCCGCTCGCCGACGTGGTCGCGCGCGTCGGCGGCTGGCTGCACGTCGACGGCGCCTTCGGCTTGTGGGCTGCGGCGAGCCCGGCACGTCGTGCGCTCGTCGCCGGCGTCGAGCGAGCCGATTCCTGGGCGACCGACGCTCACAAGTGGCTGAACGTTCCGTACGACAGCGGCATCGCCTTCGTGCGCGACGGCGCACCGCTGGTTGCCGCCTGCTCGATCGCGGCGCCCTACTTTCCCGGGGGTGCCGGGCGGGAACCCGCCGCGACGACGCCGGAGATGTCGCGGCGCGCGCGTGGCGTGGAGATCTGGGCGGCCCTGCACTCGCTCGGTCGCCGCGGCGTCGGCGAGCTCGTCGAGCGCACGTGCCGTCACGCGCATCGCTTCGCCGCCGGCCTCCATGCCGCCGGCTTCGAGATCCTGAACGACGTCGTGCTGAATCAAGTGCTGGTGTCTTTCGGCAGCGATGCCGGTACCGCGGACGTGGTGCGCCGGATCCAGGAGGACGGCACGTGCTGGTGCGGGCCGACGCAGTGGCGAGGACGCGCGGCGATGCGCATCAGCGTCTCGTGCTGGGCGACCACGGACGAGGACGTCGAGCGCTCGCTGGCGGCGATGCTGCGCTGCGCGTCGCGACCTTGACTGCTCGGGCGAAAGCACGTATCCACCTCGCAGGCTCCTGATTTCATTGCATTCCCCATGAGCGACTCGCGTACAGCATTGCAGCGTTGGTGGCGCCCCCGCGGCGCGGCCTCCCGGTGCGGAGGGGCATGAAGAAGCCTCTCGAAGCACTACTGCGCGATGCCTGTGAACGGGCGACCAAGGGGGGAGAGCTGCTGACGACAACTCTCCCCCCTTTGCTTTTGACCGTCCCGAAAGAGGCCGAGCACGGCGATCTTGCGAGCAACCTCGCCCTTGCCCTCGCGCGCAGCGAGAAACGGCCACCGCGGGCCGTTGCGGAGACGATCGTCCGCCACCTCGACGATCGTGACGGCATCCTCGCGTCGGTCGAGATCGCGGGGCCGGGGTTCATCAACGTCCGCTTCGCGCCGGCATACTGGTGGAACCTGCTGCGCGAGATCGACGCGGCGGGCGAGGCGTACGGGCGCTCGGTGATCGGCGGCGGACGGCGAGTGCAGATCGAGTTCGTGAGCGCCAATCCGACGGGACCGCTGCACGTCGGGCACGCGCGCGGTGCGGTGACCGGCGACGCACTCGCGAGTCTGCTCGCCGCGACCGGCCACGAGGTGGCGCGCGAATACTACGTCAACGACGCCGGCAATCAGATGGCGATGCTCGGGGCGTCGACCTACGCGCGCTACGCCGAGCTCTGCGGCCGCGCGGTCCCGCTCCCCGAGAACGGCTACCAGGGCGACTACGTGCGCGACGTCGCCGCGACCATCCATGCCAGCGAGGGCGCGCGCTGGATGGACGTCGATGCCGCCGAGGCGCGCGCCTATCTCGGCGACGCCGCCGGCGCGATCCTACTCGAGGCCATCCGTGACGACGTGGAGGCGCTCGCCATCCGCTTCGACCGCTACGTGAGCGAGCGCCAGCTGCGCGCCGAAGGCGCCGTCGACACGACCTTGGCGGCGCTCGACGCCGCGGGATACGTCTACGACGCCGAGGGCGCGCGCTGGTTCCGCTCCACCGCGTTCGGCGACGACAAGGACCGGCCGCTGGTGAAGACCGGCGGTGAGTTCACGTACTTCGCCGCCGACGTCGCCTACCACCGTGCCAAGTACGGGGCGGGTTACGACCGCATCGTCGACGTGTGGGGCGCCGACCACCATGGCCACGTGCCGCGCATGCGGGCGGCGCTTGCGGCGCTCGGGCTCGACCCGGCACGCCTCGAGGTGGTGCTGGTGCAGATCGTCAACCTCATACGCGGCGGCGAACCGGTTCGCATGGGGAAGCGCTCGGGGGACTTCGTCACCTTGCGCGAGGTCGTCGCGGAGGTCGGCGCCGACGCGACGCGTTTTTTCCTCCTCATGCGCAAGTCGGACGCCCAGCTCGACTTCGACCTCGACCTCGCCAAGCAACGGACGGCGGAGAACCCGGTCTTCTACGTGCAGTACGCCCATGCGCGCGTCGCCAGCATTTTCCGCGCCGCGGAGGTGGTGGGCCTCGACCGCGCCGCGGCCGCGGCCGCCGATCCGGCGCGCCTTACCGAGGGTGAAGAGCTGGCGCTGGTCCGGCGGCTGGCGCAGTTCCCCGAGATCGTCGAGGGCGCGGCGCTCGAGCTCGAGCCCCATCGCGTCGTGTTCTTTCTCATGGAGCTCGCGGCCGAGTTCCACCGGTACTACAATCGTAGCCGCATTCTCGGAGACGATCGCGATCTCGCGGCGGCGCGCCTGTTGCTCGCCGCCAACGTGCAGAAAACGATCCGCGCCGGGCTGACGATCCTCGGGATCTCTGCGCCCGACACCATGTGAGAGGAGGAGCATCATGGCAGGAGGAGGGGATTCGCGGTTTCGATTCGAGCTCACGCGTTTGGAGGTCGCCGGGCTGATCGTCAGTACGGCGGCGAGCCTCTTCATCGTGTTCCTGCTCGGCATCTATGCCGGTCGCGGCATCGGCGACCGCCGACTCGACGACGCCGAACGCATCGTGAGACTGCCGGTCGCTCCGGCCGCCGCCGAGGAGACGCCCGCGGCCGAGCAGGATCTCACCTTCGACGATACCCTCGGCGACGACGACCATCCGACGCGGCTCGCCGGCGCGGCCGGCGCACGCGCGGCCGCGCCGGCGACGGAGCACGGTGCGCCCGCCGGAGGCGGGGTCGAGGCCGCAGGCGGCGCGCACGAGCGCGCGGCGGTGGACGCGCCGCGGACGCCGGCGCCGGGGCGGACGCCCGAGGCGCGGGTCGCCGTCGCCCTCGTCGCGCCGCGCGCCTCGGCGAGCCCGCCGCCGGCGGCGGCGCTGCCGCCCTCGACGGCGGGCGGGGAGTGGAGCGTGCAGGTGACCGCGACGCGCGAACCCCGTACCGCCGACGATCTGGTGAAGCGCCTGCGCGCCCGTGGCTACGAAGCGTACATCGTCCGCACGCGTCGCGACGGCGCGATGTTCTACCGCGTCCGCGTCGGTCACTTCCCGTCGATGGAGCACGCGACACAAATGGTGTCGCGGCTGCGCCGCGAGCCCGGCGTACCGGAGGCGTTCGTCGCCTCCGACTGAGGCGCGAGGGCCGCGATGGGCGCGTGCACGCCGACGGCGAGTGATTTCCTCGAGCTCGCGTGCGAGGGGAACCTCGTCCCCGTCTATCGCGAGATCCTCGCCGACACCGAGACGCCGGTCTCGGCGTATCTGAAGGTAGCGCGCGGGCCGCACGGGTTTCTCCTCGAGAGCGTGCAGGGCGGCGAGAAGTGGGCGCGCTACAGCTTTCTCGGCAGCGAGCCCGCGGCGGTCTTCAGTAGCCGCGGTCACACCGTGACCGTGCGCGCGGACGGCCTCCCCGATCGACGGTGGGAGGCGGCGGATCCGTTCGCGGCGTTGAAAGACCTGCTTGCCGGCTATCGGCCCGTCGCGCTCCCCGGACTGCCGCGGTTCTTCGGCGGTGCCGTCGGCTACGTCGCCTACGACGCTGTCCGCTTCTTCGAGCGGCTGCCGGCGACGCTGCCGGACGATCTCGGCCTCCCCGAGCTGTACTTCATGATCGCGGCGAGCGTCCTCGTCTTCGACAACGTCGCGCAATCGATCAAGGTCGTGGTGAACGTCGACCTCCGCGACCCGGCGACCGATCCGCGTCGCGCCTACGACGCGGCGGTGGCACGCATCGACGAGCTGGTGGCGCGGCTCGGCGCCGCGCTGCGCTTCCCCGAGGCGATCCCCGGCGCCGCGGCGCCGGCGCCGGCGATGCGCGCCAATCTCACCGCGGGCGAGTACGGCGCGCTCGTCGAGCGCGCCAAGGAGTACATCCGCGCCGGCGACGTGATCCAGGTCGTCCTCGCGCAACGCATGGAGGCGCCGCTCCGCGCCGCGCCGTTCAACGTCTACCGCGCGCTCAGGACGATCAACCCGTCGCCCTACATGTTCTACCTGCAGCTCGGCGACCAGATCCTGGTGGGCGCCTCGCCGGAGGTGATGGTGCGTGTCGAGGACGGCGAGATCACGGTGCGGCCGATCGCCGGCACCTCGCCGCGCGGCACGCAGGAGATGGAAGACCGCGACCTCGAGCGCGCCCTCCTCGCCGATCCGAAGGAGATCGCCGAGCACGTCATGCTGCTCGACCTCGGGCGGAACGACGTCGGGCGCGTCGCCGCGATCGGCAGCGTCGAGGTCACCGAACGCATGGTGATCGAGCGTTATTCGCACGTGATGCACATCGTCTCCAACGTACGCGGTCGCCTGGCGCGCGGCCGCGATTGCTACGACGCCTTCCGCGCCACGTTCCCCGCGGGCACTCTCTCGGGGGCGCCGAAGATCCGTGCGATGGAGATCATCGAGGAGCTCGAGCCGGTGCGGCGCGGCGTCTACGGCGGCGCCGTCGGCTACTTCGGCTTCGGCGGTACGATGGACACCTGCATCGCCATCCGCACCCTGTTGATCAAGGGCGACACGGTGTACGTGCAGGTGGGAGCCGGCATCGTCGCCGACTCCGATCCCGAGCGCGAGCACGCGGAATGCCTCAACAAGGCGCGCGGCATGCTCCAAGCGCTGAAGCGCGCCGAGCAACTCGGACGGGTACCATGACGGACGCAACGAGATCCTCTAGTGGGGAGCGCCCCGGATTCACTCCGGGGCGCGACGCCCATCGCGAGCGCCAGCGAGCGGGGGCAATACTCGTAATCGACAACTACGACTCTTTTACTTACAACCTCGTGCAATACCTCGCCGAGCTCGGCGCCGAGGTCGAGGTGCGGAGGAACGACGCGATCACGCTCACCGAGATCGCCGAGCGCCGACCGCGCGGCATCGTGATCTCCCCCGGCCCCTGCACGCCGAAGGAAGCGGGGATCTCGGTGCCGATCATCGAGCGCTTCGCCGGCGAGATCCCGATCCTCGGCGTCTGTCTCGGGCACCAGGCGATCGCCGCCGCGCTCGGCGGCGCGATCGTGCGCGGGCCGCGCATCATGCACGGGAAGACGTCGCCCATCCGTCACGACGGCCGCAGTATCTTCCGCGATCTCGCCAATCCTTTCGACGCCACCCGCTACCACTCGCTGGTGATCGATCCCGCGACCGTGCCCGTCGAGCTCGAGGTGTCCGCCTGGACCGACGAGGGCGAGATCATGGGCGTCCGCCACCGGCACGTCGCGCTCGAGGGTGTGCAGTTTCATCCCGAGTCGATCCTGACGCTCGAGGGCAAGCGGCTCCTCGGCAACTTCCTCGCGGGACTCCCGCCGGCGTGAGCGGCCGGGTCGCACCGTGACCATCCAGGACGCCATCGCGCGCGCCGTCTCGGGCGGTAGCCTCACCGAGGTCGAGATGTTCGCGGTCATGGGACGGCTGATGGACGGCGAGGGCACGCCGGCGCAGATCGCGAGCCTCCTCACCGCGCTCTGCATGAAAGGGGAGACCGCCGACGAGCTCGTCGGCGCCGCGCGTGCGATGCGCGCGCGGATGACGCCGCTCTCCGTGCCGGGGCCGGTCGTCGACACCTGTGGAACCGGCGGCGACGGCCTCGCGACCTTCAACGTCTCGACCGCGGCGGCGCTGATCGCGGCCGGCGCCGGCGTCGCGGTGGCGAAGCACGGCAATCGCGCCGCCTCCGGACGCGTCGGCGGCGCCGACGTCCTCGAGGCGCTCGGCGTCGCGATCGACCTGCCGCCGGCGGGGGTCGCTCGCTGTCTCGCCGCGGCGGGCATCGGGTTCTGCTTCGCGCCGCGCTTTCACGCCGCGATGCGCTTCGCGGCGACGCCGCGGCGCGAGATCGGCATCCGCACGATCCTCAATCTCCTCGGCCCGCTCGCCAATCCGGCGGGTGCGGAGGCGCAGCTCGTCGGCGTTTTCGCCCCGCAATGGACGGACGTCGTCGCCGCCGCGCTCCGCCGGCTCGGGACGCACCGCGCGCTCGTCGTCCACGGCGCCGACGGCCTCGACGAGATCAGCGCCGCCGGGCCGACCCTGGTGAGCGAGGTGGCGGAGGGCTCCGTTCGCACGTATCATCTTCATCCGAGCGACTTCGGCGTGGCGCCAGCGGGGCCGGTCCCGCGCGCGACCGACGCGGCGGCGAGCGCGGCGATCGTGCGTGGCGTCCTCGCGGGCGCGACGGGCGCGGCACGCGAACTGGCGCTGGTGAACGCGGCGGCGGTGCTCGTCGTCGCCGGGCGGGCCGCCGACTGGCGCGACGGCTACGAGCGGGCGGCACGCGCGATCGCGAGCGGCGCGGCGGCGGAGGCGCTCGCACGGTTGGTCGCGACGAGCCAGGCGGTCGCGGCATAGCGGAGGAGCGTTCGGCGGATGTTGCAGGCGATCATCGACCACAAAGTTCAGGAGCTCGAGTCGCGCCGGCGGGCGCGGCCGCTGGCGACGCTGCGCGCGGCGCCGCTCTTCGCGGCGCCGCGCCGCGACCTCGTCGCCGCCCTCGCCGTTCCCGGCCGCCGCATCATCGCCGAGGTGAAGCGCGCGTCACCGTCGCGCGGGCGCATCCGCGAGGACTTCGATCCGGTCGCGATCGCCATCGGTTACGCGGCGGCGGGTGCCGCTGCGGTGTCGGTGCTCACCGACGAGCGCTTCTTCGAGGGGAGCCTCGAATCGCTCTCCGCCGTCCGCGAGCGGGTGACGGTCCCGGTGCTGCGCAAGGACTTCCTCTTCGAGCCGTACCACCTCTACGAGGCGCGCGCCGCGGGGGCGGACGCGTTTCTGCTGATCGCCGCGATCCTCACCGCCGAGCACATGCGCGAGCTCGTCGCGCTCGGCGAAGAGCTCGGGATGACGGCACTCGTCGAGGTCCACAGCGCGGAACAGATCGAGCGTGCGAGTGCCGCCGGCGTCCGCGTCTGGGGGATCAACAACCGCGACCTCGACACCTTGGAGGTTCACCTCGAGACCGGCCTCGAGCTGCTGCGGCTCCTGCCTCCCGGGGCGACGGTGGTGATCGAAAGCGGGCTCCGCACCCGCGACGACCTGGCACGCTTCGAGGCCGCCGGCGCGCACGCCTTTCTGATCGGCGAGACCTTGATGCGGGCGCCCGATCCCGGCGCGGCGCTCGGAGCGCTCCTCCGATGAGCACGACGCGGCAGGCCGGTGCGTGCGACGCCGGCGCGACTCCAGGCGCGCGACCCTTGTGCGTCAAGGTCTGCGGCCTCACCCGCGCCGCGGACGTGGAGGCGGCGGTCGACGCCGGCGCCGATCTCCTCGGCTTCAACTTCTATCCGGCGAGCGCGCGCTGCGTGTCGATGACGCAGGCGACGCCGCTGATCCGCATGCTGCCGCGCCACGTCCTCGCCGTCGGCATCTTCGTCGATCCCACCGCTGACGACGTGCGCCGCGCGATCGACGCCGGGGTACGGCTCCTCCAGTTCCACGGCGACGAGCCGGCGGAGTTCTGCGGCGCGTTCGAAGTGCCGGCGATGAAGGCGCTGCGCGTGCGGCGGCTGGGGGAGCTCGCGATCGCGGCGCTCGCGTATCCCGACGGATGGTGGTTGCTCGCCGACGCCGCCGACGAGCGGCGGCGCGGCGGGACCGGCAGGGCGCTCGTTCCCGAGCCGATCGACGAACGTCTGGCGCGTCGTCTCTTCCTCGCGGGCGGCCTCACCGCGGAGAGCGTCGCCGACGCGGTGCGCGCGCTGCGTCCGCTCGGTGTCGACGTATGCAGCGGCGTCGAGAAGAGTCCGGGGCGCAAGGACCGGGCGCTGCTGCGCGCCTTCGTGAGCCATGCCAAGGCTGCCTGACCCCCGCGGGCATTTCGGAGCGTACGGCGGCCGCTACGTGAGCGAGACGCTCATGCCGGCGCTCGCCGAGCTCGAGCGCGCCTACCATCGCTTGCGCCGCGACGCGCGCTTCCGCCGCGAGCTGCGCGTCCTGCTGCGCGAGTACGCCGGGCGGCCGACGCTGCTCTACCACGCCGAGCGCTTGAGCCGCTCGCTCGGCGGCGCGCGCATCTACCTCAAGCGCGAGGACCTCTGTCACACCGGCGCGCACAAGATCAACAACACCCTGGGGCAGATCCTGCTCGCGCGCCGCATGGGCAAGTCGCGCATCATCGCCGAGACCGGCGCCGGGCAGCACGGGGTCGCGACCGCGACCGTGGCGGCGCTCTTCGGGCTGCGCTGCGAGGTCTTCATGGGCAGCGAGGACGTCGAGCGCCAGGCGCTGAACGTCGTCCGCATGCGCCTCCTCGGCGCCACCGTCCACTCCGTCGAGTCCGGAAGCCGCACGCTCAAGGACGCGATGAACGAGGCGATGCGTGACTGGATCACGAACGTGCGCGACACGTTTTACATCATCGGCTCGGTCGCCGGCCCGCATCCGTATCCGGAGATGGTGCGCGACTTCCAATCCGTGATCGGCGTCGAGACACGGGCGCAGGCGCATCGCGCGATCGGCCGTCTGCCCGACTACCTCATCGCCTGCGTCGGCGGCGGCAGCAACGCGATCGGCCTTTTCCACCCCTTCCTCCGTGACCGACGCGTGCGCATGATCGGCGTCGAGGCGGCCGGGCATGGTCTCGAGAGCGGCGCGCACGGCGCCTCGCTCACCGCGGGCACGGTCGGGATCTTCCAGGGCAGCAAGAGCTACGTCCTCCAAACGGAAACCGGACAGATCCGGGTAGCGCATTCGATCTCGGCCGGCCTCGATTACCCCGGCGTAGGTCCCGAGCACAGCTACCTGCGCGACAGCGGGCGGGTGACCTATGAAGCGGTGGGCGACGACGAGGCGATGGCGGCGCTGCATACGCTCGCCGAGTGCGAAGGCATCATCGCCGCGCTCGAGAGCGCGCACGCGATCGCGGCCGCGATCCGCCTGGCGCCGACCTTGCCGCGGCGCACGGTGATGGTCGTGAATCTCTCCGGGCGCGGCGACAAGGACATGGGCACGGTCGCCGCGTACATGGCGCGACAGGATGCCGCCGGTGGTCGCGCCGCCGGCGGCGGCTCATGAGCGACCGGCGGGGCGAGCAGGTCGCCGCCGCGGCGGGGGACCTCGCGGCGCCCGATCGAATCGGTGCGACCTTCGCGGGTCTGCGCGCCGCGGGGCGTGCGGGCTTCGTGCCCTTCATCATGGCCGGCGACCCCGACCTCGAGACGACGCTCGCGCTCCTGCGCGTCGCCGCCGACGCCGGCGCCGACCTGATCGAGCTCGGCGTGCCCTTCTCCGATCCGATGGCGGACGGGCCCGTCCTGCAGCGCTCCGCCGAGCGCGCGCTCGCCGCCGGCACGGCCCTTCCGGGCATCCTCGAGGTCGTGGCACGCTTCCGCGCCGTGTCCGACGTGCCCGTCATTCTCTTCGGCTACGCCAATCCCTTCGTGCAGTACCATCCGGAGCGCCTCGCCCACGATGCGCGCGCGAGCGGCGTCGACGGCCTGCTCTGCGTCGACATGCCGCCCGAGGAGGCCGACGACCTCCAGCCCGCGCTCGACGCCGCCGGGATCGCGATGATCTTCCTCCTCGCGCCGACGAGCGACGCCACCCGCCGCGCCCGCGTCCTCGCCCGCGCCCGCGGCTTCGTCTACTACGTCGCGATCACCGGCGTGACCGGCGCCGCCGCGCCCGACCTCGACGAGGTCGCAGTCATGGTGCGGACGGTTCAGCAGGAGACCACGCTCCCCGTCGGCGTCGGGTTCGGCATCCGCACCCCGGCGCACGCGGCAGCGACGGCGCGCGTCGGCGACGCGGTCGTCGTCGGGAGCGCGGTCATGCAGCTCGTCGAGGAGCATCGCGGGACCCGCCTCCTCGCCACCGTCGCCGACTTCTTGGGGCGCATGGCGGCGGCGGTGCACGGCGCACGCGACTCGCATGGTCCGGTCTGAGGCGACGAGCACCGAGCTGTTGACGCGCTGTCTCGAGTGCGCCGCGCTCGTGAACCGCCGAACGCTCGAGCGGCGGCTCTTCGTCTGCCCACGATGCGGCTACCATTTTCGGCTGACCGCGGATCAACGCTTGCGGCTGCTGCTCGATCGCGGCTCGTTTCACGAGCACGACGCCGACCTCGGCTCGCGCGACGTCCTCGACTTCCCCGACGAGCCGCCGTACGGGCAGCGACTCGCCGAGGTCGCCGCGCGCACCGGCCACCGCGAGGCGGTGCTCACCGGAACCGGTCGCGTCGACGGCGTCCTGGTGGCGATCGGCGTCTTCAACTTCCCCTTCATGGGCGGCAGCATGGGATCGGCGGTCGGCGAGAAGCTCACGCGCATCATCGAGCACGCGCTCGGCGAGCGCCTGCCGCTCGTGATCGTCTCGGCATCGGGCGGGGCGCGCATGCAGGAGGGTATCTACTCGCTGATGCAGATGGCCAAGCTCGCCGCCGCGCTCGGACGTCTGCGCGCCGCCGGCCTACCGTACGTCTCGGTGCTGACCGATCCGACGACGGGAGGCGTCGCGGCGTCGGTCGCGCTCCTCGGCGACGTCAACCTCGCCGAGCCGCGGGCGCTGATCGGATTCGCCGGGCCGCGGGTGATCGCGCAGACGATCGACGAGCCGCTACCGGCGGACTTCCAACGCTCCGAGTTCCTCATGAAGCACGGCATGCTCGACGCCGTCGTCGAGCGCCCCGAGCTCAGACGGACGCTCGCGCGGCTGCTCCATCTGTTGAACGCGCGCGCCGCGGTACGCCCCGCCGACGACGGGAGGGGCGCGCGGCGGCGTCCAGGCGCGCCCGCGGCGCGGCGCCGACGCGACGGCGCGTGAGCGACGACGACGCGTACGTCCGCACGCTCGCCTGGCTCTATGTCCGCGAGGCGCGCGCCGGCATCGATCTGAAGCTCGCCCGGGTCGCGCGTGCGGCGGCGCGCCTCGGCGATCCGCAGCGCGCGGCGCCGGCGCTGCATGTCTCCGGCACCAACGGCAAGGGCTCGACGGCGGCGCTGCTCGACGCCGTGCTGCGCGCCGCCGGCCGGCGCGTCGGTCTCTATACGTCACCCCATCTGGTGTCGTTTCGCGAGCGCATCGTCGTCGACGGCGTGCCGATCGAAGAGGCGGAAGTGGTCACCGGCGTGGCGCGTCTGCGTCGCGACCTCGATGACGCACGCGAGCTCACCGCCTTCGAGATCATGACCTTGCTCGCGTGGATCACCTTCGCGGCACGCGGTGTCGAGGCGCAGGTGCTCGAGGTCGGTCTCGGCGGCCGCCTCGATGCCACCAACGTCGTCGTGCCGGAGGTCGCCGTCGTCACCAACGTCGGGCGCGACCACGAGCAGTATCTCGGCGACACCATCGCCGCGATCGCGGCGGAGAAGGCGGGGATCGTGAAGCCCGGCGTCCCGGTCGTCTCCGGGGCGCGCGGCGAGGCGGCGGCGGTGATCGCGGCACACGCGGCGGCGCTCGCGAGCCCGCTCTCCGTCCTCGGCCGCGACTTCGCGATCGCGCCCGGCGCGGACGGTACGCTCTCCTATCGCTCCGCCGCCGGCCGCATCGACGACCTCACGATCGCGCTCGGCGGGTGCCACCAGCGCGACAACGCCGCGCTCGCCGTACGTGCGCTCGAGCTCACGCCGACGCTCACGGTGCCGCCCGCGGCGGTGCGCGCCGGTCTCGCGGCGGTGTGTTGGCCGGGGCGCCTCCAGCTAGTGCGGCGCGCACCCGACGTGCTATTGGATGGCGCCCACAATCCGGCGGGGATCGACGTGCTGGTGGAGGAGATGCGAGTGCTCGCGGCAGGCCGGCCCCTTCGGGTGCTCTTCGGTGTCATGCGCGACAAAGCCTGGCCGCTCATGCTTCAGGCGTTGGCCGGCATCGCGACCGAGTTCGTCGTGACCCGGCCGCGACAGGCCCGGAGCGCCGATCCGCACGAGGTCGCCGCCGCGGCGCGACGTCCGGTCCGCGTCGTCGCCGATCCGGTGCTCGCCTACC
>JBGOSW010000085.1:0-17298 GCA_041476145.1 Binatia bacterium
CGATGACTTCCTTCACGTCGAAGGGCTTGCGGATGTCGATCGAGGCGATGCCGAGGAGCTCGTCGGGATCGTAGAGCGGCTCTTCGCTCGCGATCTGCTTCGACCAGCCGAGCTTCCGCCAATTCAATTGCGCGACGATCTCGCGGCCGATGCGGATGGCGTCGCGCTCGTCCATCGCCAAGTAGTCGGAGACGCCGGAGACGCGGCTGTGCATCTCGGCGCCGCCGAGCGCTTCTTCGTCGCTGTCCTCGTTGATCGCCATCTTCACGAGCGGCGGGCCGCCGAGGAAGACCTTGGCGCCCTCCTTCACCATGACGACGTAGTCGGACATGCCGGGGACGTAGGCGCCGCCGGCCGTCGACGAACCGAACACCAAGCAGATGGTCGGAATGCGCTCGGCGGAGCGGCGCGTGAGCTCGCGGAAGCCGCGCCCGCCGGGGACGAAAATCTCCGACTGGAACGGCAGATCGGCGCCGCCGGACTCGGTGAGGTTGATGATCGGCATCCGGTTGTGCTCGCAGATCTCCATGGTGCGCCCGCTCTTCCGCGCGCTGTACGGGTTGATCGAGCCGCCTTTGAGCGTCGGCTCGTTGGCGGTGATCACGCACTCGACGCCCGAGACGACGCCGATGCCGGAGATGATCGAGCCGCCGAGGCCGAAGTCGGTCCCCCAGGCGCAGAGCGGCGCGATTTCGAGGAACGGCGAGTCGCGGTCGAGGAGCAGCTCGATGCGCTCGCGCGCCATGAGCTTGCCGCGCTTGAGATGCCGCGCGACGTACTTCTCGCCGCCGGCGGCGCGCGTCAGCGCGAGCTGCTCGTTCAAGTAGGCGATCTGCTCGAGGAAGCCCTCGCGATTGGCGCGGTAGGTCTCGGAGCGTGGATCGAGGTTGGAGCGGAGGACTTCCATGCGGCGGATTTCTTAGCCTGCTCGTGCGACACGCGCCAGGGCTTTTCCCTCCCCTCGCGCTCCACGTGCGTGCTATAGTCCCTTCCCGTTAGTGGCCCGCAGCGGGGCCGCAGGGCCCCGGGAAAGGAGCGCGTCATGACCGCGCACACCGACACGGCCGCCCCCACCCTCCCCGCCGCACGCGCGACGGACTTCTCCAAGGTCTCGAACGAAGGGATCGTCGCCGGACTCATCGGCGCGGCGACCCTCGCCGCCTGGTTCCTCGTCCTGGACGCCGTCCAGGGGCACCCGCTCTACACGCCGACGCTGCTCGGGACGGCGCTCTTCGGCAGCGCCGGCGCGCTCGACGCGCCCGCGAGTCTCCCGGTCTCGTTCGAGACGGCGTTGATGTTCACGTGGGTCCACGTGCTCGTCTTCGCGGTGCTGGGCGGCGTCGCCGCCTATCTTCTGACGCTCGCGGAGCACGATCCGAACTACGGCTTCGGCATCCTGTTGCTCTTCGTGGTCTTCGAGTTCGGGTTTCTGGTGCTCGCGATGATCTTCGCCGAGAGCGTGCTGCATACGCTCGCGTGGCCGGCCATCCTCGTCGGCAATCTGTTGGCGGCGGCCGCAATGGCCGCGTACTTCCGGCGCCACCATCCGAACCTGACGATCAGGCCCTGAGGGCGCCGCACTGATCGCCGCTCGCGACCGGCCGTAGAGCGCGCGCGCCGGTCCTGGTATGGAGCGTCATGCGCCGGCCGACGCTCATGAGTACGCGCGCGATGGTGGTGAGCGAGCACTACCTCGCCGCCGCGGCGGGCATGCGGCTGCTCGATGCCGGCGGCAATGCCTTCGACGCCGCGGTCGCGGCGACGCTGGTCGAGGGCGTCGTCAACCCGCACATGCACACCTTCGGCGGCGAGCTCGCGGCGCTCTGCTACGCGGCGGCGGAGGGCCGCGTCTTCGCGGTGAACGGCAACACCGTCGCGCCGCGTGCCGCGACGATCGACTGGTTCCGCGCCCACGACCACACGCTCATCCCGCTGGCGGGCGTCCTCGCGGCGGGTCCGCCGGCGTTGCCGCACGCGCTGCTCACGGTCCTCGCTCGCTTCGGGACGCGGAGCTTCGCCGAGGTCGTGACGCCGGCGCTCGAACTCGCGGAGGGCGGCTTTCCCATGCATGCGGCGCTCCGCGGGCCGGCGCCGGCGCACACTCTCGGCGACTTCTCGATCGCGGGCGGTGCCGATCTCTTTCGCGCCACGTGGCCGTCGACGGGCGGCGTGTACCTCCCGCACGACCGCCTCCCCGAGATCGGCGAGGTGCTGCGCAATCCGGATCTCGGCCGTACCTTCCGGCGGCTGATCGCGGCCGAGGAGCGTGCCGCCGATCACGGGCGCGGCGACGGCCTCGCGGCGGCGATCGATGCGTTCTACCGCGGCGAGATCGCGGACGTGATCGCCGCGCACGCCGCGGCTCATGGTGGACTCCTGGCACGCACCGACCTCGAACAGTACGCGGCGCGGATCGAGGAGCCCGTCCGGCTCGAGTACCGCGGCCACACGGTGCACAAGTGCGGGCCGTGGAGCCAGGGCCCGGTGTTCCTCCAGCAGCTCGCGCTCCTCGCCGGCTTCGATCTCGCGCGCCTCGCGCACAACGGCACCGACTACATCCACACGCTCGCCGAAGCCGCGAAGCTCGCGTTCGCCGACCGCGAGCAGTACTACGGCGATCCGGCGTTCGTCGACGTCCCGCTCGCCGCGCTGCTCGCCGAGCAGTACACGGCGGCGCGGCGCGCGCTCATCGATCGCACCCACGCCGTGGACGCGCAGCGTCCCGGTGATCCGCGCCGCGGCGCCGCGCTGCTCACGGACGCCGAAGCCTTCGCGGCGCGTGATTGGGGCCGCGGCACGGTATACGTCGCGGTCGTCGACGCCGCGCGCAACATGGCGTCGTTCACGCCGAGCGGCGCCTGGATCGCGACCTCGCCGCTGATCGACGGCCTCGGCTTCCCGCTCGGGACGCGCGTGCAGACGTTCTTCCTCGACCCGGACCATCCGAACGCGCTCGTCCCCGGCAAGCGCCCGCGCACGACGCTGACGCCGACGCTGGTGCTGCACGGCGGCGCGCCGGCGATGGTGCTCGGCACGCAGGGCGGCGACCAGCAGGATCAGTGGACGCTGCAGGTCTTCCTGAACCTCGTCGAGTTCGGGATGCCGGTGCAGGACGCGATCGAGGCGGCGCGCTTCTCGTCGGTGCACTTCCCCTCGAGCTTCTATCCGCACAACGCGGTGCCGGGGGGCTTGCGCGTCGAGGGCCGCATCCCGGTCGCCGTTCGCGACGCGCTCGCCGCGCGCGGGCACACGATCCTCCTCGACGACGATTGGGTCGCCGGCGACGTGCTGTGCATTCGCGTCGATCCACGCCACGGGGTCTTGCACGGCGGCGCCGATCCGCGCGGCGAGGTGAGCCGGCGCATGCCGTCGTACGCCATCGCGGGATGAGCGACACGGCGGCGGGGACGATTTCCGCCCGAGTCGTCGATATTACTTCTCTTGACAGAAATCACCCTGGTCAGTAATAGCGAGAGCCGTGGCGCCCACCGCCAAGAGCCTGATCCTCGACCTGCTTTCGACCCTGCGCGGGGCCGCCATGCCCGTCCGAGCGCTGGTGCGCGCCGGCGGGCTCTTCGGCATCGCCGACAACGGCATCCGCGTCGAGCTCGCGCGCTTGGTGGCGCGCGGCCTCGTCGAGCGTGACGAGCGCGGCCGCTATCGCGTCGCCGGGCGCGCCGAGGCGGTGCAGAGCCGGGTCGTCTCGTGGAGCCGGATCGAAGACCGCATGACGACATGGACCGGCGGGTGGATCGGCGTCCACACGGGGTCGTTGCCACGCAGCGATCGCCGCGCAGCGCGGCGCCGCGAACGTGCGTTCGACTTCCTCGGATTTCGCGAACTCGACGCCGGGCTCTGGATCCGACCCGACAACCTGCGCGGCGGCGTCGCCGACGTCCGCCGTCAACTCGAGGCGCTCGGCCTCGACGCAGCGGCGATGGTCTTCACGCTCGGCGCACTCGACGCCGCGTCCGAGGCGCGGGCGCGCCGGCTCTGGGACGTGGCGGCGCTGCGCGCCGGCTACCGTGCGCTCCACCAAGCACTGGTCGCGAGCGAGCGGCGCCTCGGTGACTTGCCGGCGGCGCGCGCGATGGTCGAGACGTTCGTCCTCGGCGGCCGCGCCATTCGCCAGCTCGTTCTCGATCCGCTGTTACCCGAGCCCATTCTATCGACCGCCGAGCGGCGCGCGCTGGTGCAGGCGATGCGCCGCTACGACCGCATCGGCCGCGACTGCTGGCGGCCGTTCATGCGTGAGCACGGCGCGCCGAGTCGTCGTTCCCCTGTCGATCTGCGCCTGATGCGTGGCGACGGCGAGCGCGCCGTTGCCGCTGGAGGAGCCGCGTGACCCCCATGGATTCCGCAGCCGCTGAAACCCGTTCCGCAGCCGCCGCCCCGTCCGCCTCCGATGCCATGGTGCCGCTCTGGCGGCAGGTGATCCCGGTCGAGCAACGCAAGGTGCTGCTCACGATCGATCCGCTGCGCTCGTGGTGGATGATCGCGAGCAACTGGCTCTTCATCTTCGCCGCGATGGCGCTCGTCGCTTGGCGACCGAACGTATTGACGATCGTGATGGCGCTGTTCGTGATCGGCGCGCGCCAACTCGGCTTCGCGGTCGTGATGCACGAGGCCGCGCACCGCACGCTCTTCAAGAGCCGGGCGTGGAACGATTGGGCGGGCAACTGGCTCGCGGCGTATCCGGTGTGGACGGACACCGCGCCCTATCGCCTGTACCACCTGACGCATCACGCCAAGACCGGCACCGTCGAGGATCCCGATCTCGGTCTCGTCACGCCGTTCCCGATCACGCCGGCGAGCTTCCGCCGCAAGGTCTGGCGCGATCTGTCCGGGCAGACCGGCATCAAGCAGGCGATCCTCGTCTACAAGCGCGACATGGGTCTCGGCCGGCGCCGCTCGCAGCGCGAGTTCGGCTTGAGCGGCGGCGACCGTGCCGACGTCGGCTGGCGGAAGATCGTGCCGGTCGCGATCACCAACGCCGTCCTTCTCGCCGTCCTCACGCTCGCCGGACATCCCGCGCTCTACCTGCTCTGGGTGGTCGCGTGGCTCACGACCTATCGCCTGGTGACGCGGATCCGCTCGATCGCCGAACACTCGGTCGTACCCGACCAGCTCGACCCCTTGCGCAACACCCGGACGACGCGCGCGCGCTGGTGGGAGCGCCTGCTGCTCGCGCCGAACCTGGTGAACTACCACTACGAGCACCACCTCATGATGACCGTACCGCACCACAATCTCCCGAAGCTGCACCGCGTGCTGCGTGAGCGCGACCTGCTGCCGGCGGGATGTTTCGCGAACGGCTACCTCGAGGTGCTGCGCCTCGCGACGTCGCGCGTCGCGGCCTGAACGCCGCGCCTACCCGGCGAGGCGTTCGACGACGTCGCTGAGCGCGGCGATCCGCCGTCCGGCGCGGCCCTCCGTCCACGGCACCGTGAGCGCGCCCTCACCGCGAAGCGCCGCGGCGGCGCCCTCGATGCCGCTGGTACGCCGGTTGAGCTCGCGCGTGACCGCAGCGCGCAGGTCGAACACGGCGCGCGCCTGATCTCCCGCGCCGCGCAGCAGATCGCTGGTGCGCCATCCCCACGCACAGAGGAAATCGGCGGGCCGGGTGAACACCCGCCAGCGCGCCACCGCCGCGGCGGCATCCTCGCCGGCGCGCAGGCACGCGGCGCTGAGCTCGAGATGGTGCGGCGTCGACGGCGCGAGCGCACCTCGCGGCGCGACGATCGCCGCGAAGCGCTCGCCGCTCGCGGGACGGCAGGCGACGAGGTGGGCGAGCTCGGGCGCCGCCGCGACGTCGCCGCCGATCGGATGCGCGTTGGCCTCGGCGTAGACGACGACGAGATCGGCGCGCCGCGCCCGTAGCGCGAGGCGCGCCGCGCTCACCTGCGGTTGGCGCCGGCGCTTGCGGCGGCGCCACGGCACGCCGGGTTTGAGCGTCCGGTAGACGAGCTGCGTCTCGACCATCTGATCGAAGGCGCGCAGCATCGGCCGGAAGCGCGACGGCGCGCGCTCGAGCCGGCCGAGTGCCTCGACCACCGCCTCGACCGTCGCGAGGCAGTGCGGCGCCGGCTCGCGCCGAATGCGATAGTTGCCGGGCGACGCCGGCATGAAGCCGATGCGCGGCAACCGATGCAGCGACGGATTTGCCCGCCACATCGCGCGCACCTGGCGCCAGGTACCGTCGAGGACGATGAGCGTGCGCGGCGTGCCGTCGCCGAGCGCCTCGGGCTCGCGCGCGTCCCCGCCCGGATAGAGCACGGCGACGCCGCCGCCGCGGTCGGCGGCGAGCGCGCGCACGCGCGGGTGCGCCTCGAAGCTCACCCCGCAGTGGAGCTCGGAGCCCGCGAGCGCGAGGTGCGCCATGCGGCAGGTGCCGATCGCCAAGCGGCTCTCGCGCGGATGTTGCAGAAAGACGACGTGCGTCGCGCTCGCGATCGGCGCCAGGTGGACGCAGTAGCAGACGGCGGCCGGGCGCAGGCAGCGCAGGCAGAGGGCGCGCGGCGCCGCGGCCGATGGGGATTCGAGGGCGATCACGCGTTCCCGGTCCTTACGTCGCGGCGGGGCGCACCGTCAACGCGGGGACGCGGACGGGCGCACCCAAATTGACGTCGTACCCACCGCACCGCTAGGTCTCCACACGTGCAGCCGGCCACGGAACGCGTGTCGCCCGATGCGCCCATCGACGACGCCCATACAGCCGCGCCACCGACGTACTGGCTGACCCGCTTCGTGATCCTCCGGCTTCTCGGCGTCGTCTACTTCGCGGCGTTCCTCTCGCTCGCACGGCAGGTGCTGCCGCTCATCGGCTCGCACGGTCTGTTGCCGGCGGCCGCGTTTCTCGCGCGCGTCGGCGTGCGGCTCGGGTCGCCGCTCGATCGGGTTCTGGGGTTGCCGACCGTCTTCTGGGTGAGCACGGCCGATCCGCTCCTCGTCGTCGCCGCGTGGACGGGCGTCGCGCTCTCGCTCGTCGTCGCGCTCGGCTTCGCCAACGCGCTCGTGATGGCGTTCCTGTGGGCGCTCTATCTTTCGTTCATCCACATCGGCCAGGACTGGTACGGCTACGGCTGGGAGATTCAGCTCTGCGAGACCGGCTTTCTCGCCGTTTTCCTCTGTCCGTTGCTCGACGCGCGGCCCTTTCCGCGTCGCCCGCCGCCCGTGGCCGTGATCTGGCTCTATCGCTGGCTGATCGTCCGCATCATGCTCGGCGCCGGGCTCATCAAGCTGCGCGGTGATTCGTGCTGGCGGACGCTCACCTGCCTCTACTACCACTACGAGACGCAGCCGATCCCGAATCCGCTCAGCCGGACATTACACTTCATGCCGCGCTGGTTTCACCAGCTCGGCGTGCTCTTCAACCACGCCGCTGAGCTCGTCGCGCCGTGGTTCGCGTTCGGGCCGCGGCGTGCGCGTCACGTCGCCGGCGCCGTGATGCTCGCCCTGCAGATCATCCTCATCCTGAGCGGCAATCTCTCGTTCCTGAACTGGCTGACGATCGTACCGCTCCTCGCCTGCTTCGACGACGGTCTTCTCCGCCGCGTCTTGCCCGCCGGCCTCGGCCGCGCCGCCGGGCGTGCCGCCGCGACGGCGCGCCCGGCGCGCGCGCAGCAGCTGGCGGTCGCGGCGCTGGTCGTGCTCGTCGCGCTTCTCAGCATCGGTCCCGTCCGCAACCTGCTCGCGACGCATCAGGTGATGAATACGTCGTTCGATCCGTTCTCGCTCGTCAACACCTACGGCGCCTTCGGGAGCGTCGGCCGCACGCGCGACGAGATCGTCTTCGAGGGAACCACCGACGCCGTGCCCGATGACGACGCCCACTGGAGAGCGTACGAGTTCCCGTGCAAGCCGGGCGATCCAATGCGCCGGCCGTGCGTGGTCGCGCCCTACCAGCCTCGCCTCGACTGGCAGATCTGGTTCGCCGCGATGTCGACACCGGATCGCTATCCGTGGACACTCCACCTGGTGTGGAAGCTGCTGCACAACGACGCCGGCGCGTTGTCGCTGCTCGCGGGCAACCCGTTCCCGGACGCGCCGCCACGCTTCATCCGCGCGCGCTTCTACCGCTACGCCTTCGCGCCCGCCGACGATCCGAGCGGCGCCTGGTGGACGCGCACGCTCGTCGGTGAGTGGCTGCCGCCGCTCTCCCGCGACGACCCGCGTCTGCACCGCTTCCTCGCGGCGTACGGCTGGCCGGCCGACGAGTGAGGGCCATCGCCGCGAAGGATCTGACCTACGCGGGCGTACCGTCGCGCTCGAGACGAAGCTCGGCGCCCGACGAGACGCGAAAGGTCATGGTGCGATGCGGCCCGACCGAGGGAACGTCGAATACCTCCGACGCGATCCGCCATCCCATTTGGCGGTAGAAGGGCACCGCGACGAGACGCGCGTTGCACCAGAAGAGGCGCGCGTGATCGTGCACCACGACTTCCCTGAGCGCGAAGCGCAGGAGCGCGCCGCCGATACCGCGGCGCGCGACGTCGGCGCGCGTCGCCATGCCGCGGAGCCGGTAGGCGGCCTCACCCGCGTCGGGCTCCGCCATGAACGAGGCGCACGCGACGGCCTCCCTGACCGCCGCCGCGGCGCGTGCGGAGGTGGCGGTGACGAAGGCACCGAAGTGCCGCGTCGCGGTTTCCGCGTCGGCTGCGAACTCCGCGCTCGCGCGCGGCAGACCGGGACGTAACTCGGCGTGCCGGAGCATGAGGATCTCCGCGAGACTCGCGCGCCGCAGCAGCACGCGCAGCCCGGCGAACACACGCACCGCGGTCGCGCCTTCGATGGTCATCGCTGTCGATTGTAGTCGTTACGGCGCGCGCGTTCACGCCACGCATTGCGAGATCGGCGCCAGGCTCACTAGAATGCCGCTGCGATGAAGATCGCCACCTGGAACGTGAATGGGATTCGCGCACGGCACGTGCAGGTACTGGAGTGGATCGCGCGCGATCGGCCGGACGTCGTGTGCCTCCAGGAGCTGAAGGCGAAGCCGGAGCAGGTGCCGGAGACGCTCGGCGACCTCGCCGGTTACTGGTGCTACTGGCACGGCGCCGGCGCCTACTCGGGGGTCGGCCTGCACGTCAGCAAGGAGCGCTTTCCGGAGCGCCCCACCTTCTCGCATCCCGCCTTCGATCACGAGACGCGCATCGTCGAGGCGACGCTCGGCGACCTCGTCGTCGCCTCGGTATACGTCCCGAACGGCGGCAAGGACTACGCCGCGAAGATCGCCTTCATACGGGCGCTGGAGGGCTACGCCGCGGCGATGCACGACGCCGGCCGGACCCTCGTCGTCTGCGGCGATCTGAACGTCGCTCGCAGCGAGCGTGACGTGCACCCGAAGGAGCGCAAGCCCGACGGCATCGGCCAGCGACCGGAGGAGCGTGCGCTCTTCGAACGCCTGCTCGCCCACGGCCTCGTCGACGTCGGTCGCGCCCTCGACCCCGACAACGACAACCTCTTCACTTGGTGGGCGCCGTGGCGAAACTTGCGGCAGCGGAACATCGGCTGGCGGATCGACTACGTGCTCGCGAGCGAGCGCCTCGCCGCGCGTGCGACCGCCTGTCCGGTCCTGCGCGACGTCGGCACCAGCGACCACGCACCGGTGATGGCGACGTTCGCCGACGCGTGAGTCCCCGACCGAACGTCCGGCGCGCGGAGTTGCGTTGGCGCGGCGTCTGTGGCTACATGCACGCTCCATGATTGTGATCCAGCATCGCTCGTTCGTCATCGTCACGTGGCGCGCCGGCCGAAAGGCCATCCGGCGCGAGGGGACGGAACGGTCCATGCTGCGGTAGCGACCACCAGCATCGGCTTCCAAGCCCCTCCCGCCGCGAGGCCGGAGGGGCTTTTTCGTGGGATCGCTCACGAGCCTCTTCGGAACCGCGGCGACGGAACGGAGAACTCGATGAGCACCCTACGCATCGTCAGACGAGAAGACCGCATCGATCCCGGGTTACCGACGGCCCCGGAGCGTTGGCTCACCGCCGACGTCGTCCTGGTGCTGGCCGTCGCCTCGACGTGGGGGTTCGCGTTCTCGACGTTCTATCTGCTGCCGGCGTTTCTCATGCAGGAGCTGGCGGCGGGTCCGGCCGAGATCGGCTTCGTCGTCGGCATCCTCGGCGTCGCGACGGTCGCGTTCACGGTCGTCGCGGCGGGGTGGATCGACCGATTGCCGCGCCGGCACGCCATGAGCCTCGGCGCGCTCGCCATGAGCGTCGGCGCGCTCGGCTTCACGCGCGTGCACACGCTCGGCCCGCTGATCGAGATGCTGCGCGTGTTGCAAGGGATCTCGTACGCGCTCGTGGTGACGTCGGTCGGCGTCCTGATCACGGAGCTCGTGCCGCACGAGCGCTTGAGCCAAGCGCTCGGTCTCTCGGGGGCGAGCATGCTGATCATGAACGCGCTCGCGCCGGCGGTCGCCGAGCCGTTTGCCGCGGCCGTGGGATGGCGGGCGGTCTTCCTGCTGGCGGCGTTCGCCGCACTCTGCTCGGCGGCGCTGGCGACACGCATCCGCGAGCCCGCGACGCCGCACGCGACGGTGGCGCGGGGGGCCGTGCAGCGCGGCGGGCTGCTGGTGCTGCTGCGCGGCCGCTTGGCGCGCGAGTACGCGATCATCCTCGCGCTCTCCGGCGCCGCCTTCGGCGCCGTCTTCACCTTCCAACAACCGTACGCGCTCGCGCTCGGACGCGAGCGCGTCGGCGGCTTCTTCGTCGCCTACGCCGCGGCGGCACTCCTCGTGCGCGTCGCCTTCGGCCACGTGCCCGATCGCTTCGGGCGCCATCGCGTCGCGCTCGGCGCCCTCCTGCTCTACGCCGGCGTCATTCTCGGCATGGCAGTGATGCGTCCCGGCATGCTCGAAGTCTTCGGCGCGATCTTCGGGCTCGCGCACGGCGTGTTCTATCCCGCGATCAACGCCCTCGCGGTGAGCGCGGCCGCGCCGCACGAGCGCGGCCGGATCGTCGCGATCTTCACCGGGTCATTCAGCCTCGGCCTGTGGGCGGGCCCGACCGTCCTCGGCGTGGTGGCGGCGCGCATGGGCTATCCGACGGCGTTCGTGCTGGCCGCCATGGGCACGCTCGGCGCCGCCGGAATTCTCTACTGCTCGCGTGAGATGCGCGCCGCTGGCGCGCGATGACGCCGGGGTAGTGGAGATGGGCCAAATTCGCGGCTTGACGGCGCCGCGACGACGTGGCTAGATGTGGCCATGAAGCGCGTGAAGATCGCGGAGCTCAAGGATCATCTCTCGAAGCATTTGCGCGCCGTCGAGGCTGGTGCCGAGCTGGAGGTGACCGATCGGAAGCGGCCGATCGCCCGCATCATCCCCGTCCCGGGACCGGCGCCTGTCGTCGTCATCCAGCCCGCGAAGCGGCCCTTTGCGGAGGTGCGGGGGAGGCGCCATCGCCCTGCACGCTGGCCGGTGAGCTCGCTGGAGCTCCTGATGGAGGATCGGCGGAAGCGATGAGGGCGTACGTGGACGCGTCCGTGGTGCTCCGCATCGTGCTCGTGGAGCCCGCACCGCTCCGCGAATGGCGCCGCATCACCCAGCCGATCTCGAGCGAGCTCGTACGTCTCGAGTGTCTGCGGACGATCGACCGAGCCCGTCTCAGGTTTCAGCTTCCCGACGCCGAGGTAGCGGAGCAGCGAGCGGCGCTCTTGGAGAAGTTGGATGGATTCCAGCTGATCCCGATGAATCGCGCCGTGCTCGCGCGCGCCGCCGAGCCGTTTCCAACGGCGCTGGGCGCCCTCGACGCGGTACACCTCGCGAGCGCGCTCCTCGCTCGGATGCTGGGGGACGACGTGAGCCTCGCCACCCACGATCGCGAGCTCGCGATCGCAGCACGGGCCTTCGGGTTCCGCGTCTTGGGCACTCCCGCGGCCGCGATGAAACCCTGACGAGGATGGCACGCGATGCCGACGCGACATGGCGTTGCGGCGCTGAACTGAGCCGGCGCGCCGCGGTCAGGTGGCGCGTGCCTGAAGCGCGGCGAGCCGGCGTGCGATCTCGTCGAGACGGGCGATGACGTCGTCGTGGCGCGTCGCCCCGACGCTCGGCTTCTTGCCGACGAACGACACTGTGCCGCCCGGATCGAGGACGGCGCGGTCGACGTCGTCGAGCGAGGCGAAGCCCTGCTTGTGCGCGGTCATCTCCAACTCCGCGATCGTCACCAGCTCCTTCCGCAAGCGATCGTGATGGATGGCGCCGTTCTCGATCAGGACGGTGGCGTCGCCCTCGACGAGACGGTCGAGCCGCTTGTGACCGTAGAGGAAGCGCACCACGGCGTAGTTCACCGCCAGCAAGGTCGCGGCGCCGATGATCCCGCCCGTCACCGAGGTGTCGTCGCCGATGATCGCGTTCTGCACGGTGTTGGAGAGCGTCAGCAGGACGACGAGGTCGAAGGCGTTCAGCTGCGCGAGCTCGCGTTTGCCGGCGAGCCGCAGCCCGACGACCAAGAACACGTACACCACCACCGGCCGCAGGATCTTCTCCAGCACCGGCAGCGACAGATCGAACATGTGAGCCCACATCGCGTGCATGCGCGTCCTCCTTGATTCGACGGGCGGCATGATAGCTGGCCCGCACCGGCGTTCCGAGCTACAACCACGCGTACATCGATGCCAGGCCCGACCCGATCATGAGTCCGCTCGACCTCTTCAATCCCACCGTCCTCCCCGATGCCAGTCAGTTCAGCGGCCCGGCGGGTGCGAGCACGCTGCTCGATGCGGCCCGGCACTTTCCCGGCGGACCGACGATGCTGGTGTTCGCGCTCTTCTGGTCGCCGGTCGGCCCGGGGATCCCGGCGGGCGTGCTGCTCGCGCGCCACGTGCCGCTCCATCCCGCGTTCACGTTCCTCCTCTATACCGCGTCGGACGTTCTCGGCGCGGCGGTGTGCCATCCCCTCTTCGGTCTGCTGCGGCGCGCCGCACGCCGGATTCCCGCCCTCGAGTGGCTGGGGCGGCGCATGCTGCGCCTGGCGATGTTCGGAACCCGCGTCCCGAGCGCGGCGGACTTGCGTCCGGGCGCCGGCATGGCGCCGGCGCTCTTTCGGGTCGCGACCGTCGGCTTCGGCGTCGACGTCTACACCGGAGGTATGCTGGTGAACGGGCTGCGCGTGCCGCGCCTCCTCGGGTGGGCGGCGGCGATCGCGGGCGATCTGGTGTGGTTCGCGCTCCTCCTCGGGACGAGTCTCGCGGCCGCCGCGATCGCCGACGACGATCGCGTCGTCGGCGGCGTCGTCCTGCTCGCGATGCTGGGGATTCCACCGCTCGCGCGCCGTATCTTTCCGGCGCTGCGTCATCAGGTGCCGGCGGCGCCGGCGCGGGTCGAGTCGTGATCGACACGGCTGTCGACGAGCGCCCGCCTGGCGCGTCGCACACGCCGGGCTCGACCCACCGCACCCGCGTGCCCGCGGTGAGGCGCGCGCGCCGCTGGCTCGCGGCGCGCTTCATCGGCCTCGCGGTCGCGATCCTGCCGCGGCTCTACGTCGCCTACATGTGGCTCGTCGAGGTGACTTCGCGTCACGACGACGGCTTGAGCGCACTCCTCCTCGGTTGCGTCGCGCGCCACGACCGCGCCGTCGCCGTGCTCTGGCACCAGGAGGTCTTCTCCGTCGCCTACAACTACCGCCACTATCGCGGCCACACGCTCGCAAGCATCAGCGATTTCGGCCGTGTGATCACCGCCCTCCTGGAGCGCTGCAACTTCGTCGTCCTGCGCGGCGGCTCCGGCTCCCACTCGCGCAAGCGCGACGTCCTCCCCGAGCTCATCGCTCACATGAACACGCAGGCGCGGGTGATTTACGGCATCACCGTCGACGGCTCGCAGGGCCCCGTGTACCGCATGAAGCCCGGGGCGGCGGCGGTGGCGCGCGCGTGCGGCGCGCCGGTGGTCGCGGTGCGAACCTGGTATCGGCGTGGCATCACGCTGCGCACATGGGATCGCACGCAGATTCCGCTGCCGTTCAACCACCGCGTCACCGTCGCGTCGGGACCCTACTGGATTCCACCCGGCGCCGACGACGCCGCGCTGCGCGCCTTCTGCACGCACCTGGAGCACGAGCTGATGGAACTCACCGCGCGCGCCTACGCGGCGCATGCCGGATCCAGATGGCAACCGCCATACTGGGGATTCCCCGCGGGGTGGACGTCGCGCTGGGGCGCCGGCCCTCCCGGTCGCAAGTACGGCGCGCACGACCTCGAGCCCGACAACTTCCCGACCTGGGCGCACACCGCGCCCGAGCGCTACGCCGCCGCGGACCCGGCGCGTACCGCCGCGGCGATGTCGTAGAGCAGCGGCTCGGTTTCGTCCCACCCCATGCAGGCGTCGGTGATCGAGACGCCGTAGGCGAGCGACGCCCCCGGATTCCATGTCTGCTTGCCGGGATGCAGGTTGCTCTCGAGCAGGACGCCCATGGGCGCGCCCTTCCCGGCACGGAGCTGCGCCAGCACGTCGCGACAGACGGCGCCCTGGCGCGTGTGGTCCTTCCCCGAGTTGTCGTGCGAGCAGTCGACCATGATCGCGCGTGCGACGCCCTCGGCGGCGACCAGCTCCGTGGCGCGCGCGACGTCCGCGGCGGTGTGATTCGGACCGCGGGCGCCGCCGCGCAGCACGAGGTGGCGATCGGGGTTGCCCTGCGTCTTGATCATCGCCGTCACCCCGGCGTCGTTGATGCCGAGAAACGTA
This sequence comes from Binatia bacterium, assembly GCA_041476145.1. Classification (GTDB taxonomy): domain Bacteria; phylum Desulfobacterota; class Binatia; order UTPRO1; family UTPRO1; genus DP-19. The sequence goes on from JBGOSW010000085.1 coordinate 14,687, forward strand.
TGGGGATGACGCGCCGAGATCATCGCGTGCAGCGCGACCTGCAAGCCGCCGTCGGTGCTGTTCTTGAATCCGATCGGCATCGAGAGGCCGCTCGCGAGCTCGCGATGCGTCTGGCTCTCGATCGTCCGCGCACCGATCGACGCCCAGCTGAGCAGGTCCGAGATGTACTGCGGCGTGATCGGATCGAGGACCTCGCTGCCACACGGAACGCCGAGCTCGTGAATCGTGCGCAGGATCGTGCGCGCCAGCTGCAGGCCCGCCTCGAGGTCGCAGGAGCCGTCGAGGTGCGGATCGTTCACCAGCCCCTTCCAGCCGATGGTCGTCCGCGGCTTCTCGAAATACGTGCGCATGACGACGAGGAGATCGTCGCGCAGCGCGTCCGCGACCGGCCGCAGCCGGCGCGCGTATTCGTACGCCGCCTCCGCGTCGTGAATCGAGCACGGGCCGACGACGACGAGCAGACGGTGGCGGTCGCGCCCGTGCAAGACGTCGCGAATCCCCTGCCGCGCCTCGAGCACCAGCGCCGCCGCGGCGTCGCTGAGCGGCTGCGCGCTCTTCACCGCCCGTGGCGCGATCAGCGGCACGATGTCGAGTACGTTCCGGTCCTCGAGTTTCTCCGCCATGACGTCCTCCTGCCATTCAAAAAAAAAGCCCCGAGAGCCTGGCTCTCGGGGCTTTTTCGAGGGTGCGAATAGTCGGCTACGCCGTCACGCAGTCCCCTGCCCCGTTCGAGGCCAGGTAAAGCCCGTGTAGGTCGTGAAGCGCACGACCTACTCTTTAGCTCGCGTCGCGCTCCACGGCAAACTGACCAGTGGCGGTGAAATCTAGGCTTCGGCGAAGGCCTTCTTCGAAGGGGAGCGGGCGCCAGTCGAGCGCGGCGCGCGCGCGCGCCGCGCTGGGGCGGACGTCCATGGAAAGGAAGTGGAGTTGCCCACTCGGGATGAGCGGTGGGCGGCGGGTGAGGCGGGCGGCCAGCTCGCCCATCTCGGAAACGGCGCGCGCCACCCACATCGGCAGGATCGGCGGCACGCGCGTACCCGGCACCGCCGCCGCGATCGCGCGCGCGATCGCGTCGAGACGCCAGTAGGACTCGCTCAAGATGTAGCGCGCGCCGACTGCTGCGCGTTCCTCGGCCGCAAGATGCCCGGCGGCGACGTCGTCGGCGAAGACGAGCGGGAAGCCGCCGGGAAGCAGCATGGGAATCCCGCGGTGGACGAGGCGCTTCAAGAAGTCGTTCACGCCGGTCGTCACCGGCGCCGGTCCGTACACGCCGGATGGATGCAGGAAGCGCGCCGGCAACCCGCGCGCGAGCGCGTCGGTCACGAGCCGATCGGCCTCCTGCTTCGAGCGCTCGTACGCCGTCGCCTTCGGCTGCGGATCGAGCTCACGCTCGTCGAACTCGACGCCCGGGTGCATGGTGAAGACGTCGATCGTGCTCGTGTAGAGAAATGCCGAGACGCTTGCGGCGAGCGACGCCTCGACGAGATGGCGCGTGCCGCCGACATTCACCGCGTCGAAGCGGCGCGGATCGGGGAGCCACTGCTCGGGGAGTCCCGCGGCGTGGTAGACGACCGCGCACCCGGCAACGGCACGGCCGACCGACGGCGCGTCGGTCACGTCGCCGGCGACGAGCTCGACCGCCGCGGGCACGCACATCCGGGCGCGCGCGACGTCGCGGACGAGCGCACGCACGTGCCGCCCGCGTGCAAGGAGGGCGCGGACGATCGCGTGCCCGACCGTGCCGGTCGCGCCGGTGACGAGCGTCGTCAATCGACTACGCTCCCGCTCGCTGTGCTCGCGATGAGCGTCGCGGCCGGGAGTGAATCCCGGCCGCTCCCCGAGGGCCCGCTATTCGTACCGCCGCGTGACACTTGGTGGGTCGCATCGCCGCTGCTACGCTCGACGCGCCATGGGGATCGCATACGTCGACGGCATCGTACGCGTAGGTCGCGGCAAAGGAACGACGGTCCGGTTCATGGTGGATACCGGCGCGCTCTACACCGTCTTGCCCGCACGCCTGTGGCATGCGCTGCGTCTCAAGCCAGCCCGCACGCTCGAGCTCGCGCTCGCCGATGGCAGTACGATCACACGCGGGGTGTCGGAATGCAGGATCGAGCTCGCGGGACGATCGGCGACGTCGCCGGTCGTCCTCGGCGAGGCCGACGACGGACCGCTTCTCGGCGCTGTGACGCTCGAGACACTCGCCCTCATGGTCAATCCGCTCACGCGCCGCGTGATCCCCCTCACCACGGTGCCACTCGGCGCCGTGCACGCCGGTCACAGCCCGAGCATCTTCGCCATGTAGTGGATCATCACCTCGTCGGCGCCGCCGCCGATCGAGATCAGGCGGGTGTCGACGAAGGCGCGGCCGGCTTTGCTTTCCTTCATGTAGCCGAAGCCGCCGTGCAGCTGGATGCACTCGTCGGCGACGTAGCGCGCCATGCGGCCGCAGAAGAGCTTCGCCATCGAGATCTCCATCGTCGCGTCCTCGTTGCGGATGCGCTTGCGGATGCAGTGATGGGTGAGCTCGCGCGCGGCGGTGATCTCGGTGAGCATCTCGACGAGCTTGAACTGCGTCACCTGCATCTTGCTGAGCGGCTTCTTGAAGACGA
>JBGOSW010000086.1:0-17277 GCA_041476145.1 Binatia bacterium
AACCGGGACGAGGAAGTGCAACCCTCACTTGCGCTAGGGTCGCGCAGGGCGGACGACCTGGACGACTTCGACGAGGACGTCGGCGCGGAGGACGACGACGAGTTGATCTGAAATTCCGCCCCACCGGCCGTCCCCGCGCAAGGTCCGCCCGCCCCCGGACCGACGTTGCGACGTTTTTGGCTTGCAATTGTCGCCCAAGTACGGGAGCACCGTTGACGTATACATGGGGACCAAAGCTGCCGTTACACACCCCGGGTCCCCTCCGGCGCAGGAGCGGGAGGACCAGGATCGTTCGGCGCGGCTCGCATCGGTCGGGCAGGCGGTGGAGTTGCTGCACGTTCTCGACCTCGCGCTCGGGAGCATCGATGACACGGAGCTCGGCCGCCTGGCGAGCGAGGTACGTGAGGGTGAGCGTGCGCTCGAGGAATGGGCACGTCAGGTCGAGGCCTTTCGGGCGAGCAAGCACCTCTTCGAGGCCGGCATCTTGCCCGACCCCGCCGGCCATCCGCGCAACGTTCCGGACGACGTCGTGCTCGCGCGCCTCACACGCGCGCTCGACGCCCCCCCGCCACTGCGGTTCTTCTGGGAGGCGCTCGCCTTCATGGTCGGTTTCGTACTCTCCCTACTCGTCACCTGAGGGGAACCAGCCGCCATGAGCAAGATTCGCGTGCTGCTCGTCGAGGATCACAACGTCGTACGCCAAGGCTTGCGCAAGATCCTCGAGTCCGACCCCGAGATCGAGATCGGGGGCGAGGTCGGCGACGGCCGGAGCGCCGTCGAGTCCGCGAAGCGCCTGCGTCCGACGGTCGTCGTGATCGACATCGGCCTCCCCGGCCTGAACGGCATCGAGGCGACCAACCAGATCATGAAAAGCACCGATGGCGTGAGCGTGCTCATCCTCTCGATGCATTCCGACGACATCTACGTGCGCCAGGCGCTGAAGGCGGGCGCCAAGGGCTACCTTCTCAAGGACTCGGATGACCTCGACCTCATCAAGGCGGTGAAGTCCCTCGCCCGTGGCGGATCGTACTTCAGCCCTTCGGTCTCGAAGGTGCTGCTCGACGGCTACTTGAGCGACTCCGGCTCCGGCGCCGCCGACGACCCGCTCTCACGCCTCACCGGCCGCGAGCGCGAGGTCTTGCAGCTCATCTCCGAGGGCAAGACCAACAAAGAGATCGCGCGCATCCTCTCGCTCAGCATCAATACCATCGAGAGTCACCGCAAGCACGTCATGGAGAAGCTCGACCTGCACAACACCGCCGAGATCGTCCGCTTCGCGGTGCGCACGGGCATCGTGCAGTGACCTCACCGAGGACGGGCCGCGGTCGATTGCCAGAAGGGTTCGCGCGCGTCGTTGGCGACGCGCAGGAACGTCTTCACCTCCCACGTCCCGTTGATCTTGCGACCCGTGGCCAGAAGACGCTTGGCGGGCTTGCGGGTACCGTCCTTCACCATCCGATGCGTGCTCATGGTTCCTCCTGGACAATCGTGAGATGCCATGGCGAACAGCATGAAACGTTCCATGCGCGCACGATCGGCGGATCGCGGACTTGCGGCGCTCCTCCCCTGAGTCCCGTTCAGCAATGTCCGGCCGTCCACGCGTTTTGAACGGGGCGACGATCGGATCGGCGCCGTCGCATCCCTTGCTGGACGACGACGTGAACTTGCGATAGGCACGAGTCGAATATGAGTAGCGACGGTCAACGTCGTCCTCAGTAGTCCCGCCGGCCACCTCGATCTCTCGCCGGCACGGGCGGCAGGAGGTCTTTGCGTGGCACATTTCGCATTCGCGTTTGTCGATCACGTCCGTCGGGCGGAGAGGCGCGTCGCATGACCGCCCTCGGCGGCGAACAGGCGCGCGAGAAGAGCGTCGCCACTTCGGAACTCCAGGAAGCGTGGGCGGTGCTCTCCCCCGAGGAGCGCCTCGAGGGCCTGCGCCTCTTCCCGCATCCCGAGGCCGAGGACTTCCTGATGTCGCTGCCGGCGCGCGACCAGGCGGAGCTCATCTTGACGACGACGTCGAGCGAGCGTCGCTTCTGGATGCGCCTCCTCCCGCTCGACGACGCCGCGGACGTGATCCAGGCCGCACCCGAAGAAGAGCGCGACGGCCTGCTCGCGCTCCTCGACGAGTCGTCACACAAGGAGGTCGCGGCGCTGCTCGCATACGCCGAGGACGACGCCGGCGGCCTGATGAACCCGCACTACGCGCGTCTCCGTCCGGAGATGAGCGTCGACGAGGCGATCACCTACCTCCGCCGCCAGGCGCGCGAGCGCCTGGAGACGATCTACTACGTCTACGTCCTCGACCCCGAGCAGCGCCTCCTCGGCGTCGTCTCCTTCCGTGAGCTCTTTTTCGCGCCGCCGACGAAGACGGTGCGCGACATCATGCACACCGACGTCGTCACCGCGCACGAGGAAATGGACCAGGAGGCGTTGAGCCGGCTCTTCCAAGAGCACAACTTCCTCGCCATCCCCGTCCTCGACGACGCGCGCCACGTGAAAGGCATCGTCACCGTCGACGACATCGTCGACGTCGTGCAAGAAGAAGCGACCGAGGACATCCAGAAGTTCGGCGGCATGGCGGCGCTCGAGGCGCCGTATCTCGAGGTCGGCTTCGCGACGATGGTCCGCAAGCGCGCCGGCTGGCTCTCGGCGCTCTTCATCGGCGAGATGCTGACGGCGACCGCCATGGGCCGCTTCGAGAGCGAGATCGCGCGCGCCGTCGTCCTCGCCCTCTTCGTCCCGCTCATCATCAGCAGCGGCGGCAACTCGGGATCGCAGGCGTCGACCTTGGTGGTGCGCGCGCTCGCGCTCGGCGAGGTGCGGCTGCGCGATTGGTGGCGGGTCGTGCGGCGCGAGCTCGCCGCCGGCCTCTGGCTCGGGTCGATCCTGGCGACCATCGGTTTCGTGCGCATCCTGCTCTGGCAGGAGTTCTTCCACACCTACGGCACGCACTCCTTTCTGATCGCGTGCACGGTGGCGTCGAGCCTGATCGGCGTCGTCACCTGGGGCACGCTCGCCGGCTCGATGTTACCGCTCTTCTTGCGACGCCTCGGCTTCGACCCCGCGAGCGCCTCGGCGCCGTTCGTCGCAACGCTCGTCGACGTGAGCGGCATCGTGATCTACTTCACGATGGCGAGCCTGATTCTCGGCGGCACGCTGCTGTAGCCTTGTAATCGGGCGGCGATGGTTCGTATCTTCCGGCCATGAAGCAGCCCGAAACCCAGTACGCCCGCTCGGGCGACGTCCACATCGCCTACCAGGTGTTCGGGGAAGGCGACATCGACCTCGTGTACACACCCGGTTGGGTTTCGAACGTCGAGCTCATCTGGGAAATTCCCCAACCCGTGGAGGCGTTCGAGCGCCTCGCGTCCTTCGCGCGCGTGATCCTGTGGGACAAGCGCGGCACCGGCCTCTCCGATCCGGTGGCGGCCCCGCCCACGCTCGACGACCGCATGGACGACCTGCGCGCGGTGATGGATGCCGCGGGGTCGGAGCGCGCTGCGCTCTGCGGCATCTCCGAAGGAGGGCCGACGAGCGTGCTGTTCGCGGCCACGTATCCCGAGCGCACCCACTCATTGGTTCTCTATGGCACCGCGCCACGTTTTACCGCCGCGCCTGGTTGTGAGTGGGGCTGGACACCACAGCAGATGCGGGAGCGCGCGGACGACATCACGCGCAATTGGGGGAAAGGCGCGCTCCTCGACCTCTTCATACCGGGCGCGGGAGCTGACCCTGCAACGGTCGAGCTCTGGGGACGTTTCCAGCGCAGCTGCGCGAGTCCGGGCATGGCGCTCTCACTGTGGAAGTCTCTCGGCGCGATCGACACACGACCGATCCTCGCGTCGGTGCGAGTACCGACGCTCGTCCTCCATCGCACGGATGAGATCGCCATTCCGGTGCAGGGTGGGCGCATGCTCGCCGCGATGATCCCCGGGGCTCGCCTCGTGGAGCTACCCGGTAACATCCACGTCCCCTTCATGAGCGGCGACACCTCGCACATGCTCGACGTGATCGAAGAGTTCCTGACCGGGGCGCGGCACCCGCCGGACTCGGACCGGATCCTCACCACGGTGCTCTTCACCGACATCGTCGGCTCGACGACCCGCGCCGCCGAGCTCGGTGATCGCCGCTGGAACGAGCTGCTCGAGCGCCACGACACCGTCATGCGCCGCCAGCTCGTCCGCTACCGCGGCACTGAGGTCAATCGCACCGGCGACGGATTCCTCGCCACGTTCGACGGCCCCGCCCGCGCCGTGCAGTGCGCCGTATCCGCGGCGGATGCGCTGCGTCCGCTGGCGCTCGATATTCGCGCCGGCGTTCACACCGGCGAGTGCGAGAGGCGGGGCGACGCTTTGAGCGGGCTCGCCGTCCACATCGGCGCGCGCGTCGCGGCGATGGCCGGTGCCGGCGAGGTGCTGGTCTCGCGGACGGTGAAGGATCTCGTCGTCGGTTCCGATCTCCACTTCACCGACCGCGGCGAGCACGAGCTCAAGGGCGTGCCCGATCGCTGGCACCTCTTCGCCGTGCAGGCATAAGCGCACCGCCGCTTTTCCTGCGGCGTCGGCCGCGGTCAGGCGAGCGCGGCGAGAAAACGTTCCAGCTCGCGATTGAAGGCGTCGGCGCTCTCGACCGGAGGCATGTGCCCGGTCTTCGGAAGCATGACGAGGCGCGCGCCCGCAATGCCCGCGGCGAGCATGTCGTGGTGCTCGCGGAAGAAGATCGTGTCTTCTTCGCCGGCGATGACGAGCGTCGGACACGCGATCCGGCCGAGACGGTCGGCGGTGTCGTGCGCGAGATCGGCATCGACCTGCCGCACGAATCCGTGCGGATCCTGTGGGTGGGGCGCGGCGGCGTACATGCCGACGAGCGTCTCGAGCCCGACCGTGTTGAGGAAGGTGTGGCCGAGGCCGAAGAGCGTCGCGCTCTCGAGAAACTCGCGGGTATCGCAACGCTCCCGTACCCGTTGCCACGTACGGAAAAGCCCGCGCGTGTAGTCGTCGTTGCGTGCCCAGGTATCGACGAGCACGAGCGAGCGCAGGCGCGCCGGCACGGCGAGCGCCAGCTCCTGCGCGACGGCGCCGCCGAGCGAGTGCCCGACGACGTGCGTGTGCTCGAGCCCGAGCGCGTCCATCAGGGCGAGGGTGTCCGCGGCCATGTCGCGCGGCGTGTAGGCGCCGGACGCGAGCGCGCTCTCGCCGACGTCGCGGTTGTCGAAGGTCACGCAGCGGTAGCGTCCCATGAAGTGCGCGACCTGCCCGCCCCACATGCTGCGGTCGAAACTGGTGCCGCTGATGAAGAGCAGGGGTGGTCCGCCGCCGAGCTCCTCGTAGACGAGCTCGCCGGCGCCGGTCGCGACCCGCGCCATGCTACTCGGCGGGCGCCGTCTCGGCGGTCGCGGTCGTCTTCGCGGCCGTCGTGGAGGGCGGCGCGGAAGCGGGAAGCGGCCGCGCGCGCAGGCGCTCGACGACGGCCGGTACCGCCTTCAATACCATGTCGAGCCGGGCCGCGTCCGGACCGATCGCCGCCGCGAGGACCTGCTCGTACTCGCCGATCGCCGCATCGAGCTCGGCTTCGCGCCCGTCGCGCACACCGCGCTCGTCGGCGGTGAGCGTCGCGTTGATGCGGTCGGCGATGCCCTCGAGCTTCTTGTCGTTTTCCTCGCCGATCGCGCTCGCGAAGGTCTCCGACCAAACGGTGTGGAAGGCGAGCGTCGCCGGCACCTGGCGTCGCAGACCGCCGCTCAGGCTGTAGATGCGATCGGCAAGGAGCTCGGGCGACGCCGGCTTGCGCCGTGACACGAACGCGTTCAAGCGCACCAGGCGGTCGTGCAGCTTCCCGTAGCCGAGGCGTTCCGCGAGGATGCCGATCGCGCCCCGCAACTCTTGTGCGCTTGGAGCCGCCACCAGGGCCGACTGTGTCTCGTGTTTGCCGGCGACAGTCAAGATGATTCACCGATCGAGTCCGAAAGTGGCCAGCGTCAGGGGGGCGGTGCCGATATTGTGCGCGGTACGGGAGGTAATCGAATGAGCATTGCGGATCGAAGTGTATGTGCGGCCTTTCGCGAGTTGCATGCGCCGGGGCGGTTGCTCGTCCTCGCCAACGCGTGGGACGCGGGCAGCGCGCGGATCATCGAAGAATGCGGGGCGCCGGCGATCGCGACCAGCAGCGCGGCGCTCGCGTGGGCGCGCGGGTATCCCGACGGCAACGCCCTGCCGCCGAGCGTGCTCGCGACGGCGGTCGCGGAGATCGCGCGCGTGCTGCGGGTGCCGCTGACGGTCGACGCCGAGGGTGGCTACGCGGACGATCCCGCCGCGGTCGGCGACGTCGTCGGCGCGGTGATCGACGCCGGCGCGGTCGGCATCAATCTCGAGGACGGCGCGGGGACTCCCGACTTGCTGTGCGCGAAGATCGCTGCCGTGAAGCGCGTCGCGGCGCGTACCGGAATCGACCTCTTCGTCAACGCGCGCGTCGACGTCTTTCTCCGCAAGCTCGCCCCGGCGGAACGCGCCGTCGAGACCACGATCGCGCGCGCGGCCCGCTACCGCGACGCCGGATGCGACGGCGTGTTCGTCCCGTGCATCCTCGACGCAGCCGACATCCGCGCCGTCGCCGCGGCGATCGACCCGCTGCCGTTGAACGTGATGGCGCTTCCCGGTCTGCCGGCGGCGACGGAGCTGCGCGCGCTCGGTGCGCGGCGGCTGAGCGCCGGCGCCGCGATCGCGGCCGCCGCACTCGCGCGCGTGCGCCGCCTGGCGACCGACTTCCTGCGCCACGGGCGTTCGGAGGCGCTGTTCGAAGAGCGCGTCGACGTCAAGGCGACGAACGCGCTCTTCAAGGGCGTGTGAGCGGTGCAGTGGCTTCCGTCGGCCGGGGTCCTGCCTTATAGATGCGCGAGGAGGACCTCGCGATGGCCGTGCTGCGCACACCGGAGGAGCGTTTCGCCGACCTACCCGACTATCCGTTCGCCCCGCACTACGTCGACTTGGCGGCGGCGGTCGGACGCAGCGGCGAGGCCCGCATGCACTACCTGGACGAGGGCCGCGGCGAGACCATCCTCTGCCTGCACGGCGAGCCGAGCTGGTCCTTTCTCTATCGTCGCATGATCCCGATCATGGCGCGGCGGGCGCGCGTCGTCGTCCCCGATCTCTTCGGCTTCGGAAAGTCCGACAAGTTCACCGAGCCGGACGACTACTCCTATGCGATGCACCGCGATGCCGTGCTCGGCTTCATGGATGCGCTCCGCCTCGACGCGATCACGCTCGTCTGCCAGGACTGGGGCGGTCTCCTCGGTCTCCAGCTCGCGGGGCAGCTTCCCGAGCGCTTCGCGCGGCTCGTCATCATGAACACCGCCCTTCCGACCGGCGAGGAAGCGGTCGGCCCGGGCTTTCTCGCCTGGCGTGAGTACGCGCGCACCACACCCGACCTCCCCGTCGGGGCCCTCTTCGGCCGCTCGATCGTGCAGGAGTCGCGGCGGACGCCGGAGATCCTCGCCGCCTACGACGCGCCCTACCCCGACCGCCGCTACAAAGAAGGCGCGCACCGCTTCCCGCTCTTGGTGCCGATCGCCCCCGACGATCCGGGGGCGGCGGCGAATCGCGAGGCGTGGAAGACGCTCGAGGGTTGGACGAAGCCTTGCCTCCTGATGTTCTCGGACAAGGACCCGGTGCTGGGTCTTCCGGCGGGTCGAGTCTTCGAACGCCGCATGCCGCACGCCGGCGCGCTCGTCGTCATCGAGGACGCCGGACACTTCCTTCAAGAGGACAAGGGCGAGGAGATCGCCGAACGCATCGTCGCCTTCCTCGACGCGAGTCGGCGCTGACGGCGGACCGTCCGCTCACTCGAGCGCGAGCTTCGATCGTTGGCCGGTGATCGGATCGCGCGCGGCGCGCGCCCTCCAGCCGTGCCGCTTGATCGGCGGGAAGAGCGGTGCGCTGCGGCGGATGTGGTAGTTTCCCACGTAGTCGTCGCCCCACTCGCTGTCTTGCCGGCCCGCGAGCGACGCGATCGACGTCGACACCATCCGTGCCGCTCCCAGCACCGCGACCATGCCGATCGCGACCAACAGCGCGACGGTGTTCCGCACCCGGCGGCGCGCATCCGAGCGCGCCTGCCGCGCGCGACGCGGGTGCTGGCGCACGGGTTGGAGACTGCGGAGCCCCCCCTCTACCTCCCACCGCTTCAACATGGCCCTTGCGTAGCACCAAGCGACGGCGAAAGTCACGGCCAATTGGACAGCGGCCCCGAGCATTGGTTAAACGGCACTCATGCGGCGACCGACGGTCCTGATCATCCGCGACGGTTGGGGCATCGGGCGGGACTATCCGGGCAACGCCGTCGCCCTGGCCCACCCGCCCGTCCTCCACGAGCTCCTCGCCACCTACCCCCATACCGAGCTCGGGGCCGCCGGACAGGCGGTCGGACTCCGACCCGGCTACCAGGGTTCCTCCGAGGTCGGGCACCTCAACATGGGCGCGGGCCGGATCGTCGAGCAGGAGATCGTTCGCGTCGACAAGTTGATCGCGAGCGGCGAGTTCTTCCGCCATCCCGCGCTCCTCGCCGCCACCGACCAGTGCAAGCGGAACGGCGGCGCGCTCCATCTCATGGGCCTCGTGCAGGACCAGGGCGTGCACGCGACCGAGGAGCATCTCTACGCGCTCCTCGAGCTCGCGCGACGACGCGATCTGCCGCGCGTGTTCGTGCACGTCTTCTCCGACGGCCGTGACACCCCGCCGCGCAGCGCTCTCGTCTACCTCGAGCGGCTCGAGCGCAAGCTCGCCGAGCTCGGCGTCGGGCGCATCGCCTCGGTGATGGGCCGCTACTATGCGATGGATCGCGCCCTCAACTGGGACCGCATCGAGCGGGCCTACGATGCCCTGGTGCACGGCGAGGGGCTCGCGGCACCCTCGGCACGGGCGGCGATCGAGGACGCGTACGCGCGCGCCGATCGCACGCTCGCGGCGCGCGCCGCGGGCACCGCGGGCGCCGATACGCTCGTCGAGACCGACGAGTTCATCCAGCCGACGCTGATCACCGGCGCCGACGGCCGGCCGCTCGCGACGATCCGCACCGGCGACGCCGTCGTGCACTTCAACTTCCGCCAGGACCGTGCCATTCAGCTGACGCACGCCTTCGTCGACGACGAATTCGACGCCTTCGACCGCGGCCCTCGCCTCGACGTCTGCTACCGCGGCCTGACGCGCTACTACGACGAGTTTCCGTACGCCGTCCTGCCGCCGATGAACATGGATCAGCTCGTCGGCGAGGTGGTGGGCGCCGCCGGTCTCTGGCAGCTGCGCATCGCCGAGTACCAGAAGTATCGGCACGTCACCAGCTTCTTCAACGGCAAGCGCGTCCAAGCGTACCCCGGCGAGGATCGCATCTTGGTGCCGAGCGTGACGGTCACCGAGGATCAGCATCCGGAGATGAGCGCTTATCCGGTGACCGAGCTCGTCGTGACCGCGATCCGCGACGGCATCGCGGCGGCGCGCGCGCGCGCGGCGACGCTGGAAGGCTGCCGTCTCGACATCGAGCCGAGTCGTGCGTTGCCCGCCGCGCGCGGCGCCGACACCTACGATCTGATCGTCCTCAACTACGCCAACTGCGACATGGTCGGTCACACCGGCGTCCTGCCCGCCTCGGTGCGCGCCGTGCAGGTGACCGACGAGTGCATCGGGCGCGTCGTCGCGGCGGTCCGCGCCCGCGGCGGCACCGTTATCGTCACCTCCGATCACGGCAACGTCGAGCAGATGCTCGACCCCGAGACCGGCGCCGTGCAGACGGCGCACACCACCAACGACGTCGAGTGCGTCTACATCCGCGACGACGATCGCGGACGCCGGCTGCGTCCCCACGGCGTACTCGCCGACGTCGGACCGACGGTGCTGCAGTGCCTCGGGCTCGCGGTGCCACGCGAGATGACGGCGGAGTCGCTCTTCGCCGACGGCGGACGATGATGGCCCTCGCGACGCTCGCACCCGCCGCCTGACGTCATGCCCGAGCCGGCGCCGCCGCTCGCGGGTCCGCTGCCGGACCGGCTCGCCGACGAGATCGCCCTCCTCCTGCAAGCGGAAGGCATCGCCACGGCGCGCGTCGACTCGAGCGCCGGCGCCTTCCTCGTCGTCGCCGCCGAAGACCGCGCGCGCGCCGCACGAATTCTCGCCGAGGAGTACCCGACCGGGCTCGCCGACCGCGTCGACCGAATCGACGCGCGTACCGCCGCGGTCCGCACCGCACGCGACGGCGAGCTCGATCTTCAGGATACGTGGTTCGGCCGTGGCTCGTGGGTCGTCGTGCTTCTCGCCGGCGTGATCGCCGCGCTGTTCGTCGCCGAGGAGCTCGCGGGCGGATCGGAGGCGCGCGCCGTGCTGTTGCGGTTCGGCGCCTCGCGGCCGGCGCACGTGCGGACGGGCGAGTGGTGGCGCCTCGTCACCGCGCTTTTCGTGCACGTCGGCGCGCGGCACGTGCTCGCGAACGTCGCGACGCTCCTCGTCCTCGGGCCGGCGCTCGCCGCCGCCCTCGGCGCCGGACGCTTCGCGTTCGTCTACGTCGTCAGCGGCACGATGGGCAACGCGCTGAGCTACCGGCTCATGTCGCCCGACGTCGTGAGCGCCGGCGCCTCGGGTGCGATTCTCGGCGTCCTCGGCGCGCTCGGCGGGCAGCGCCTGCGCTTCGCGGCGAGCGCCCGCTACCGCGGCTGGCAGGTCGTCGCGGCGGTGCTCGCCTATCTCGCGATCGCCGTCGGCGCGGCACCCGAGGTCGACAGCTTCGCGCACCTCGGCGGCCTCGGCGCCGGCCTCGCCCTCGGCCTCCTCATCCCGCCGCCGCCGCGCCTACCGACCGCGGCCGATCGACGGCTGTCGCTCGTCTGCGGCGCCGCCGCCGCGCTGCTCGTCGGCGCGGCGTTCGCGGCGCTCGTCGTCACAGCCAGCCGGAGCGCTTGAAGCCTGTCCAGAGCGTGACACAGATCGCGACCGTGACCGCGAGAACGAGCGGGTAGCCGTATCGCCAGCCGAGTTCCGGCATGTAGTGGAAGTTCATGCCGTAGATGCCGGCGACCATCGTCGGCACCGCGAGGATCGCCGCCCAGCCGGCGAGCTTCTTCGCCACCTCGTTCTGGCCGACGGAGATCAGCGACAGATTCGCCTCGAGCGCACTCGACAGCAGCTCGCGCACGGTATCGACGGTCTCGTTGATGCGGATCACGTGGTCGTAGACGTCGCGGAAATACGGGCGGGTGTCGTCGTGGATGAGACTCACGTCGTAGCGCACCAGGCGGTTGCAGACTTCGATCAGCGGCGACACCGCGCGCTTCAACCTGAGCAGCTCGCGTTTGAGGTTGTAGATGCGCTCGGTGAGGGTGCGGCTCACGTGGCCGGCGAAGATCGCGGCCTCGAGCGCGTCGAGGTCGTCCTCGAGCGCGTCGACGATCGGGAAGTACTGATCGACGACGAAATCCATGAGCGCGTAGAGGACGAAGCCGGGCCCTTTGCGCAGGAGCTGCGGCGCGCTCTCGACGCGCGTGCGTACGTCGGCGTAGGAGCGCGACGAGCCGTGCCGGATCGAGACCACGTACGACGGGCCGACGAAGAGGTGAGTCTCGCCGAAGTCGAGCTGGTGATCGGCGCCGAGCTCGGCCGTACGCAAGACGACGAAGAGACCGCTGCCGTATTCTTCGAGCTTCGGCCGTTGATGCGCCTGCAGCGCATCCTCGATCGCGAGGTCGTGCAGCCCGAACTCGCCCTGGACGGTGCGCAGCAACGGCTCGCTCGGATCGTGCAAACCGATCCAGACGAACTGCCCGTCGACCTCGAGGACGTCGCTGATCGTCTCGAGCGGCACGTCGGCGACGCGGCGGCCGTCCGCGTACGAGACGCAGTTGACGATTTCCCCCACGCGGCGCGCATAGCACGGCGCCCCCACGATGCGCACGCCCCGACCGGTGCCACGCTGGTCGGGGTCGCCGGCGCGTGGTACGCGTGGAGGGCTTGAACGCTCGTCGAACGACCGTGGCGCTACGCGCGCTCGTCGCACTCGCGTTCGCGACCGCGGCCCTCGCGGGCACCGCCCACGCGGCCGATGCGCCACGCGCCGTCGAATCCTCGCTCGTCGAGGTCGCGCACTTGATCGCCCCGCACCCGGGTACGCCTCTCCCGACGTACACGCTCGGCGACGAGACCCGCCCGCTGCTCGCGGGACCGACGGAAGCCACCGTTCAGCTGGTCGTGCCGCCCAACGCCGGTGATCAGTTCGCGTTCGACGTGCCAGCGAGCGTCGCCCCCGGCGCGGTGATCGCGACCGGTATCTATGCCAACGCCAAGCGGAGCTTCCCGTTCGCGCCGACCCGCCTGACGGTCGAGGACGCCGGCGGCGCGCACCGTGCGACCCTGGTCGTCCCGGGGCTCGCGCGCGCTTCGGGCGCGGCGACGCGCATGGCGCTCACGCTCACGACGCCGCCCGCGGCGGACGTCGTCGAGACGGAGGCCGCGATCGGCCCCTCGCAGCGCGGCGCCGCGCTGCGTTTCGCGTACGCGCTCAGCGAGGCGGCGGGAATGCCCGGCGGCGGCGCGATCACGCTCGAGGTCGCAACGCGTGAGCCCGCCGCGCGCGCGCCCCTGTGGTCGGCCGTCGTCGACGCGAGCAAACCGGAGACGCACCGCTGGCGCGAGGCGAGCGTGCCGCTCGACGCCCTCAGGGGCCGCCCCGCACGACTCGTGTTCCGCGCCCGCGCCGGCGAGGGCGGCCGCGCAGCCCTGCTGCCGCTCTGGGCCGACCCCACCGTCGCCGCCCCGATGCCGCGGGCGCCCAAGCACCGCAACGTCGTCCTGATCTCGATCGACACGCTGCGTGCCGATCGCCTCGGCGTCTACGGCTCGTACCGCCCGACGACACCGGCGATCGACGCGTTCGCACGTGAAGCGGTGGTGTTCGACGAGGCGTGGTCGGTCTGGCCGGAGACGAGCGGCTCGCACATGTCGCTCTTCACCTCGCGCTTTCCGAGCGAGCACGGGGTGACGAGCTTCGTCACGGTCCCGCCGACGTCGATCAGGCTCTTGGCCGAGCACCTGCGCGCCGCCGGGTATCTGACGCGCGCCTTCACCGAGGACGGTGGGGTGTGGGCGAACGCGGGCTTCGCACGCGGCTTCAGCGCCTACGGCGAGCGGCGGAGCCCGACCTTCGTGTATCCCGGCGAGGCGGCGGCGACCTTCGCGGACGCGACGCACTGGATCGAGTCGAATCGTGATCGCACGTTCTTCCTCTTCGTGCACACCTACCAGGTTCACGCGCCCTACGTGCCGCCGCGCGCCTACCGAACGCTCTTCGCCGACATCCCCGGTCGCGAGCCGTTCGGCCACGATCGCCACGCGCTCGCCTACGATCGCGAGACCCGCTTCACCGACGATCAGGTTGGGCCCTTCCTCGCCGCCGTCCGGCGGCTCGGCCTCGCCGACCAGACCCTCGTCGTGCTGCTCTCCGATCACGGCGAGGAGTTCGGCGAGCATGGGGGCATGGGACACGGCCGGACGTTGTATCGCGAGCTCTTGCACGTACCGCTGATCATGTGGGCGCCGGGCCTGCTCGCGCCCAAGCGCATCACGACGCCGGTGAGCTTGCTCGACGTCGCGCCGACGTTGCTCGACCTTCTCGGCCTCACACCCGATCCCGGGTATCGCGGCATCAGCCTCGCCGCGGCCGCGCGCGGTCGCGCCGCGCCGCCCTCGCGGCCGCTCTTCGGCGAGGTCGATCGCGACGACCTGATCGCCCACGACCACGTGCGCGCCGTTTGCATCCGCCGGGCCGGCCGCACCGCGATCACCAACCTGATGGACGGCACCACCCGTTGCTACGCAGCGGACGATCCGGCGGAACAACACCCGCTCGCCGACTGCACCGACTTGCGCGAAGTGCTCGCCGCTCGCGCGGCGGACCGCTCACGCCCGGGCGCCGCGACGCCGGTGCCGCCCGATCCGCGGACCATCGAGAAGATGCGCGCGCTCGGCTACGTCGAGTAGCCCGCGCCCACCTTCGACGTCCGTCAGCGGCGGCGCGGCATGAGGCGCCGCGGCGCCGGCTTGCGCGGCGGCGGCGCGGTCGGACGCTCGAGCGGACGGATCGCCTTCACCGTCCGTGGCACCCACCCGCTCGGGGGACCGGCGAGGACGATGCGGCAGGTTTCCACCAGCGCCGACGGGTCGAGCGGCGCCGGTCGCAGCAGCCGTTGGATCACGCACGGGAGAATGTTCCCCGCCGGGTCGCCGTGGACGAGGACGACGAGGACGTGCCCGCTCTCGGGCGCCAGCGCCGCGAGGAACTCCGCGGCCGCCGTCGGCGCGGTGCGGAGATCGACGAACACCGCGTCGGGCGTGAGCATACCGAGGAGGTCGATCGCTTGCTTGGCGTCGCACGCCATCGACACCGAATGGCCGGCCTTCGCGAGACCGATCTTGGCGCCGAGGAACGCCTCGACGTCCTCCGAGAGCGTCAACACGCGCCGCGGTCCTTTCGGCATCGCCTCGAGCACCCCGGCGGCCTCGGCGGTGGTCGGCGGATCGACGAAGCAGCGCACGGCGCCGAGGATGCAGCTGCGATCGTGGGCGTCCGCCGCATAGCCGACGAGCGTCACCCCGGCCGTCGCCGCCGCCGTCAGGTCGTAGAGGCCGGCGGGGAAGGCGGCAAGGAGGTTCGCGACCATGAGGCTGCGTCCGGGTGCCGGCGGCAGCGCGGTACTGAGCGCGGCGTGGATGAGCTCCCAGCGCGCGGCGTCGGACTCGAGAATGTGATGACCGTCGCGCTGCACGATCTCGACGACCGGCGGTGGCGCGCTCCCCGCGCTCTCGACGTGCGTCTCGGGCCGAGAGGCGCTCGCGGATTCGGATGTCTCCTCGACGGTGTCCGCGCTCGACTCGGACGTCGCCGTCGGAGCGGGTCGCTCCGCGGCGGCGAACCGCCATTCGCGCTCCGCCGCGCCACTACGAGCCGCCTCGCGGGAGTCGGCCGCGGCGGCGCGCGCGATGCGCACCGCCTCCGCGTCTTGGATCGCACCGCGCCGCGCCGACTCGAGCCGCTTGAGCTCGGCGGCACGCTCCGCGAGCGCACGCTTGTGCGCCGCAGTGACGTTCGCGATCTCATTCTGGTGCGCCGCGGCGGCATCCTCGAGCGCTTTCCGGTGCGCCGCCAGCGTTTCCTCCAGCGCCCGCGCGTGCACCGCCTGCAGCGCCTCGCGCTCGCGCCGGTGCTCCGCGTCGGCCGCCTCGCGCTCGGCGCGCGCGATCGCGAGTCGCTCCTCGCCCGACCGCGCCTCCGCGGTGGCGCGCCGTGCGAGCTCGACGCGCTCCGCGGCGTGCGCCGCGAGCTGTCCTTCGACGGCTACTACCTGCTCGCGGAGCGCGCGAATCACCGTCGCCGGCTCGGCGCCCTCGTCGTCGACGGCGGCGAGCACACGCGCGCGATCCTCTCGCAGCCGCAGTGCCTCGGCCTGGATGACCGCGAGCTCGGTCGCGAGCTGCTCCGCACGCGCGGCACTCGCGACGTGCGCCGACTGCTCGCGCCCGCGCTCCGCCTGCAGCGCGTCGAGCTGCGCCGCGCGCGTGGTGTCGGCGGCGACGAGCGCGTCGACGCGCTCGCGTAGCGCGTCCCGCTCGCTTCCCAACTCGCCGACCGCAGCGCGTACGCCTTCGAGCTCGGCGGCGGTCGCGGCGGCCAGCGTTTCGAGCCGGGCGCGGTCGGCGGCGAGGTCGGCGAGCATTTGCTCGCGATCGCGAAGCACCGCCTCACGCGTCGCCAGCGTGGCACGGAGCTCATGCGTAGTCGCGAGCGCCGCGACGCGATCGGTCTCGACGTGCGCGAGCGACGCCCGCCGCTCGGTATCGAGGCGATCCGCGGCGTCGCGCCAGGCGGCGAGCTCCTCGCGATGCGCGGCAGCGTCGGCCTCGCGCTCACGACGATGGTCGGCGAGCGCCTGGTCGAGCTCGCGCCGGAGCGTCGCCTGCGACTCCTCGAGGGCGCTACGATGCTCGGTTCGCGCCTCCGCGAGTTCGCGCCGCTGCAGTGCCAGGCGGTGCTCGGCTTGCTCGATCTCGCTCGCCGTGCGCACCGCCGTCTGCACGCGCTCCTCCCCGATGGCGCGCACCTGCGCCTCGAAGGACGCGACGCGCTCGCGTAGCGCCTGGATGACGGCCGCGGGCTCGGCGCCGGGATCGTCGACGACCGCCAGCACGCGCTCGCGATCCTCACGCAGGCGGGCGACCTCGGCGCGGAACGCCGCGAGCTGCGCCTCGCGCTCTTCCACCTCGCGTCCCAGCGCCGTCGCGCGGTCGTCACGCATTGCGAGCTCGTGCTCGAGCGCGGTGAGGCGCCGTACGTCGTCGGCGCGCGCGCGCTCCACGGCGAGGCGTTGCTCGTCGAGGACCGCGCGTTCCGCCGCGACGTCACGCCGCTCGGCCTCGAGCCGTGCAACCGCCGCCCGCTCGCGGACGCTCGCCGTCGTCGCGACCTCCTCGCGCTCGACGAGCGCCCATGCGAGTCGCCCTTCGAGGTCGTCCCGTTCGACGTTGAGACACTCGAGCTCGCGCTGCCGCGCGTCGCGGTCCGCGAGGGCGCGGCTGAGAGTCTCTTCGTATTCGGCGCGTATCGCGTCGACGTCCGCCTGCCGCCGCGCCTCCGCGTCGGCGCGCATGCGCTCTTGCGCGCTCACCGCCGCGGCGAGGGCGCGCGCGTGCGTCGTGCCGGTGTCCTCGAGGTCGCGCTTGTGGGCGGCGCGGAGGTCGCCGAGGGCGTGCTCGTACGCGGCGCGCAGCTCTTCGAGCTCACGACGTTGCGCGGCGAGCTGTTGCGCCACCTGCTCCGCCTGCGTCGCCGCGCGCCGCGCCAGCTCGGCGCGCTCGGTCGCGTGCGCGCCGATCTCGCTCTCGAGCGCCGCGACCTGCTCGCGCAGCGCGCGGATCACCGCCGCGGGCTCGGCCCCGGGCTCGTCGACGGCGGCCAGCACCCGGGCGCGATCGTCGCGCAGGCGACTCGTCTCGGCACGCAGGTCCGCGAGCTCTTCATCGAGCCGCGCCGCCGTCGCGCCCGCCGCGTCACCGCGCGCCGCCGCGTCGGCGTACGCGGCGCGGAGCGCCTCACGCTCGCGTTCGACCGTGTCGACGCTGCCGCGCAGCTGCCGCACCACGTCAGCCGCCTCGACGGCGGCCGCGCGGGCGCGGTCGCGTTCCTCGGTGAGCACCGTACAGGTACGCTCGCGCTCGGCGGCGACCTCAGCGAGCGCGCGATCGCGATCGG
>JBGOSW010000087.1:0-17191 GCA_041476145.1 Binatia bacterium
CTCCGTGTTGCCGATCGCCGACGGGACGCCGCTCGCCGCGACCTTGCGGGACGTCGTCGCCTTCTGCAACCTCGGCCTCGCCGCGTTCGTCACCGCCTCGGTCGCGGTACGCTTCGTGTATCCGTCGATCAGCCTCGAGGGGCGCGTGTGGTGGGTCCTGCGCTCGGCGCCGGTGCCGCTCGGAACGCTCTGGTGGAGCAAGTTTCTGGTCGCGTTCCTGCCGCTCGCCATCCTCGGCGAGACGCTGATCGTGGTCACCAACCGCTTCCTCGGCGTCGACCCCGGCCTCACCGCGGTGTTCATGGCGACGCTCCTCTTCGTCATCGCCGCCATCGTCAGCCTCGGTCTCGCCTTCGGCGCCGCGTACCCGCGCTTCGACACCGCCAACGCGGCGCAGATCGCAACCGGCTTCGGCGGCGTGATCTACATGGTCAGCTGCCTCGGGCTGATCGCGGGCGTGATCGCGCTCGAGGCGTGGCCGGTGGCGCGCGTCTTCTGGCGTCGTATCGACGCCGCGCCGCTGGCGCCGCTCGAGACGGTCCTCGTCACCGTGGCGTTCGTCGTCGCCCTCCTGGTCGCGGCCGCCGTCGCCGCGCTCGCACAGCGGTCGGCGCTGCGATCCCTGGCGGCCTTGCAACCCTGATCCTACGGCGGCGGCGGCGTTTCGCGGCGCCGGCGCCGCCGCTCCCTACCCACCCGGGTCACTCCATGGCGGCGGCCGTCGCGCCCTCGGCGATCGTGCCGCGGTGCTCCTCGAACGCGCGGCGGACGGCGCCGAACGGATCCGACGGCGCGGTCTTCGCGGCCGCCTGAATGAACGCGATCGCCCCGCCGAGGTCGTCGCCGCGCGCATGGTAGATCGTCTCGAAAAGGTCGAGGTCGGTCCCGTAGAGCAAGTAGTGGAGGAGGACGGCGTTGTTGAGGGGCTCGGCGACGAAGCTCGGAAAGCCGCCGTTCGCGAACGGCAGCGCGCGGTAGTCGGCGCGCGCCTGCGCGAAGAGCGCGGCGCGCGCGGCGAGCGTCTGCGCGGGGGCCGCTCGGTCGGCAGCGGCGTACACACGGCGCAGGAGCGTCGCGAGCCGGGTCACGAAGGCACCAAAGCGGCGCGCGTCGTCCCAGCCGGCATCGGCGCGCGCCGCGAGATCGCCCTCCCCAGCCGGGCGGGCGCGCTCCGGGTGCGCGCGGAAGAACGCGATCGCGCCGCGATGGCCGACGAAGGTCGCCATCGACTCGTTGAACGCCGCCTGACCGCGCAAATAGAACGTGTTGTGGTAGACCTCGTGCAGGACGAGATCGACGAGGAACTCCTCGTCGTTACGCAAGAGATGGCGCAGGAGCGGATCGGCGAACCACCCGAGAGTGCTGAACGCCGCCGCCGTCCGTACGTACGTATCGTAGCCGCGCGCCTCGAGGGCCGCCGCCTCCGCCCTCGCCTGCTGCGGGTCGAAGAAGCCCTTGTAGGGCACGCTCCCGACGATCGGGAACCACCACGCGTACGGCTCGAGCGCCGACCGTTTCGCCGCCGTGACCACGAACACGTTGGCCTCACGGTCGCTGTACGACAAGCTCCCGAAGCTGCCGTCGACGGCGAGCCCGAGTTCCGTCGCGAACGTCCGCGCCGCCAGCACCGTCTCGAGCTTCCGCCGCACGTCCGCATCGAGGTCGGCGCGCGCGAGCACCCGCGCCATCGGCTCGCGTCGCCACAGGATCTTCGCCTCCTCGTACCCCGCACGCACCACATACGCCGCCGAGCACCCCGCGAGGGCGACCATCGCCAACACCAGGAACGCCGTCGTCCGCGCGTGGCGGAAAAGGGAGCGCGCGGGATTCACCTCCGCGTGCGACGCCCCGCGCGAGGCACGGCCGCGTAGGGGCGCAATCGACGGCCGCGAAATCTTGTCAACTCCGCGCCGCCTCCGCGCCGTCGGTCGTCTCGGCGGGAGGTGCGTATTGCAGCTGATACAGCCGGTAGTAGATGCCGCGCGCCTCGATGAGCTCGGCGTGCGTGCCGATTTCGCGCACGCTGCCGTGGTGGAGAACGATGATGCGGTCGGCGTGCTCGATGGTGGAGAGGCGGTGCGCGATGACGAACGAGGTCCGGTCACGCATCAAAGTGGTCAGGGCGTCCTGGATCAGCATCTCGGTCTCGGTGTCGATGCTCGACGTCGCCTCGTCGAGGACGAGAATCGTGGGATCGTAGGCGAGCGCGCGCGCGAACGCGAGCAGCTGGCGCTGACCGGTCGAGAGGTTGGTGCCGCGCTCGCGCACCTTCTCGTGAAAGCCGCCGGGGAGGGCGCGGATGAACGTCCAGGCGTTCACCCGCCGCGCCGCCTCCTCCATGATCGCCGGGGTGATCTCCGGACGCCCGAGCGAGATGTTGCTGGCGACGTCGCCGCTGAAGAGGAACACGTCCTGGAGGACGACGCCGATGTGGCGCCGCAGCTGCGCCAGGTCCCATTCGCGGACGTCGATGCCGTCGACGCGGACGTGGCCGCGGCTGACGTCGTAGAAGCGCGACAGCAGCTTGATGAGACTCGTCTTCCCGGAGCCGGTGGCGCCGACGACGGCGATCTTCTCGCCGGGCTCGATGCGGAACGACACGTCGCGCAGCACGTAGTCCTCGTTCCGGTAGGCGAACCACACGTGGTCGAACTCGATCGCGCCGGAGGTGCTGCGCGGCAGGCGCGGTGTGCGCGGCGAGACGATCGTCGGCTCGGTATCGAGGAGCTGGAACACGCGCTCGGCCGACGCCATCGCCGACTGCATGACGGCGTACTTGGTGCTGAACTCGCGGATGGGGATGAAAAAACGCTGGATGTACTCGATGAATGCGACCAGCGTACCGAAGGCGACGATCCCGGAGCGGATGCCGCCGGCGGCGTACCACACCATCAGCGCCGCGGCGATCGAGGCCAGCGCCTCGACCATCGAGAAGAGCGCCGCCTCGTAGACGTTCGACCAGTGATTCGCCTCGCGGTGCGCGTCGTTCAACGCGTCGAATTCCTCGAAGCACCGCCGCTCGCGCGCGAAGAGCTGGATGATCATCATCCCCGAGAGCGCTTCCTGGAGGTAGGCGTTCAGACGCGCGATGCGCTCGCGGATGAGGCGGTACGTACGGCGGGCGGCGAGCCGGAAGTAGTTGATGCCGACCAGCATCACCGGCATCACCGCGAGCGCGACCAGCGCCAGCCGGACGTTGATGCTCAGCATGATGACGACGATGCCGGCCATGGTGAGCACGTCCATGAAGATCGTCATCGCGCCGGCGGCGAACATCTCGTTCAGCACGTCGACGTCGGAGGTGAGGCGCGTCACCAAGCGACCGATCGGGTTGCGATCGAAGTAGCTCATCGGCAGCGACTGCACGTGCGCGAACACGCGCACGCGGAGATCGGCGAGCGTACGCTGCGCGACCAGCATGGTGAGGTAGTACTGCACGTAGAAGAAGCCGCACTCGCCGATGATCGCGCCGATGTACAGCAGCCCGAGAGTGGCGAGGCCGTGCGGTTCGCCGACGGCGACGTGGCGATCGATCGCCAGCTTCAAGAGGTAGGGCTGCACCAGCATCAACGCTGAGCTCACCGGCAGGCAGACGACCGAGAGCCAGAAGAGCTGGCGATAGGGCCGGATGAACGTCCACAAGCGGCGGACGAGGCGGGAATCGTACGCCTTGCCGAGCGCCTCCTCCTGGTGCGGGTCGATCGGCGGCGCGGCGGACAGCGCTTGCGCGGGGCGCACCAGGGAGAGGCGACGGACGCGGCGGCTCACAGCGCCTCCAGCTCTTCGGTCAGGCGCTGGCGTTGGAAGAGGTCGGCGTAGAAGCCGGCGTGCGCCAGCAGCGCCGCGTGGTCGCCGAGCTCGACGATGCGGCCGTCGTCGACGACCGCGATCAGGTCGGCGTCGCGCACCGTCGAGATGCGGTGCGCGATGACGATGCTCGTCCGCTGGCGCATGAGGCCGCGCAGGCGGCCGAGGATGCGGCCCTCGGTTTCGGTGTCGACGCTCGAGAGCGCATCGTCGAGGATGAGGATCGTCGGGTCGACGAGCAGCGCGCGCGCCAAGGTCACGCGCTGCTTCTGGCCGCCCGAGAGGGTGATGCCGCGCTCGCCGACGATGGTGTCGTAGCCGTGCGGCAACTCGCTGACGTCGCGATCGAGGGCGGCGATCGCCGCCACCTCCTCGACGGCGGCGTCGCTCGCCTCGGGTGCGCCGAAGCGGATGTTGTCGCGCACGTTGCGCGAGAAGAGGAACGGGTCCTGCGGCACGAAGCCGACCGCGCGCCGCAAGACGGCGAGCGGAATCTCGCGCACGTCGCGGCCGTCGATCGTGACCGTGCCGGCGGTGACGTCGAAGAGGCGCGGGATGAGGTCGACCAACGTCGTCTTGCCGGCGCCGGTGCGTCCGACGATCGCCAGCGTCGCACCTGCCGGCACGGTGAGGTTCACCCCGGCGAGGACGCGGTGGCCGTTCGTCGGCGTGTGGTAAGCGAAGTCGACGCCGCTGAACGCGATCTCGCCGCGCAGCGGCTCGCCCTCGGGCCACGACAAACCACGGTCGTCGATCGCGGGCTCGATCACGAAGATCTGCTCGAGGCGCTGCAGCGCGGCGCGGCCGCGCTGCACGATCGACAGCATCCAGCCGAGGGCCATCGTCGGCCAGGCGAGGATGTGGAGATAGCCGATGAAGGCGACGAGATCGCCGAGGCTCAAGACGCCGGCGATGACGCGCAGGCCGCCGTACCACAGCACGACGAGCGTCGTGAGCGTGCTGACGGCGCGCATCACCGGCATGATGATGCCGCGCACCTTCGCCAGCTCCATGTTCTGCGCCGAGAAGTCGGCGTTCAAGCGTGCGAACTCCTCGGTTTCCTCCTGCTCGCGCACGTACGCTTTCACGACGTGGATGCCGGAGAGGTTCTCCTGCACCCGGCTGCTCATCGCCGCGAGGCCCTCCTGGACGCGCAAGGTGCGCTCCATGAGCTGGCGGCTGCTGCGTTTCACGATCACCAGCACGAGCGGGTACGGCGCCAACGCGGCCAGGGTCAGACGCCAGTCGAGCGACACCATGATGCTCGCGGCGTACACGTAGTAAATGGGGGTGTTGACGAGGTTCAGGAAGCCGACGCCGAGGAGCATGCGCACGGCGGTGATGTCGTTCACCAGGCGCGACATGAGGTCGCCGGTCTGCTGCGTCTGGTAGTAGGCGAGCGGCAGGCGCTCGAGGTGGGCGAACAGATCGTTACGCAGGTCGTACTCGATGTCGCGACCGACGTTGAAGATGACGAAGCGCGAGAAGGTGCGCGCCAGCGCCTGCACGAGCGCGATCGCGATGATCGCCGACGCCAGCCACGCCACGGTCGACGGTGGCCGACCGGCCGCGATGGCGTCGACGGCGCGCTTCAAGAGGTACGGCACGGCCATCGCCAGCGTACCGGTCGCGAGGAGGCAGAAGAGCCCGAAGGCATACCGACCCCGGTACCGCAGCATGTAGGACCAGAGCCGCGCCATCCGGTCGAAGCTTAACCCACCCCCCGCGGCGACGGAAGCTTGCGCGCACGGGCTCGGGCCGATAAGCGCCGAAGGATGACTCGCACGCTCCTCATCGGCGCGACCGGCCGGTTCGGCCGCGAGCTGGCGCCGCCGCGGTGAGAGTCGCCCAGGTCATCACCCTCTTCCTCCCGGAGTTCGTCGGCGGCGCGACACTCGCGTGCGCACGCGTCGCGCAGGGGCTGCGCGCGCGCCGTCACGAGGTCGCGATCTTCTGCGGTCGCCCCGGCGCCGAGGCGTCATCGGGCGGCGTCCACGAGTGGGAGGTCGACGGCGTGCCGGTGACGGGCGTCGACGCCGCGTCCGGCTACGTCGCGCTCGACACCCGCGGCTATCGCCATCCGGAGATCACGCCGCACTTCGAGCGCTTCCTCGATCGCCATCGCCCGGACGTCGTGCACTTGCACAGCATCCAGGCGCTCGGCGTGAGCATGCTCGAGGCGGCGGCGGCGCGCGGCGTGCCGGTCGTCGTCACCATGCACGATTGGTGGTGGCTGTGCGTTCGCCTCTTCCTCGTCGATCCGGCCGGCTTCGTGTGCGCACCGCACGTCGACTCCGCGCGCTGTCATTGCGCGCCCGGCTTCGACCTCGTCACCCGCCGCCGCGAGCTCGATCGCGCGCTCCGCCTCGCCGCCCGCGTCCTCACGCCGTCACGTTTCCTCGCCGATTCCATGGTCGCGAACGGCGTCGAGGCGGCGCGCGTCGAGGTCTGCCCGAACGGCGTCGATCTTCCATCGTGCCGGGTGCGGCGGCGGCCCGGTCCCGTCCGCTTCGGCTACTTCGGCGGTCCCGACAACCGCTTGAAGGGGCTGCCGACATTGCTCGCGGCGGCCGCCGTTCTCGACGTCGGCGGGTTCTCGCTCCAGCTCTTCGGCGTGCCACGGGTGGAGGCGCGCGTCCCACTCATCCTGTTCGACCGCGTCCTGTGCGCGCCCGCGTTCGCACCCGCGGCGCTCGCCGACGTGCTCGCGGGACTCGATTGCCTCGTCGTACCGTCCGTGATGCGCGAGTCCTACTCCCTGGTGACGCGCGAGGCGCTCGCCGCCGGCCTTCCGGTGCTCACCAGCGACAGCGGCGGCCCGCAGGAGATCGTCCGACCCGGTGTCAACGGCCTCGTGTTCGCGACCGGCGACGCCGGCGACCTCGCGGCGCAGATGCGTCGTCTCGTCCTCGAGCCGCAATTCCGCGAGCGCCTCGCCGCCGGGGCCGCGGCGACACCGGTCCCGACGCTGGCGACCCAGCTCGATCAGCTGGAGCGCGTCTATCGCGACGTCCGCGGCGTCCGCGACCCCCGCGCCGCCGGCGCGCACACGCGCGCGCGCGCCGCAGCGTCGGCGCCGCTCCGGCGCGTCCTCTTCGTGACCGGTATCGACGGCGCGCCGTTTCGCTACCGGGTGACGCATCTCCGCGACCAGCTGCACACGCGCGGCGTCGCCAGCGACGCGCGCTACTATACCGACCCGGCGATCCCGGCGGCGATCGCGGCGGCCGACGTGATCGTCGTCTCCCGCGTCCCAATGAGCCCCTACGTCGCACGGTGGTTGGCGCAGGCGCGCGCGCTCCGCCGTCCCCTCGTCTTCTCCTGCGACGATCTCGTCTTCGATGCCGCCGCCACGCCCGAGGGCGCCCTCAGCCTCCTCTCCGACGATCAACGCGCCGGCTGGCGCGTGTACACCGAACGCTACGCGGCGACGCTCCGCGCCTGCGACGCCTTTCTCGGAAGCACCGAGCCGCTCGTCGCCGCGGCGGCACGGGCCGGCGCCCGCGGCATCCTCGTGCGCAACGGTCTCGGCGTGGCCGAGCTCGCGGTCGCCGAGAACGCTCGCCACGCCGCCGCGGCGCGCGACACCGACGGCGCCGGCGTCCGCGTCGCATATCTGAGCGGCACGATCATGCACGACCTCGACTTCGCGCTCGTCGAGCCGGCGCTCGCAGCGCTGCTCCACGAGCACCCGCGCACGCGGCTTCTCCTCGTCGGATATCTGCGCACCGGAGCCGCCCTGGCCTCCCTCTCCCATCGCATCGAGCGCCTGCCGTTTCTCCCCTGGCCGCGGCTCTTCACGACGCTCGCCGACGTCGACGTCAACCTCGCGCCGCTCGGTACCGATGCGTTCTCGGACGCGAAAAGCGAGGTCAAGTACCTCGAGGCCGCCGCGCTCGGCATTCCGACGCTGGCGTCGCCGACGTCGGCGTTCCGCCATGCGATCCGTCACGGCGCAAACGGTCTCCTCGCCGCGACTCCCGACGCGTGGCACGCCGCCCTCACGACCCTCGTCGCCGATCCCGGCCTGCGACGCCGGCTCGGCAACGCCGCCCATGCCGACGTCTGCCTGCACGCGAGCCCTGAGGCGCAGGCGGACACGTTGCTCGCCGCGCTCGACGAAATCCGCGCCGCGTCCGCCGCAGGGGCGCGGGAGAGCCCCGGCGGAGGGCTCGCGGCGAGCGCGCCGCCCGACACTGCCGAGGTGATCGGCCGCTACGATCTCGAGCCCGACGACGCGCTGTCGGGAGCGATACAACCGGCGCACGACGGCTCCTCGCCGATTCTCGCGCCGGGGCACGCCGTCGGACAGCGCTTCCGCGCCGAGACGGACGATCTCTGTCGCATCGACGTCTGCGTCGGCAGCGACGATCGCGGCGACGCCCCGGCGCTCGTCCTCCACGTGGCGACGATCGACGAAGGGACCGAGGTTGCGTCGTCGGCGGCGACGCGCGTCGCCGCCGAGCTCCGTCAGGCGCGCATCGCCGCCGGCCCGGTCGCCGAGGACGCGTGGCTCGCGGCCGAGTTCGCGCCCATCTCCGACAGCGCCGGTCGGACGTTCTACTTCTGGGTCGAATGCGCCGCGCCGGACTCGCCGGCGCGCACGCCCATGACGGCGGTGACACTGCGGACGTACACCGGCGGCCCGGGTGAGACGCCGCCCACGGGCCTGCATCTGGATCACCGTCCGGTCGCGGGGAGCGTGGCGTTTCGCACGTTCCACCGCCCTGCGCCGCGCGCGGACGCGCGATCGCGAGCGGCCACGGAATGACGCGTGCTCACACTCCGCGCCGCGTCACCATCACCTTCACGGTCTCCGCCATGATCTTCAGATCGAGCACCAGCGAGTAATTGTAGATGTAGGCGAGGTCGTACTTGAGCTTGTAGGCGGCGCTGGTGTGATACTCGCCGTTCACCTGCGCGAGGCCGGTGAGGCCGGGCTTCACCTGGAAACGCTCGAGGTAGCCGGGAATCTCCTCGGCGTAGCGCTGCACGAATTCGGGCCGCTCGGGCCGCGGACCGATCAGGCTCATCGTCCCGTTCAGGACGTTCCCGAGCTGCGGCACCTCGTCGATGCGTGTCGCCCGCAAGAAGCGGCCGATCGGCGTCACCCGCTGATCGCGCGCGCTCGCCAGGATGGGCCCGCTCTCCTCCTCGGCACCGTGCGCCATCGTGCGCAACTTCCAGATCACGAACTCGGCGCCCCCCTCGCCCACGCGGCGCTGGCGATAGAAGATCGGCCCCGGAGAGCTCACGCGAATCGCGATCGCCGCCGCCACCAGGATCGGCAGCGCCAGGATGCCGAGCGCCGCGGCGATCACGAAGTCGGTGATGCGCTTCACCAGGTACGCGAGGTCGTCGCGCGGGTTCTTCACCACCTCGATGAGCGGCACGTCGTGGATCTTCCCCGACGAGATGCGTCCCACCAAGATGTCGTAGACCGACGGTACGACGCTGACGCGCGGCCGGCGGCGCTCGCGCAGCAGGCGGTCGACGAGCTGATCGCGCCACGACAGCGGCGATAGGAGGACGATCTCGCCGACGTCGTGCTCGGCGAGCAGGCGCGGCAAGTCCTCGACGGTGCCGAGCCACGGCGGCGCGCCGGGGGTGCCGACGAGACGGCACATCGCCGCCGCGCTCTCCTGCGTACCGCTCGGGCCGACGGCGACGGCACCGACGACGTCGACGTGGTGCAGACGCGGTGAGCCGACGCCGGTCAGAAACTGCTCGATCTCCTCGGCGGTGCCGACGAGGAGGACGCGCACCGCGGACCTGGCGGCGAGCCGCCTGCCCATCCACTCGCGCACCGCCGCCAACCCCGCGGCGTTGATCAGCCAGTAGATCACCAGCACGGAGCGCGGGAAGTTGACGTCGCCGACGAAGAAGTAGAGTGCGCTCGCCGCCAGCAGATGGACGAAGAGCGCGGTCACACTGTTGACGATCGAGCGGAAGCTCGAACGCAACGCCCGTAGATCGTAGAACCCGAAGAAGTAGAGGATCACGATCTCCGCCGCGAGCAGCTGCAGAACCATGTGGCGCAGCTCGAAGACGCGCCGGCCGGGCAGGAAATCGGCGGTGAACGGCAGCGGCACGTGGATGCGGACGACGAACGCCAGGAGGTAGGCGACGAATCCCCACAACACGTCGAACGTGAGGAGGAAGGCGATCGTGCTCTGCTCGCGGAGACCGACGCGCTCCATCGCTCACCGCCTCTGCGCGCCGGCGGCGGCGGGATCGCCGCCCGTCCAGCTCTTGGTCGACGGCAGCGCCGCCCAGCCACGCGCGAATCCCCGCCGGCTCTCGCGGCGCGCCTGCGCGCGCGCGTAGAGGCGGGTCGCGAGCGAGAGGACGACGAGCGGATACTCGCGGGGGCGGATGCCGCGCAGGAACGCGCGCCACGGATAGACGCCGAAGCCGTGTGCACGCAGAAGGTCGGGGAACTCCGCGGCGAGCTGCAGCTTGCCGAGCTCGTTCCGCACACGCTGGCGGAGATACTCACGCCACCTCGTCGGCGGGCGGAGGTAGACCAACGCGCCCTCCACCTTCGCGAAACGCGCGCGCCCGAGTCGCACCGAGAGGTAGGCGTCCTCGTGGAGTACGTGCGACGGCATCGGCTCGCCGAGCGCGGCACTGCGCAGCGCGTAGAGGCGGCCGGGCACGTTGCCGAAGTCGAAGCGATGCGGCAGCGCCGCGAGGCGCGCGACGAGGCCGTCGCCGGGCGCGAGCACCGCCACCTCGCGGCCCGCAGCGGCGGCGAGCGCGGGCGCGGCGGCGAGGCGCGCCAGTAGCAGGCGGATCGCATCCGGCGCGAGGCGCACGTCCGCGTCGGTGAACACCACGATCGGCGCGCGCGCCGCGGCGCGGATCGCGTTCCAAGCGGCGACCTTGCTGCGCACCGCGAGGCGCAGAACGCGGACGACCGGCGTGCGACCATGCCCGGCGTCGCGGGTCGCCGCGTCCGCGTCGCGCGCGTCCATCTCGACGAGCGGCAGCGCCGCCGCGTCCGCAAACGCGCGCGTGTCGACGAGCGCCGGCGCGGGATCCTCGGGGCCGTTCACGGCGACGATGATCTCGTAGGCGCCGCCCGCGGCGTCGGCGCTGGCGCGGATGCTGTCGAGCGTGCCGGCGAGTTCGGGTTCGGAGGCGCTCGCCGGCACGCCGACCGTGAACGCGCACGTCGCGGCGGTCGTACCCCCCGCCAGGTCGGTCGGCGTCATGCGGCGCGACGTACGACGCCCGCCGTCGGGCGCGTCAGCAGATAGCGGTGCTTCCAGAAGTAGTAGCCGAGCCCCTGCACGTGGCGCAACGTCAGCATCGAGAGCAGCTTGTGCGTGACCCGGCGCTCGAGGTGCGCGACCACGGCCTGCGGCACGTACACCACGCGCCAGCCGGCGCGATGCATGCGTAGGCAGAGGTCGACGTCCTCCGGCCCGTAGAAGATGCGTTCGTCGAGCAGCCCGACCTCGTGCAGCGCCGCGCGTCGCATCACCTGGCAGGCCCCGATCACGTAGTCGACGTCGCGCACGTTCGCATGGTCCCATGCCCGCAGCTCGACGTCGTCGGTGAGCGTGCGGCCGAAGCGCTCCGGCAGACGCCGCGCCAGCTTGTCGAGCAACGTCGGAAAACGGCGGCAGCTGTACTGCAGCGCACCGTCGAGTCCGACGAGCTTCGGGCCGACGAGACCGACGTCGGGCGACCCGCGCAACTCGCCTACCAGGGTCGCGAACGCGCCGGGGGCGGGTACCGTGTCGACGTCGAGGAGCGCGAGGAACTCGCCGCGCGCGAGCCGCAGGCCCTGGTTGCGGCCGGGGGCGACACCGCGGTTCCGCGGGTTCTGCACCACGACCAGATCCGAGCGGCGGGCGAGGAGCACGCCCGTGTCGTCGCCCGAGCCGTTGTCGACGACGATCGTCTCGACGGCGAGCGGGGCGGTCGCCGCGGGCAGCGCCGCGAGGCAGTCCTCGAGTAGCGCCCGCGAGTTCCAGGTGAGAATGACGATCGACAGGCTCGGCTCGCTCATCGCCGGCTCGCGCGCAACATGCGCGCCCCGCCGGCGGCTGCGATGGGCTCGGTCCCGCACGAGAACCCGACGATCGCCGGCCCGCGATCTGTCGGCGGCGGCGGCGCGAGTTCCGGCGTCGCGTTCCGCGCCGGTACGTCATCTGGCGGCGGTACCGTCATCACGTGCGCGCAGCCGGTTCCGAAACGTCGCGTCGCACCGGTGGCTGCGAGGCGCCGGCCGAGGACGGCGCGGTCGCCCCCGGCGTCGCGGACGCGCGCTCGCGGCGGGCCGCCGGATCTCCGGTTGCACACAGCCAGGCGAGCCGCGCATAGAGCCGCGCGCGCGCCGCAGCTTCGCCGGGCGCGCGGCCGAGGATGCCGATCGCGGCAAGCGCCGCCTTCGCCGCGAAGCTGCCGCCGGCGAGGACGCGGAAGGCGCGCTCGGCGCCGATGCCGCGCCGGCGCCGGAAGAAACGCAACGTTCCCTTCAGAACCGCAACGTCGCGATGCTCCCCGTAGCGACGCGCCCCGCTCCGGTTGCCCAGATGCGTGAGCGTCGCGTCGGCGAGGTAGACGACACGATAACCCGCCGCGTGCACGCGATGACAGAGGTCGAGGTCCTCGCCGTACATCTCGTACGTCTCGTCGAAACCGCCCGCGGCGGTGAGCGCCACGCGCCGGCAGAGGAGGAACGAGCCGTACAACCAGTCTACGTCGCAGGTCGTCGTCGGCGCGGAGCCGCGCGGGGCGGCGTCCAGTCCGCGACGTGACGTCAGCGCCTCGCGCACGAGCCCACCGACGGTGTGGAACCGATCGACGGTCGGTTGCGGCGTGCCGTCGCCGTTCAACGTCCGGCATCCGAGGATGCCGATCGCCGGATCGGCGGCGAGATGCGCGAGCGCGCGCGTGACCGTCCCCGCATGCATGACCGTGTCCGGATTGACGAAGAGGACGTAGGCGCCGCGGCTCGCGGCGAGTCCCTGGTTGGCGGCGACGGCGAAGCCGCGGTTGGTCGCGTTCTCGATCACTCGGGCGCCGGGCGCCTGCGCGCGCACCCGCGCCGGCGTGTCGTCGCCGGACGCATTCTCCACCACCACCAGCTCGGCGCCGGCGGCGAGCGTGTCCGCGAACGACGCCAGCAGCGGACCGACGTCGCCGGCGCTGTGCCAGGTGACGATCACGATGCTCAACTCGGTGCACGGCGGCACGGGAGAGTCTCGCCGCGTCCGTCGGATCACGCTGCATCGCCCTCCGCGGCGTGCAGCGCGTGGCACGCATCGCCGAGGACGAGGCTGTAGGCGCGCGGCACTTGCCGTGCCAACGCGTCGAGGTCGTGGGTGGTCGCCAGCCGGTGCGCGATCGCGGCGAGCTGTTCCTCGGCGGTGCGTACCGCTGCCTGCTCCGCGGTCGTCGGCGTATAGAGCCCGTGGCGCGCCGCGAAGCGCATGTTCTCGAGCGAGTGCCCGAGGAACTGGAGCTTCGCGGCGTCGGCGTTGAGCTGCGAGCCGGGCTCGGCGCCGATCACCTGATCGATGAGCGCCACCTCGGGACCGAGCCGATAGAGGGCGGCCTGGAGGAGCACGGTCGCGCGCGCGGGCAAGCGATTGGCGCGATAGCCGTTCCTGAGCGCGTCCAGGACGGCGTATACCACGTGCGTCCCGTTGCAGGCATACGCCTGCACCGCGCTCCGCCCGTAGGGCTTCGTGCCGCGCATCGCCGCGATCGTGTCCGCGTAGCCGGCCTCGGCCGCCTGCGCCGCCGCCTCGACGACCGCGCTCACCGTGAAGGCGCGTCCCTCGGCGTTGGTGAAGCCGTCGGCATCGGGCTTGAGGTCGGCGGTGAAAACGCTCACCGTCCACGACAACTCGTCGCCGAGGACGGCGGGGGTGAAGAGCGCCTTCGCGCCGCGCGTCAGATCGGCGCGCGTGACCGTACCCATGCGGGTCGCGAACGCGCGCTCGGGCGGCACGCCGATCGCGTACATGATCTCGAGAAAGTGGTTCGGGTGCGCCTCGACCTTCAGCGGAAACGCGGGATACTGCGTCGCGCCGCGCGCGACCGGTTCGAGCCACGTGCGGGTCACGTAGTCGAGGATGGGCTCGTCGCCGTGGCGCGCGTCGCGCCCGAGCGGTAAGACGGCATGCATCAGCACCCACGGATCGTCGACGGCGAGCGCACGATCGGTGACGATGCGCCGCAAGTCCGCGGCCGCCGCCGCGAGCGGAGCGCTCACGGCACCGGCGTGCGGCTTGCCGCCTGCGGACGCCGCGGGCGTGCGCCGCGGCGCGGGTGAGCGCGCCGCGCGTCCGAACGAAGCACCGGCGACGATGCCCGCCGCCGCGCTCCCCGCCGTCACGAGAAATCGTCGTCGCGTCCACCTCTCCCGCATGCTCCTCACTCCTCGCCCGTCGCCGGCCCGCCGCGCCGCCGCAGCACGTCCCAGCGGCGCTGCGGTTCCGCGGCCTTCCGGCCGAGTTCCTCGCGCAAGCGCGCAACCTCGGCGGCAAGCCGCGCGCGCTCGGCACCGTGCTCCTCGGCGTCGCGGCGCGCCGCCGCGAGCGCGGTCTCGAGCTCTTCGATCCGCCTCTGCAGCTCCTCGATGAAATCGTTCATGCCCACGTTTCCGACGATCGCCGTGATCTCGAAGGCACCGACCACCCGTGCCTGCTCGCGCCAATATGCGCGGCCGAAGAAACTCGGCCGCAAGGGCTCGCCGAAGAGCGGCACGATCTCGCGATCGGGACGTCGCCGGCGGGCCTGCACCACGGCGCGCTTGGCACGAAGCGCCGGGAGCGCGTCGAGGAACCGCGCGAGCGTATCACGATAGACGGCGGCGCGCGCCCCTCCCGCCAGGCGGGCGCGCGCCTCGAGCAAGAGGAGAGCGGCGGGGAGAACGCGGGCGAGGTTGGCATCCTCGTAGTTCTTGACGATGCTCGCGAGAGCATTCGCCTCGAGCAGCGCCGTGCGGCGCTCGCCGTCGAGTCCCGACCCGTGGTGCCGATGGTAGGCGACGGCGGCCGGCACGTAGAGCACGCGCTCGCCCTCGATCCAGAGCCGCCACCCGAGGTCGACGTCCTCGAAGTACGCAAAGTAGTCGGGATCGAACCCACCACAGGCGAGGAATCGGGCGCGGTCGGCGAGCATCGCCGCGCCGCACGCGAAGAGCGCCGGCCGCGGCGCCTCGTCGGCTGCCGGCCGCACCCGTCGTCCGTGGCGGAGGCTCGCGCCGTGGCCGTAGAAGTTCATGGCGGCGCCGTCGAAATCGTAGTGGGCGCCTTCCCAATCGAGGATGCGACTGCCCGCCGCC
Source organism: Binatia bacterium (assembly GCA_041476145.1). GTDB lineage: Bacteria > Desulfobacterota > Binatia > UTPRO1 > UTPRO1 > DP-19. Next base: position 15,116 of record JBGOSW010000087.1, read on the forward strand.
GCCGCGCCGCTCGCCGCAAGCACACCCGTCATACGCGTCAACCAGTCGGGCGCGACGCGGAGGTCGTTGTTCAGAAACGCGACGAGCTCGCCGCCGGCTGCCGCGGCGGCGCGATCGCACGCGGCGGCGAAGCCGAGATTGGTCGCGCTCTCGAGCACGCGTACCGCCGGCCACGTCTCGCGGAGCCACGACGCCGACCCGTCGCGCGAGCCGTTGTCGAAGACGAGCACCTCGAGGGACTCGCGCGGATACTCGAGCGCGGCGATCGCCGGCAGCGACTCGGCGAGGAGCGCGCGGCCATTCCAGCTCGGGACGACGATCGAGACCGTCGGCGTCGCGCACCCGCCTGGTCGCAAGCCGGCGTCGTCGCTCACGCGCCTGCGCCGTGCGCCGGCTCGGCGGCGCGCGCGAGATCGACGACGGCGGAGAGCACCGCCGCCGCACGCGCCACGCTCGTCGGGGTCGCCGCGGCCGCCGCCTCCGCGTCGGCGAGCGCGCGCACCGCGGCGCACCAGTCGTCGCCACCGCGCACGTCGATCACCAGCAGATGCCGGTACGCGGGCTCGCGCCAGTCGTGCACCGCCTGGTTGTACGCCGCTTGCGCACGCGCGTAGCGCGCGCTCATGACCGGCTCGGCGAGCGGCAGGTTGAGGAGCTGCATGGCATGCCAGTACGGAAGGTAGCCGTTCGGCAGGACGACGACGCGCGCGCCGGCGGCCTCCCAGTAGGCGACGGTGCCGGCGAGATCGGGATGTCCGTGCGCGAGGTGCTCGTGCAGGAATTGGTGCGCGTATCCGTGCCGCGCCTCGATGAGCGCGAAGAGCAGTCGATCGGAGTCGGCGACGCCGGCGGTCGCGAACGGTGCCGCCAAGAGGACGAAGCGGCGCGTGATACGCGCCAGTTCGTCGAGGAGCGCGCGGCGCTTGTCGACGGCGACGTGTTCGAGGACGTCGAGGCAGAGAACGACGTCGAAGCTCTCGTCCGCGAACGGCAGCCGCCCGGGAGCCACGACGCGGTGGTCGGGGTGATCGCTCGCGCGCACGTCGGTCGAGAGCGGCGCTTGCTCCTCGGGGAAGAAGTCGCCGCTCGTCGCGAGGTGCCCGCCGCCGCCGAGGACGCCGCCGACGTCGAGCATCGTCCGCCGACGGCCCGGGAGTCGCGCCAGCACGGCGCGACATTGCGCATAGCGCTGATGCATGTCGAACGGCAGGCGCAGGACGAGTTCCGCGGCGGCGACGTCGTCGGCGACGACTTCGAGGCGGCGGAAGAGCAACGGTCCGCTCGTCCGCACGCGTAGCGCATGGCCGCCGGCCGCAACCGGGAGTGCCGGGCATTCGAGCGTGCTCCAGCCGGGCCCGACGCGCACCTGCGCCAGTCGGAAGTCGTCGAGCGCGACCGTCACCTCGGCACCCGCGGCGTCGCCGCAGATCTCGAGCCGAACCCGCAGGCGCACCGGCGCGCGACCGGTGACCAGCACGTAGGCGGCGGCTTCGCCGGTACCGACCCAACGCAGGTCCGGCGGATGCGTCGATCCGGCCGAGCCGAATCCGCTGCGCAGACGGACGGCGACACGCGACGCCGCCGCGCCGTTCACGATCGGCAGATCGGCGTCGACGGCGAATCCGTCCCAGCGCAGACAGGCCGCGGGCGCGAGTCCGGGCGCGCCGTCACGGCGCGCCAGCACCTCGAGGTTGAAGGGCGCCTGATAGAAACGGAAATCGACCGTGAACCCGAGCGCGAGGAGGCGGTCGACCCAGTACGACGGCGGCCGCTCGGAAAAGTGCGTCTCCTCGTGACGGTCGAAGAGCAGCGGATCGGGCGTGGCGCCGATCAGGACACCGCCCGGCCGCAGCACTCGCCGCACCTCCGCCAACACCGGCTCGGGATCCACGACGTGCTCGAGTACGTCGAACGCGCTCACGACGTCGACGCTCTCGTCGGCGAGCGGCAGCCGTTCGAGCACGGCGCGCGCGACCTTGCCGGCGGCCGCCGGTGCCGCCGCGACGACGCGACCGAGCGCGTAAGCGCTGACGTCGAGCCCGGCGGCGCGAAAGCCGCCGGCGCCCGCCTCGGCGA
>JBGOSW010000088.1:0-16915 GCA_041476145.1 Binatia bacterium
CAGGTTGTCGACGAAGCGATCGTAGAGAAACCGCGTCGCGCGCGGGTGATGACCGGCGTGCAGGGCGCAGGCGATCATCGTGGCGTCGAACGGCAGAGCGCCCGAGTGATTGGCGACGAGGATCGTCGGGCCCCGCCGCGGCACGTTGCGCACTCCTTTGGCGTCGACACGCCAATACTTGTCGTAGAGCAGCTGGAAGATCGGCAGCACGCGCTCGCGAAACTCCGGATCGAGGCCGAACTCGTCGGGTGCGTCCGCTCGCGTCGTGCGGCGGCGCGGGCTGCCTCGATGCGCGGCGGCGGCCGCACCTGCGGGAGCCGTGGCGCGGGCGCGAGCGCTGCGCGACGGCGCATGCATGGTGGATGCCTTCCCCGAAAGACGGGTCACGGCGCCTGCCTACCAACCGGTCGAGCGCGAGACAACGGTTCGGCCGCCGCCCCCTGCGTCGACGCGGTCAAGCATAGCGCTGCATGAGGCGGCGAAAGAGCGCCGGCGCGAGCGTCTTCAGCAGCGTGCCGATCGCATAGTGCGCCGGCACCGTCACCTCGGTCCGGTCGCGCCGGATGGCGCGCACGATCGCGGCGGCGACGACCGTGGGCGCGATCGCGCGGCGACGTGCTCGGGCGGGGAAGCGCGCAAACGACGCGTGATCGAAAAACGGCGTCGCGATGATGCCGGGATTGACGAGCGTGACGCCCACCCCCGTACCGGCGAGTTCGTAGACCAGGCTCTCGCTGAACCCGGCGAGCGCGAACTTCGAGGCGCAATAGACGGCGTGGTTGCGCGAGCCGATCCGGCCCGCGATCGAGGCGACGTTGACGACATGGCCGCGACCGCGCGCGAGCATGCCGGGAAGCACCGCCCGCGTGAGGTGCAGCGCGGCATGGAGGTTGGTCTCGAGGATCGCCGCCGTCTCCTCGGCGTCGGTCTCGACGAACGGCAGATAGCACCCGATCCCGGCGTTGTTGACGAGCACGTCGACGTCACCGAGACGCGTCTGCACGGCGGCGAGCGTGGCGTCGAGCGCGGCGGGATCACGCACGTCGCAGGGGAAGGTCGCGTGCCGCCCCGGCGGGAGCGCTGCGGCGATCTCCGCGAGGCGCTCGGCGCGTCGGGCGACGAGCGCGACCGTCGCCCCGGCGTCGGCGAGAGCGCGGCACAGCGCGGCGCCGATGCCGCTCGACGCGCCGGTGACGAGCGTCGTCGCGCCCTCGATCCGCATGCCGTCATTGTCGCGTGCGCGGCCGCGATTTGCCACCAAGTCGGCCGATCGAGTAGGTCGCTTGCATGCGGGCACGTGATCTCGAAGCGCTGGCGTTCCCGGTGGTGCTCGAGGCGCTCGCCGCGCTCGCGGTCTCGGCGGCGGGCGCGGAGGCGTGCCGCGCGCTCCGGCCGGCCACGGAGCGTGCGGGCGCCGAGGCGGCGCTCGAGCGCCAGTGGAGCGTTTTCCGCATCGCCGAGACCAGCGGCGCGATCCCGCTCGCGCCCTTTCCCGACGTCCGCGAAGCGCTCGCGCTCGCCGGACACGAGGGCGCCGTCCTCGCGGGGGAGCGCCTGGTCGAGGTGCGGACGGTGCTGCGCCGAGTGCGGACGGCGCGACAGTTTCTGGTAGCGCGCGTGGCCGAGTTTCCCGCGCTCGCCGACCTGCCGGGGCGGCTGCACGCCTTGCCGGAGCTCGAAGCGACGCTGTCGCGCATGCTCGACGACGCCGGCCTGTTGCACGATCACGCGAGCCCGCACCTCGCCGAGCTGCGTGCGGTGTTGCGCGATCTGCGCCAGGAGATCGAGACCCGGCTCGAGCTCCTGGTGACCGCCAGCGGCGCCGATGACCACATCGCCGACCGCTACGTCACGGTTCGCAACAACCGCTTCGTGGTGCCGGTGAAGGCGGCAGCCGCGACGCAGATGAGCGGCGTCGTGCAGGACCGCTCCGCTTCCGGTGAGACCCTCTTCGTCGAGCCGCTGTTCGCGATCGAGCTCAACAACCGCCTGCTGCTCGCGCGCAGGGAGGAGGAGGCCGAGGAACTCCGGCTGCTCATGTTGCTGACGGCGCAGGTCGGTGCCGCGCGCCACGAGCTCGCGACGGCGCTCGCCGCCCTCGCCGAGCTCGATCGGCTGGCGGCGGGCGCGATCTTCGCGCAGCGGTTCGCCTGCACGGCGCCGCGCTTCTCCGAGGACACGGTCGATCTGCGCGCGGCACGGCATCCCGAGCTCCTCCTCGCAGGGCGTACGGTGGTGCCGATCGACGTTCGCATCGGCACCGGCCGGCGCGCACTCATCCTCAGCGGTCCGAACACCGGCGGCAAGAGCGTCGCGCTGAAGACGCTCGGCCTGCTCACCGCGCTCGCCCACGCCGGGCTTCTGATCCCGGCCGCCGAAGGCAGCGTCGTGCCGTTCGTGACCGGCATCTTCACCGACCTCGGCGACGACCAGAGCATCGAACGCAACCTTTCGACGTTCTCGTCGCACGTCGTGAACCTGATCGACGTCTTCCGAGCCCTGACGCCGCCGGCGCTCGTGCTCCTCGACGAGCCCGGGGGCGGCACGGATCCCGACGAGGGCGCGGCGCTGGCGGTGGCGCTCATCGCCCACTGCATCGCGATGGGGGCCCTGGTCGGCGCCGCGACCCACTACGCACCGGTGAAGCTCTACGCACTGAACGAGCCGCGCGCCGAGCTCGTCGCGGTGGAGATCGACCCGGTGCGTTTCGCGCCGCGATTCCGCCTGCTGTACGGCTCGCTCGGCGAGAGCCTCGGCCTCGCCATGGCACGGAAGCTCGGCCTGCCGTCGAGCGTTCTCGCCGACGCCGAGGCGCGGCGTACCACGTCGGCACGCGAGCTCGCGGACGCGATCGCGCGCCTCGAGGCGAGCCGGCGCCGACACGACGAGGAGTACCACGCGATCGTCGACGAGCGCCGCGCGCTCGCCGAGCTGGAGGAGGAGCAGGCGAAGCTCCTCGCGGAGCTGCGTGAGCGGCGCCGCACCCGCTGGGAAGCCGACCTCGCGGAGGCGCGGGAGTTCCTGCGCTCCCTGAAGTCCGAGGGACGTGAGATCCTCGAGCTCGTGCGTCGCCGGCCGCCCGACGCGACGCGCGCTCTCGGAGACTTCGTGCGCCGCCGCGAGGAGGAGATCACGACGCGGGCGACGACGATCACCGGGGCGGACGCGGCGCCCGAGCCGCCGCCCACCCTCGGCGCGCACGTGGAGGTACGTGGCTCGACGATCCGCGGCGACGTCGCCGAGATCACCGGCGACACGGCGCGCGTGCAGCGCGGGAGCGTGAGCTTCCGGGTACCGCTCGCCCAGTTACGCGTCGTCTCGCCACCCGCGGCGCCGGCACCGCGCGCGACGCGCACCGTGATCGGCCGGCGTGCGCCGGCGGCCGAGGAGGCCTTGCCGACCGAGCTCCACCTCGTCGGCCTGCGCACCGCGGAGGCGTTGGAACGGCTCGAGCGGTTCCTCGATCACGCCCAGACTGCTGGTGTGGCGACGGTGCGCATCGTCCACGGGATCGGCACTGGCGCCTTGAAGCGCGCGGTCGCCGAGTACCTCGGCGCCTCGAGCTACTGCACACGATTCTCGGAAGCGGAGCCGAATCGCGGCGGCGCCGGCGTGACCGTCGCCGAGCTGCTCTGAGTCGGCGGCGCACTGCGTGGCCGTGACGGGTGGGAGCCCAAGCCAACCCGCCACGGCTTCACGCAAGAGACCCGACCGCCGGAGGCGAGCGGCGCGAGCCCCGTCTCACGCTACCCTGCAGAAGCAACTCGCGGGCCGCTCGGGCACGCCGGAAAACACCCCTGCGGCGCACTGCCGGCGTATGGACTGCTCACGAAACCGGCGCATCGACTGCCGTCGTGCCCACCCCGCGGGCAGACCGGGTCGGCTCCGTCTAGGCGGTGCCTTCCGGCTCGGCGAGCAGCATCCGCAGCTCATCGGCAGTGATCGCATAGCGCTCGGCGCAGAACTCGCACGTCACTTCCGCGCCACCGTCGCGCGCGATCATGTCGGCGATCTCGGTGCGGCCGAGGAGGAGGATGGCGCCGAAGACGCGCTCGCGCGTACACGGGCACGCGAAGCGCGTCGACTGCTCGGCGAGGGGAGACGTGTCCAGACCGGCGAGGACGGCGTCGAGGATGTCCCGCGGCGTGGCGCCTTCGCGTATCAGCGTCGTGACCTGCGGCAGCGCCGTCACGTTGCGTTCGACGTGCCGCATCACGCCTTCCTCGGCGCCGCTCATCATCTGCACGAGGAAGCCGCCCGCCGCGCCGACGTCGCCTTCGCGGTTGACGAATACTCCGAGGGCGACGGCCGACGGGATCTGCTCCGAGGTGACGAGGTAGTGCGCCAGATCCTGCGCGATCTCGCCCGAGACGAGCCGCATGATGCTGCGATACGGCTCCTTGTTCCACGGTTGAGTGCGGATCACGCACAGCATGCCGCTGCCGATCGCCGCGGCAACGTCGAGCTTGCCGCGCTTCGACGGCAGATGCGTCGCGGGTCGCGCGACGTAGCCGCGGACACGGCCCGCGCCGGTGGTCGACGCCATCACACGCCGCAGCGGCCCGTCGCCGACGAGCTCGATCGAGAGGCGCTCCTCGTCCTTCATCGTGCCGCCGAGGAGAAGCGCCCCGGTGAGCGTCCGCCCGAGCGCCGCGGTCGCGGTGGGATACGTACCGTGCCGGCGCCGCGCGTCCTCGACGACGCGAGTCGTGACCGCCGCGAGCGCCCGCACCGTGCCGGCGGCGGCGCTCACCTTGAGGAGACTGCCGTCGCGCTCGTCGTCGCTCATCGTCGCTCCCGCATGAGCGCCAGCAGACGCTCCGCCTCGACGAAGCCCACGGCGCGCGCTTCCTCCCTGCCGCTCGACCCGACCAGCACGATCGTCGGCACGCCCAGGACTTGAAACCGTTGCATCCACTCCTCACCATCCGGCGTCATCTCGGTCACGTCGGCGCGCAGCATGGTAAACCGCTCGGCCTCGGCCGCCACCGCCGCATCGACGAAAGTGATCGTATCGTTCTCGCGGCACGGAAGGCACCAGCGCGCGGTGAAGTCGACGAGCGTCGGGCGGCCGATGCTCGCGGCGTGCGCCAGTGCCGCCGGCGAGAACGGCTCCCACGCGATCGCGTGCTGCGCACGGTACGGAACGGCGACCCAGATCGCGGCAGCAACGGCGAGGACGCCGCCGGCGCGACGCAACGTCGCGAAGTTCGCGAGCGCACTCCCCGCGCGATCGACGAACCCGAGGTACACCCCCGCGACCGCGATCAGCAGCGGTGCGAGCACGGCGACGATGCGATCGCCGAGGAATGGCGCCGCGAAGTACAGCGCCATGCCGAGGAGGACGAAGCCGAAGAGATGCTCGATCCAGGTGAGCCACTCGCCGGAACGCGGCAGTCGCCGGATGGAGCCGGCGGCGACGGCGAGCGCGAGGTAGGGCGCGCCCATGCCGATCGCCAGAGAGAAGAAGAGCGCGAAGCCGAGGACGGCGTCCTGGCGCGCGGCGACGAAGAGCAAGAGTCCGATGACGATCGGCCCGACGCATGGCGCCGCGACGACGCCCATGGTGAGCCCCATCGCGAGCGCGCCGACGACGCCCCTCGACGCCTTGCCGACGCGGGTCGTGAGCGCGGCGGGCGCGCGCAGCTGGTAGAGCCCGAAGTTGCTCGCCGCCAGCACGACGAGTACGGCGGCGATGCCGGCGAGGACGAGCGGACGCTGTAACGCCGCGCCGAAGAGGCCGCCCGAGAGCGCGGCGGCGACACCGAGCGCCGAGAACGTGATCGCGATCCCGAGCACGTAGGCGGCGGCGAGCACGAGTACGCGGCCGTGCGCCCTGCGGCTCTGCCCGCCGAAGTAGGCGATCGTCACCGAGATCAGGGGATAGACGCAGGGTGTGAGATTGAGGCCGAGACCGAAGAGCGCGGCGAGCGCGAGCGTCACGACCAGCCCGCGGTCGCGCATCCACTCTTCGATGCGCGTCGCGGGCTCGTCGGCGGGAGCGGCAGATGGCGCCCTCGCGACGTCGGCCGGTGCCGGCGCGACGGGAGCGGCCGCCGTCGCGCCGAGCGTGAGCGTCACCGCCAGCGTGCGCGGCGGCAGACAGCGCTCGTCGTCGCACGCCTGGTAGCGCAAGCGGCCGGTGATGGGGCCCGACGCGTCGCCGCCGAGACGCACGCCGATCGTGAAGCGACCCTCGTAGAGGCGGAGCGGCGTCCCGGCTGCGAACCGCAACGACCGGATCACCGGCTCGGGGTAACGAACGGACTCCACCGCGGCGCCGGGCGGAGGCTCGACCGTGAGCTCGGTCGGAATGAGATAGGGACGGTCCGGATCGTGCGCGTTCACGTGCCAGCCGTCGCTCAGCTCGACGATGAAGACCAGGTTGGTCGCGCGGTCGCCGGCCGCAACCGGCGACTCGAGACGCCACTCCGCCCGCACCGTCGGGTCCGCAGCGACGGCGGGCACGCCGCTCGTCGGAACGAGCGCGGCGACGCCGAGCGCGAGGAGCAGGAGGAGCGGCGCGCGCCTGATCATGTACTTCCAGTATTGCGATGCCCCCACCTTCCGGATACAGGCAGCCGCTCATGAGGACGGTCGACATCACGTGGCGCATCTCGCTCGTCGTCGCCTTGCTCGTGACGACCAGCGGGCGGGCGGGCGCGGAGGAATCGGGGCTCCATGTCGCGGAGACGAGTGTGCGGTTCGCCGGCGGCGTCAATCCGGAGACGAGTATTCAGTACTATGCGATCCACGGCGATATCGGATTTCATTTATGGGAGGGAGCGGACCGCTGGTTCGCGGATCACAGCATCAGCGCTCGCTGGATCGTCGAGCCGTGGGCGGCGTTCGTGAGCGATGAGCACGGGATTCACAAGACGCAGAGCTTCGAGATCGGCGTGAGCCCGCTCTTCGGCAAGCTCACCTACGGCGAGACGCGTCTGCGCCCGTTCGTCGAGGGCGGCGAGGGTATTCTCTACACCGATCTCCGCAAGGAACACTTCGGCACGCGTTTCCAGTTCTCCTCGCAAATCGGCGGCGGCCTCGAGTACGAGATCGAACCCGGTCTCGCGTTCACGTTGGCGGCGCGCTTGCGTCACATGTCCAATGCGGGCCTCGGCGGCAGCAATCACGGCCTGAACACGTACATGGGCCTCATCGGGCTGACGTTTCGCTGAGACGCATCGGGACGCGGCGCCGGTGTTCAGCGGAGCTTCGCCACCTTCGCGGCGCTGTCCTCCGGCGTCGGCGCCGAAGGATCGACCGAGAGCGGCACGCATTCCACGATCTCGAGGCCGTAGCCCGGTAGGCTGACGAGTCGCCGCGGGTAGTTCGTCAGCAGGCGGATCTTGCCGACGCCGAGATCGCGCAGGATCTGCGCACCGATGCCGTAGTCGCGGAAGTCTCGAAGTCGCGTGCCCGGGTTGGTGCTCGGCTCGCTCTTCGATTGCGTCTGGCCGTCGGAGCCGCTGAAGACGTCGCCGCCGTGCTCTTCGCGCCGGAGGTAGAGGATCACGCCGCGCCCTTCCGCCGCGATCACCGCCATCGCCCGTTGCAGGACGGCGCCGGTATTGCGTTGCGCGTAGCCGAAGACGTCGCCCGGGAGATACTCGGCGTGCGTGCGCACGAGCGTCGGCGTGTCGGGCGTGATCGTGCCGCGGACGAGCGCGAGATGCTCACCGCCGTCGACGTCGCTGCCGTACACGACGGCGCGGAAGTCGCCGCCGAAACGCGTCGGCAGCCGCGCCTCGGCGATGCGGTGCACGAGCGAGTCGTGGCGCAGGCGGTATTGGACCAAGTCGGCGATGGTCGCGATCTTGAGGCCGTGCTCGGCGGCGAAGCGCTCGAGGTCGACGAGGCGCGCCATCGAGCCGTCGTCCTTCATGATCTCGCAGATCACGGCCGCGGGCTTGAGCCCGGCGAGGCGCGCGAGATCGACCGAGCCTTCCGTCTGCCCGGTGCGAACGAGGACGCCGCCGCGGCGTGCACGCAACGGGAACACGTGCCCCGGCGTGACGAGGTCGCCCGGCCCGGCACCGTCGCGCAGCGCGGTCAGGATCGTCGTCGCCCGGTCCGTCGCGGAGAGCCCGCTGGTCACGCCGCGACGCGCGTCGATCGAGAGCGTGAACGCCGTACCGAAGGGGCTGCTGTTCTCGGCGACCATCATCGGCAGCGCGAGATCGGCGAGCCTCTCCTCGGTGAGCGGCAGGCAGATGAGACCGCGACCACAGCGCGCCATGAACGCGATCGCTTCCGGCGTGATCTTCTCCGCCGCCATGCAGACGTCGCCCTCGTTCTCCCGATCTTCGTCGTCCATCAGGATGATCATGCGTCCGGCACGGATCTCGGCGATCGCCTCTTCGATCGAGACCACGTACGGACTCCGCGAGCGCTTGGCGGGGGAGGGCAGGTCGAGCTTGGAGAACATCGCCACACCACAATAGCCCGGGCGGGACGCTCTTGGAATCCGGCGCCGCGGTAGAGTTTCCGCGCAAGAACGTCGACGACCTCACGGTGGCGTCGGATGCACGGGGCGGGGGCGTCGGAGAGGCACCTCCGGGCGACCATTGGAACGCCCAACCATATCGGCCGTTACGGGATCGGAAATTCCACGACGCGACCACCGACCCGCGCGTTCCGTCGGGCGCCCGGAGGTGCCTCTCCGACGCCCCCGCCCCACACGTCGCCCGCCCGTGTGCAGCGCCGGGAAGGGAGCGTCTACTCGACGGTGACGCTCTTCGCGAGGTTGCGCGGCTGGTCGACGTCCGTCCCGCGGTAGTCCGCGATGTAGTACGCGAGCAGCTGCAGCGGGATCGTGAGCAGCACGGGAAGGAGGCAGGGGTTGGTCGTCGGCACCTGGAGGATTTCCCAGGCGATGTCCTCGAGCTCGGGCGACGGCGCGTCGGTGATCGCGATGATGCGGCCGCCACGCGATTCGACCTCCTTCATGTTCGAGAGGCTCTTCGAATAGACGGCGTCCTTCGGCAACAGGAAGACGACCGGCACCTCCTCGTTGATGAGGGCGATCGGGCCGTGCTTCATCTCGCCGGCGGCGTAGCCTTCGGCGTGAATGTAGGAGATCTCCTTCAGCTTGAGCGCGCCCTCGAGCGCGATCGGGTAGTTGATGCCGCGGCCCAGGTAGAGGAAGTCGCGGGCGTTGCCGTATTTCTTCGCCACCTTCTCGATCGCGCGCTCGCGCTTCAGGCACTGCTCGACGTGCGACGGCAGGTTCACCAGGTCGTGGATGAGGGAGCGTGCGGCGGGATCGGAGAGCACTCCGCGCCGGCGGGCGAGGTAGATGCCGAGGAGATAGAGCACCGTGAGTTGGGTGGTGAACGCTTTCGTGCTGGCGACCGAGATCTCCGGACCGGCGTGGGTGTAGATCACGGCGTCGGCCTTGCGGGCGATGCTCGAGTCGACGACGTTGCAGATCGCGAGCACCTTCGCGCCGCGCTCGCGGGCGGTCTCGACCGCCGCCAGCGTGTCGGCGGTCTCGCCCGATTGCGAGATGACGACGAGAACCGTGCCGTCCTCGAGCACCGGATCGCGGGAGCGGAACTCGCTGCCGTAGTCGACCTCGGCGGGGATGCGGGCGATGTGCTCGACGAAGTACTTGCCGACGAGGCACGCGTGCGACGCGGTGCCGCAGGCGACGAAGACGATCCGCCGAGCGTGCGTGAACCACTCCGCGTTCACCAGCTCGTCGAGGCTGACGTCCGCTTGCTCCTGAAGGATGCGGCCGCGCATGGTGTCGATGATCGCCTGCGGCTGTTCGTGGATCTCCTTCAGCAGGAAGTGGCGGTAGCCGCCCTTTTGCGCCGTCACCGGATCCCAGGCGACGGTGCGCGGCTCGCGCACGACGGGGTCGCCGGCGAAGGTCGAGAGCGTCACGTGATCGCGCGTCACCTCGGCCATCTCGCCGTCCTCGAGGAAGAGGATCCGGCGCGTGTGGTCGAGGATCGCGGGGATGTCGGAGGCGACGAAGTTCTCGTTCTCGCCGAGGCCGATGACGATGGGAGTCGCGCTCTTCGCTGCGACCAGGCGGTCCGGACTGTCCTCGTGCATGACGACGATCGAGAACGAGCCCTCGAGCTCTTGCACGACGGCGCGCGTCGCGCGCAGGAGATTTTCGCCGGCCTGCACGTGTTCGTCGATGAGGTGCGAGATCACCTCGGTGTCGGTCTCGGACGAGAAGGTGCGGCCGCGGGCTTGCAGCGCGGCGCGCAGCTCGAGGTAGTTCTCGATGATGCCGTTGTGGATGACGACGATCTTCCCGGCGCGATGCGGGTGGGCGTTTTGCTCCGAGGGCCGGCCGTGCGTCGCCCAGCGCGTATGACCGATGCCGACGGTGCCGGTGATCGGCGCCTCGCGCAGGAGCTTTTCCAGGTTCTCGAGTTTACCGAGACAGCGCCGGATCGCGATCGAGCCGTCTTGGAAGGTCGCGATGCCCGCGGAATCGTACCCGCGGTACTCGAGCCGCTTCAGGCCTTGCACGATGATGAAGCTCGCGTCGCGATCGCCCACGTATCCGATGATGCCGCACATCAGCGTTTCCCTCGTCGCCCGCTCGTGGCACGCGCCTGTCGACGCGGGGGTTGCCGCGCCGTCTTGGCGGCCGTCTTCTTGATCGACCGAACGACGGCGGCCGCCTTCTTCGCGGCGGGCGTGGCGCCCTCCGCCTTGGCGCGCCGGCGGCTCACCCAGCCCGGGACGTCGCGCTGCGGCACCCGGCTCACGACCAGGTGGCCGGCCGGCACGTCGCGCGTCACCGTCGTGCCGGCGCCGACGTAGGCGTCGTCGGCGATCGTGACCGGCGCCACGAGCTGCGTGTCACTGCCGATCTGCACGCGACTGCCGATGATCGTGCGGTGTTTCGCGAAGCCGTCGTAGTTGCAGGTGATCGTCCCGGCGCCGACGTTCGTCTGCTCGCCGATCTCGACGTCACCGAGGTAGGTCAGGTGATTCGCCTTCGTCCCGCGCCCGATCCGCGCCTTTTTCGTCTCGACGAAGTTGCCGATGTGGACCTCGGCGGCGAGCTCGCTCCCGGGTCGCAGGTGCGCGAACGGCCCGATGACGACGTCGTCGCCGACGCGGCACTCCGTCATGACGGTGCCGATCCGCAGGTGGACGCGGTTGCCGAGCTCGGCGTCACGCAGGAGCGCCGTGCCGTCCAGGCGACAAGCGCGGCCGAGGCGCGTGCGGCCGAGAAGCTGGACGTTCGGGCCGACTTCGGTGTCGGCGCCGATCGTCACCCCCTCCTCGACGTAGGCGGTCGCGGGATCGTGAAAGGTAACGCCGGCCTGCATCCAGCGCGTCACCAGGGCGCGGCGGACCTGCGCTTCCATGGCGGCGAGATCGGCACGCGAGTTGATCCCCGCGACCTCGTCGGCGTCCTCGACCGCGACCGCGGTGACGGGGAGCCCGTCGCTGACGGCGATGCCGACGATGTCGGTCAGGTAGTACTCGCCCTGCGCGTTGTCGTTCCGCAGTCGCGCCAGCGCGGCAGCGAGGAAAGCGGCCGACGCGCAGTAGATCCCCGGGTTGATCTCGCGGATGCCGCGGTCGGAGGGTGCGAGGTCGCGTTTCTCGACGATGCCGGCGACGCCGCCGTCGCTGCGTCGGCGGATGCGGCCGTACTCCCCGGGGTCGGCGACCGTCGCGGTGAGGAGCGAGAGGGTGGCGCCGCTTTCGCGGTGGCGGGCGACGAGTCGGGCGAGGGTCGCGGCAGTGAGGCCGGGCACGTCACCGTAGAGGATCATCACGTCGCCGGAAAAGCCGGCGAAGCTCGGCATCGCGACCCGCACCGCGTCGCCGGTCCCCCTCTGCTCGCGCTGCAACGGGTAGCCGGTCGCGGTCGCGGACGGCTTTCCGTCGACCGCCCGCATCCGCAGATGCCGCCCGCAGACCTCGCGTACCTCGGCGGCGTCGTGCCCCACGACCACGGCCACTCGTTCCGGGGCGAGATCCAGGGCGGCATCGAGCACCCACAGCACGAGCGCCTTCCCGGCGACGGTATGCAGTACCTTCGCCCGTTCGGATCGCATCCGCGTACCACGACCCGCGGCGAGGACGATGACGCCAAGCGAAGCGACGGGTCTCTCCATGAGCAGCGGAGACTCTACACCGCCGGCGATGAGTTTTCGACCGGCAAAAGCGCGCGCCGGACGTGCTCAGTCGCGGTGAAGCTGACGATAGCTGCCGCGGAAGAAGAGGAGGGGATGGCCGTCGCCGGTTTCGGCGCTCTCGACCTCGCCGATGTAAATCGTATGGTCGCCGGCGTCGTGTGCGGCGACGACCCGGCACTCGACGTATGCCAGCGCGCCGTCGAGGATCGGCGCGCCGGTGCCGCCGTTCCGACACGCGAGCCCCACGAACTTCTCGCCGCCGGAGACGGCGAAGCGCCGTGAGAGCTCCTCCTGGCCCTCCCCGAGGATGTTCACGACGAACGCTTGCGAGAGCTCGAAGGCGGGATGGCTCTCCGCGCGCTTATCGACGCAGACGAGGATGAGCGGCGGATCCAATGAGACCGAGCAGACGGCGTTCGCGGTGAGCCCGTAGCAGCGGCCCTGGCCGTCGTGCGTCGTCACCACCGTGACCCCGGTCGCGAAGTGACTCATGACTCGTCTGAGCTCGCTACGGTCGAATGGCATCGCCCGACTCCGTCGTGTTTTCGTCTTGCTACGCGGCCGGTCTTATTGCAAATTGGTGCTGGTCATCATGGCGCGGCATGGCGTTGGGGCAGCGTTGAGTGTGTTGTGGGCCGTGACTGCGGCAGGGTGCGGGCTGTGGCCGCGCACCAGCGACCTCCCGCGCTACGATCCCTCGCGCTACGCCTCGAACGCGACGCCCGCTCCGTCGCCGTCGCCGGTCTTCTCGTGGTCGACCGGCGCCGAGTACGCGATCGTCGTGCGCAAGCACGAGCACACGCTCGCACTCTACCACTGGACGCAGCAGGAAAAGGTGTATCCGGTCGTCCTCGGCATCGCGCCGAGCGGCCCGAAGACGTACCGCGGCGACCTGCGCACGCCCGAGGGTGTCTACCGCATCGTCTGGAAGCGGCCGCACGACCGCTGGTCGCGGTTCATGCTGCTCAGCTACCCGAACGACATCGATCGCCGGCGCTATGCCATGGCCCTCACCGACGGCCGCGTGCCGATCATCGACGGCGCGCCGCCCGGCCCGGGTAACGCGGTCGGCATCCACGGCACCGATCGCGAGGATGCAAACGTACGCGGCGTCGATTGGACCTGGGGTTGCATCTCCCTGCTGAATCCCCACATCGAAGAACTCTACGATCTCGTGCCCCTCGGCACGCCGGTACTGATCGAGGAGTGACTCCCGGCTCAGTCCTCCGCACGCCCGGCTAGGAGTTCCCGGAGCAGCGTTTCGAGGGTCGGCAGCCAGGCGGCCACCGTCACCGACTCCGGCGCGACGATCTCCACCCGCTCGTCCGGTAGGACGCGTGCCGTTCCCGGATCGTGCTTGGTGAGGGGAATCACGACCGCCTCGCGCGACACCCCGAGGCGCTCGAGCACGGTGAAGATTTCTTCGATTTCCGGGAGTCGGATCACCGCCATGCGCGCCTCCGGGCATGCCGCTTGCTCCCTCGGGGTATCGTTCCCGTTCGGCTGAACGCGCATGCGGGAAGCGGATCGGGAACTGTGCGGTCCCGGCACCTTTCGTGGCACATCTGTGCCGGAGTCGCCAGGGCCGTCGTGAGGATCGCATGGAGAGTGGCAGTTTCGAGAACACGCCGATCGCAACGCCGATGATGAGGATCACGGCACGCGTGCCGAGGGGCTCGCTCGTTCTCGCGGCGACCGTGCTCGCGAACGCCTTCTTCCTCGCGTACGTCGGCGTCTTCGCGGCGTCGGGACGAACGCCGGACCGCGCCATGCTGTATGCGGGTATGTGCCTGCTCGGTGCCGCGGCGATTTCGTGTGTGGGGGCGTACACACTGCATCGGCAGGAGCGGGCGATGAACCGGCGCGACGCCGAGAATCGGCTGCTGCGCGAGGCGGCGGTGAAGAAAGACGAGTTTCTCGCCAGCGTGTCGCACGAGCTGCGCACGCCCTTGAACGTCATCCTCGGCTACATCGACCTCCTGCTCGACCATTCGTTCGGGCCGCTCGAGCCGGCGCAGCGCGACATCCTGCATCGGATCACGAAGAACGCGAGCAATCTCTCGCATCTCATCAACGACCTGATCGACCTTTCGCGCATCGAGGCCGGCCGCCTGAAGATCGAGCTCGAGACGGTCGATCTCGGACCGCTCTTCGGCGACATGCGAAGCCTCATGGAGGTGCTGCTCGCCGGGCACGACGTCGCATTTCACACCGCGCTCGCGCCGGGCTGCACGCGCGTCCGCGCCGACGGCGAACGCTTGAAGCAGATCGTCTCCAACCTGCTCGTGAACGCCGTGAAATTCACGGAGCGCGGCTCGATCACGTTGCGGGCGGAGGCGCGCGGCATCGACACCACGGTCGTCTCGGTGACCGACACCGGCATCGGCATTCCCGCCGCGGCGCATCGCGCCATCTTCGAGCCGTTCCGTCAGGTGCACGACCGCAGCCGACACGTCCCCGGCGCCGGCATCGGGCTCTCGATCTCGTCGCGCCTGGCGCAGTTGATGGGCGGCAGTCTCACGGTCGAGAGCGAGCCCGGCCGCGGCTCGTGCTTCACACTGACGGTGCCGGCGGCGATGAGCGACGCGTCCATCGAACCACTGCGCCGCGTCTGCTGACCCTCGTCAGGACCGCCGCAGCGCGAGCCAGTGGAACGCGACCACGACGAGCGCGTGCGTGATGTCGCCGCTCCGCATCAGGTCGGGGATGCTCGTGAGCGGCACCAAGACGACCTCGGTCTCCTCGGTCGAGTCGAACACGGGCACGTGACGGCGCTCGACGTCGTAGGCGACGAACGAGTGGCAGCGGTTCGACTGAATGGCGGGGTTTGGGTGGATCACGCCGAGCGGCTCGACGCGCGCGGAGGCGTAGCCGCTCTCCTCGACCATCTCGCGCTGCGCGGCGACGAGCGGTGAGGCGTCGTCCGGGTCGACCATCCCGCCCGGCACCTCGAGCGTATGGCCCCCGAGCCCGTGGCGGAATTGTCGGACCATGACGACGTGCTCGTCGGCCGTGAGCGGGACGATGTTGCACCAGTCGGGCGACTCGAGGACGTGGAACTCGTGCTCGGTGTTGTCGCGTGAGAAGCGACTGCGATCGCGACGCAGCGAAAAGATGCGGCACTCGTAGACGATCTCCGCCGCGAGCCGCTCCCAGGTGTGCAACGGACGGCGGCCGCTCATGACTCACCGCCGTCGACGGTCGCGTCCTCGGCGAAAAGCCGCGCGTACTCGATGGCGGGACAGCGGTCCATGACGACCGTCAGGCCGGCCGCCCGCGCCCGCAAGGCCGCCTCCACGTGCACGACGCCGAGCTGCAGCCAGAGCACCGACGCGCCGATCGCGATCGCCTCCTCGACGATCACGGGGACGGCGGCCGGGCGGCGGAATACGTCCACGACCTCGATCGCCTCCTCGATCGCGCCGAGCGACGGGCGACAGCGCTCGCCGAGGACGACGTCGGCCGCCGGGTTCACCGGGATCACGCGGTGACCGCGTTCTTGCAGCAACCGCGCGATGCGATGACTGTCGCGCATCGGGTCGGGCGAGCAGCCGACGACGGCGATCGTCCGCCGCGTCCCGAGAATTCCACGGATCACGTCGTCGCTGGGATTGCGGAATTCGGTCGGCGTTTCGTCAGGCATCGTCGCCATTCTCGCCGAGCGGCGCGAGGCGGTCGAACGCCTTCTCGAGACAGCGCCGGATCTCGTCGCGGCACGCCTGGTGGACATCGGCCTCGCGACCGGCCGGGTCGTCGATGTCGCCGGCCTCGCCGGCGGCCTCGCGTAGGGTCACGACCTCTTTGTCGGCGGCCTCGGCGAAGCGCGCGAGCATGCCGCGCTGCGCGTCCGTCATGGTGACGATGAGGTCGGCCTCGAGGATGCGCTCGCGGTGCCGCTTCAGGTCACACGACGTCGCGTCGGAGGGAATCTCGATCGCGTCCTCGCGCAAGAGCAAGCGCGCGTCGAGCGAGACCAGGCTCGAGTCGCGCGCATACGGCGCGATCCCGCCCGAACGGACGACGACATCGTCGCGCCGACGCACCCGGAGCATCTGCTTCAGCAGCGCCTCTGCGATGATGCTCCGGCTGGTGTTCGCGTGGCAGACGATCAGGATCCGGCGCGGAGCGGTTGCGTCCGGGTCAGAGCCCACCTGCGAACACGTCCGCCATCGTCTCCTTGCGCGTGCCGCCCTTGGCGAGCTCGACCTTGAGTTTCGTGCCGAGCGCGCTCGGGTCCCACACGCCACGCTGCTGCACCTTGGCGGCCGAATGCCATCCTTGCATCGCCCACACCGTACCGCCGCCGACGCGGAACACCTCGCCATGCACGTCCGCGGCGTCGTCGCTCGCGAGCCACGCGACGAGCGGCGCGACGTTGCGCGGATTGAAGACGTCGAACTCGCCCTCGCCCGTTCCCTGCCCCATGAGGGCGGCGGTCGCCGGCGTCGCCTCGACCGTGAGCCGCGTCCGCGCGACCGGGGCGATCGCGTTGACGGTGACGCCGTACTTCGCCATCTCGCGATCGATGATGACGGACATGGCGGCGATCGCGGCCTTCGCCGCGCCGTAGTTGCTCTGGCTCGGATTGCCGAGCAGCCCCGAGTCGGAGCTGGTGTTGATGATCCGCCCGTTCAGCACGTTGCCGACCTTGTGCTGTTCGCGCCAGTAGACGCAGGCGTGGCGCGTGCAGTTGAACGTGCCCTTCAAGTGCACGGCGATGACCGCGTCCCAGTCCTCCTCCGACATGTTGAAGATCATCCGGTCGCGGAGGATGCCGGCGTTGTTCACCA
>JBGOSW010000089.1:0-16897 GCA_041476145.1 Binatia bacterium
CAGCGCAAGAACTGGGACGCGCTCGGCTCGTTCATCAACGAGGACCGTCCGCGCGCGCTCGATCTCCTCGGCTTCGCGAGCCAGCTCGTCTTCAACACGTTCGCGACCGCGTATCTGCTCGACGCGGAGCAGAAGGATCCGGATCTCGGATACGCCATCGCGCGCGCGCACAACCGTGCGATCGTGGATTTCTGCGCGGCGGATCGGCGTCTGCTCGCGGTCGGTTACGTGCCGCTCGCCGACTTCGCGCGCGCGCGCCAGACCGCCGCCGAGGCGCTCGCGAGCGGGTGCAAGGCGCTGATGGTCCCGTCGGCATGTCCGAAGCGCCACTCGCCGAGCCACGTCGGCCTCTTTCCCGTGTGGGCGCAGGCGGAAGAGGCGGGACTGCCGATCGTCTTGCACGTCGGCGGCGGCGGCCGCCTCCTCGACCCGATGTACTTCGAGAACGGCCTTCCCGCGGTCCTCGACTTCCACGGCGGCGCCGAGAACTTCCGCTCCGTCGATTACATGGCGATCCCCTACCCGCCGATGCAGACGCTGGCGACGATGATCATCGACGGCCTCCTCGACCGCTTCCCGCGCCTGATGATCGGCGTCATCGAGCAGGGCGCCGTCTGGGTGCCGGGGTGGATGCGGCAGCTCGACGCCGCGCACGAGGCGTTCGCGAAGCATGAGGAGCGCTTACAACGCCTGCAGCTCAGGCCGAGCGAGTACGTGCGGCGGCAGATTCGCGTCACGCCCTACCCGACCGAGCCCACCGGCTGGATCATCGAGCAAACCGGCCCCGAGGTGTGCCTCTTCTCCTCCGACTACCCGCACGTCGAAGGCGGACGGAACCCCATCCGCCGCTTCGAGCAGACCCTCGACGACGTCGACGAGGTCGCGAAGCAACGCTTCTACTGCGACAACTTCGTCGAGCTGATGGGGAGCGCGCTCGCGTAGCGTGACGCCGCACGGGGTCGGGCGAGTGCGGATGAAGATCAAGAGGTTCCTCGACTGATGGCTACGGCACGAAGGAAGAAGCGGTTCCTACTCTGCGTCCGCAACAGGGGGTGCGAGGATCTCGAACTGCGGAAGCTCTACGAGCAGCTCCCGGATCCACGTGCTGCAGAGGAGGGCTTCGTCAGGGTGGTCGACGAATCCGGCGAAGACTACCTCTACCCGGCCAAGCAGTTTGTCGGCGTCGAGCTGACCCGAGAAGCCGAACGTGCTCTCGCCGGCAACTCACGCAGACGGTCCGCGGCGTAACCCCGATAGCATGACGCGTCAGCTCTTCTCGACGGGTTCTTCATACGAACCGCTGATCGGTTGTTCGCGCGCGGTTCGCTCCGGCAACCTCTTGACGATCTCGGCCACCGCACCACTCGCGGCCGACGGAAAGACCACCGCCGCAGCGGACGCCTACGGTCAGGCGAAACGTTGCCTGGCGATCATCGCCGACGTCATTTCCCGTGCCGGGTTCTCACTCGACGATGTCGTGAAGACCCGGGTCTATTTCACGTCGCACGCCGACTGGGAGCAGATCGCCAGGGCGCATGGTGAGGTCTTCTCGACCATACGGCCGGCAAACGCCTTCATTCAGGTCGTCGGCTTCGCCAATCCCGAGTGGCATCTGGAGATCGAGGCGGAGTGCCATCGGAGCACAGGTGACTAGCTGCCGGTAACGGCGCGTCCCGTTTCCCCGTCCGCGGGGCGCAACCACGTGGGCGCGATCTCGCTGGCGGTCGCCGTCCTCGGCGCCGCCGGCTGCCGGGTCGCGCTCGTCCTCGGTGTCGGACCGCCGTGGTGGCTCGCGCTCGCCGCCGCGGGATTCGAGGCGGCGGTCGTCGGCGGCCTCGCCGACTGGTTCGCCGTGACGGCGCTCTTCCGCCACCCGCTCGGGATCCCGATTCCCCACACCGCGATCATTCCGGCGCGGCGGCAGAAGATCGTCGAGGGCATCGTCTCGATGATCGAAGACGAGTGGTTGTCGCCGGAGGTGATCGGGTTGCGCTTGCAGCGGATCGCGCCGAGCACGTTGATCGTCGAGTGGCTCCGCGACCCCGGTCACGTGCAGCGCGTCGGAGAGCCGGTGCGCGACCTCCTGCGCGCCCTCGCCGGCATCCTCACCGAGCCCGAGGTCGCGGAGTTCGTCGACCGCACCATCCGGCAGCAGCTGCGCGAGCTCCCGATCGATCCCGCCGCGGGACGATGGCTGGCGCGCGCCGTCGAAAGCGAGAGCGCGGCGACGGCATTTCGCGCGCTCGCCCTCTCGCTCGCGAATCTCGCCGAACGTCCGCGCACCAGCGTGCAGCTCCAGTGGTGGCTCGAGCGCACCGCGCGCACGCTCCGCGCCGAGGGCAAGCGCCTGGTGCCGCTGTTCTTGCGCCGCAAGATCGTGCAACGGAAGATCATCGAGGCGACGTGCGGCTACGCCTCGGCGGAGCTACGCGACGCCGCACGCGAGCCGAATCATCCCCTGCGCGCGGCGCTGCTGAACGCCGTCCGCGGCTTCGCGACGCGGCTCGCCGACGGGGATGCGCCGGCGCTGGCGCAGGCGGAGCAGCTACACCGAGCGTTGCTCGAGAGCTTGGAAGCGATGCCGCTGGTGCAGAATATGCTCGGGCAGCTGCGCGCGCGCCTCGAGCAGGACCTCGACGAGCCCGACGGGTATCTCGCCGCGCTCGTCGATCGCGAGCTGCGCGCCGGCATCGTCGATCTGCTCGACGATGCGGAGCGAAGCGCGGCGTTCGATCATTGGGTGCGGCAGACCGCCGACGATCTGCTGCGTCGTCATCACCATCAGATCGGCGTGACGGTGCGCGAAAATCTCGAGGCGCTCGAGACCGACGCGCTGGTCGCGCAGATCGAAGACCGCGTCGGTGGCGATCTCCAGTTCATTCGCTTGAACGGGGCCGTCGTCGGCGGCTTGATCGGTCTCCTGCTCGCCGCCCTTCGTCTGCTGAGCGGCTGATCCGAACCGCGGGCGGCGTCACCTCCGCCGCGGCGGACAGAGCGTCACTCCGGGCCGTACTGATATACCTCGTCGGCCGGAGTCACGACCTCATCGCGTTGGAGTTGCTCGATCACGCGCGCGACCGCTTCGGGCCCGAGGTCGGAGAGAGTCTGGACGAGATACGGAATGCTGACACCGTCACCGGCGTCACTCAGCTCGCGCACCACGTGCCAAAGGATCCGGTCCTCCAAGCTCTCGAATTCTAAACGCATCGGAACGTCCTCCCAGTGACCGCGGCACGCGCGCGCCGCGCCCCTGCGTCGTTCCAAGCAACAGCCGTGCCCGGTCGAAGGACGCACGGCTCGGCCGACGATCGTTGAGCGCGAGTGCACGTTTTTCGACCGCGCTGCACGTCTTCCGCGCGCTTCGCACCCGCCGCAGCCGTGACGTGGGCGGAAAACCTCCCCAATATCGGGGCGTCGCACCGGATGCGTGCGAGTTTCCCTGTGGGTTCATATGACGGTCCGAGACGTGCACGCGTCTTGCAGCCAATGTCGACACGTCGCGGATTCACGACGCCCTGGGGAGGATCGACCCATGCGGACGAGCAATGAGACGATGGAAGAAGCGCTGCTTCCCGAGCAGTACTTCGATCGCTGGGCGAAGCCCGCGTCCGACTCGCCCGAGAAGCGGCTCATGTTCGCGGTCCTTCTCGACGCCGCGATGCAGCTCCAGGGGCGCAATCGGAAATATGCAGCCGCGGCCGAGGAGTGGATACGGGGCACCGACTGCACGAACCCGCCGTTCTCGTTCCGCGACATCTGCGAAGCGCTCGGCATCGAGGCCGACTATCTCGCGCGCGGGTTGCTGTCGTGGAGCACGCGGGCGGTCGCGATCCGCCATCCGGCGCCGCCCCGCCAGCGCGCGTCGCATACACCCGTCACGCCGCCGCGGCGCCGCCGCGGCCTGGCGCTCGCAAGCTGACGAGACCCGCGGAACCTGTTGCTCGCGTCACGCGACGCCGGACGTCGGTTCGTCGCGATATCGTTGTATCGACGTTCGGCGCTCGCTAGAAGCTCGCATGGCGCTCGTGGAGGTCGCTGCCGGTATCATCCGAGACGACCGCGGGCGCTACCTCATCGCGCAGCGTCCCGCCGGCACGCCGCTCGCCGGCCTCTGGGAGTTTCCCGGAGGCAAGCGCCACCTCGACGAGTCGCTCGAGGAGTGCCTCCGTCGCGAGCTGGCGGAGGAGCTCGGCGCGAGCTTCCACGTCGGTGAACGGGTCGACACGGTCGTCTGGAAGGACACCGAGACGACCGTTGCGCTCTCGTTCTATCGGTGTCTCCACGAGAGAGGAGCGATCGAGGCACGGGTCGCGCAGGCGCTCGCCTGGGTCGAGCCCGCGCGACTCGGTGACTACGAATTCCCACCCGCCGATCGCGCCCTGATCGAACGCCTGCGCGCCGACGCGTGAGCGCCACGCACACGCCGTTCCGCCGCCGCGCGATTGCCCCAAAAACGCCGGCTTGGCAAATTTCGGCACACGCTCGTCGGTCGTTACGCGGCTTTTCCTGGCATGGGGGTTGCTGCTGAACCAGCTCTTGATGGAGACTTCCACCGCACACCTCATGAGAGCTCGCCCGTGAACTGCGCCTCCGGCACACGTCTTCTCCGCGTCACAGTCCCCGGCCTCGCCGTGCTGGCGATGATCGGCTCGGCTCTCGGGGCCGCCGGGTGCGCGCCGGCGACGACCGGACGCCCGCGACCGGTCGCGTACCGGACCGCGACCCACCGGCTGGGCACACCACTCGCGCCCGACGCCTCCGCTCGTGAAAGCGGCCTGGCGACGACGGCGGTGTACGACACGCAGCCGATCATACGCATCACGGCCGTCACCGTGCGCGTGCCGGGAAGCTGGGAGACGCCTCCGCTCGTCGGTCGTCTGCAACATCACCGCGTCGTCGCCGGCGAGAACCTGCTCGAGATCGCGCGGGCCGGCGGTCTCGGCTTTCGCGAGGTACGCGACGCCAATCCGACGATCGACGAATGGGAGCCGCGGGCCGGCGTCGACATCCTGCTGCCGTCGCGCTCGATCGTGCCGCGCACGTCGTATCGCGGCCTCGTCATCAACATCCCCGAGATGCGTCTGTACTTCTTTCCGACCGACGCGATGCCCGGCGAGCGTGTGCCGGTGCTCACCTGGCCGATCGGCATCGGAGCGGAGGAGGCACCGAGCCCGGTCGGCGCCTTCACCGTCAAGTCGAAGGACGAGAACCCGACGTGGGTCGTCCCGGCATCGATCCTGCGGACGATGGAGCATCCGCAAGCCGTCGTGCCGCCGGGACCCGACAATCCGCTCGGCGACTACCGCATCCGGCTCTCGATCGACGTCTACGCGATCCACGGAACGAACGATCCGTGGACGGTCGGGCGGCTCACGACGCACGGCTGCATCCGTCTCTACCCGGAGGACATCGCGACGCTCTATCCGCTGGTCGAATCCGGGACGCCGGGCGAGATCGTCTATCAGCCGGTCAAGTTCGGGCGGGCGGGCGGACGCGTGTACGTCGAGGTGCACCAGGACGTCTATCAAATGTACCCCGACCTCGAGCGCTACGCGTTCAGGGTCCTCGGCGAGAGCGGCATCGCCGATCGCGTCGACGCCGAGCTCGTCCGGACCGCCGTGCGTGCCAGGACCGGCGTCCCGACCGACGTCACCCGCGGCGCGCCGCCGCACGGGGTAAGCGTCGTCCACACCGCCGCCCCCGACGGCGACGTCTAGCGTCGCGCCTCACGCCGCTACCAACCGTGGTGTGTACGTCTGCAACGGTTCTCGTTTGCCCTTGACGGACACTGGATCGCGAGCCTCGAACTCGAACTCCGGGCTGGAGATCCGCAGGCGCGTATCGGCGGAGACCAGCACGGGAACGCCGTAGGTCTTGGTGAGCTGCTCGATTCGCGCGGCGACGTTGACGCTGTCGCCGATGGCGGTGAACTCGCGGCGTTGCGGCGCGCCGATGTCTCCGATCACGACCCATCCGGTATGGATGCCGATGCCCATCGCCAGCGGCGGGCCGGTGCGTTCCCCGTTCATACCGCCGAGCGCGGCCTGCATCGCCAGCGCGCAGCGCACCGCGCGTTCGGCGTGGTCGGGTTGGGCGAGCGGTGCGCCGAAGTACGCCATCAGGCCGTCCCCGAGGTACTTGTCGAGCGTGCCGCCGAACGTGAACAAGCAGTCGACCATGCGCGAGTGGAAATCATTGAGCAGGCGCACCACGGCGCGGCTCTCCATGCCGTCGGCGAGCTCGGTAAAGCCCCGCAGGTCGATGAACATCATGGTCACCTCGCAGCTCTCGCCGGAGCCGAGGTCCCCGCCGGTGCGATCGAGGTGGGCGGCGATCTGCGGCGAGAAGTAGCGACTGAGACGCTCCTTCCGCAGCTGCTCGTCGGCGAAGCCGCGCATCAGCCGCAGGGTGCGCTCACAGGAGTAGAGACCAAGCGCGGTCGCGATCGCCAGCGACACCGCGCCCTGGAGCAGCAAATAGCGCTCGCCGGGTTGCTCCAGGAAGACGAGCGTCGACTGAAACGCCAACGCGGCCAGCGCGGTGACGATCACCTGCCAACGCACGAGCGACAGGGCGGCGAACAGCACGAAGAGGGCGAAGAAGACGAACGCGGCGAACGGCAGCTTGATGGCATCGGCGCGCTGCAGCTCGCCCGCCGCATGCAGCCTCTGCATCGAACCGAGGAAGAGCGCGAACACGAACGGGACATCGACGAGGGGAAGCGCGAGGCCGTCGATCCAGGTTGCGTACGACCATCGGCGTCGCAGCACCCATGCCACGGCGGCGAACACGGCGTACGGCGCCATCAACCGGGTCGGGGGCCCGATGAACCTCGGCGTCGCGGTGGTGAAGCCGAGCGACAGCACCGACACGCCGAGCGCGCCCGCCAGTCGCAGCATCGCCATCTGGCGCAGGCTGCGCAGACGTTCCGTCGCGAGAAACTCGTCGAACGGATCGGAGCGCGGCGGCGCGGTGACGTCCACCGTCGTCTGCTTAGCGACATTCCGCCGACGGCGGCAAGTCGCACGGCGCTCGTGGATCTGCGGCGTGGACTGCGGCACGCACCGCGACGCCGGCGGTCCGGGCGTTCAGCTTTCGTCGGGACCGGCCGCTGCGCGCTCCTCGGAACGCATCGATGCGGTCTGCGGCGGCGCGAGCACTTCCACGCCGCGAGTGCGCGCGCGAAAGCGTCGTCGACACCATCGACAGATGTACGGCCGACGACGAAAGACCGCGGCGATGTAGTCGCCGGCACGCGAGCGCGGGATCGCTTTCACGTGCGGACTTCGACAACGCGGGCACCGCAGCAGCGGAGCGCGATTCACCGAACGCCCGGCGCATCGCATGGCGCCGCGACGCTCGACTATAGTCGCGCCCGAATCGCTTGACAGCCCAGGTCGGCGCGCGCCACTGGTGCGCTTTCTGCCCCCGTCACGAAAGGAGCGAACCATGACCTTCCACGGTGTGAACGCGGCGAAGCAGTTCAAGTACATGCGCGAGCTCGTCCCGGAGGCGTACCGCGCCTTTCGCGAGTTCGACGGCAAGGTCTTCGCCGAGGGCGCGCTGCCGGTGAAGACGAAGGAGCTGATCGCGCTCGCCGTCGCGCACGTCACGCAGTGCCCCTGGTGCATCGACGCGCACGCCGAACGCGCCGTCAAAGTGGGCGCGAGCGATGCCGAGATCGGCGAAGTGATCTTCGTCGCGATGGCGATGGCCGCGGGCGCGGCCTGGAGTCACGGCGGGCTCGCGCTCCAGTGCACCGAGGCGCATCGCGGTGCTGCTGCCCTTCGTGAAGGCCGGTGACGAAGAAAGTGCCGGCCACCCTGGCGGAGAGAGGGGCGGCTACCCAACCGCAGGGAGAGCGCGCGCCCCGGTCACCCCGCAGCGGCATGCAGCCGCGGCAGCAGGAACCCAGTGCGTGCCGCGTAGGCGTGGTACTCGGCGCTGTAATGGTCGAGCGCCTCCTCCTCGAGCCTGGCACGATAGATGGTGACCGCGACATACGCGGGGGTCAGCGCGATGCTGAAAAGGCAGAATGCCCCGAGCGTGATCCCGACGAAGCCCAGGATGTAGCCCAGGTACATCGGATGGCGCACGTATCGGTACGGCCCACCGTGTACCACGTTCCGTACCGCCACCAGCAGCGAGAACGACCGCCCCAGGGAGAGGACCGACCAGGCAGCGATCGCGTAGCCCACGAGGCTCACGACCAGAGCCGCGACTGCGGCCTCGTTCCGGTATCCGACCGGCATCAGGTTATGCGTGAGCACGCGGGGTACCACCGTGTGGAAGGCGAGCGCGTACTGGAAGAACGTCCCGAGCAAGGGAATGCCGACGTCCCGCAGGCTCTGCGGGGGTCGCACGGCAGGTCGATTCAGCAGCAGGGCCGCTCCCGCGAAAGACGTGAACGCGAGCAGCAGGACGTGCTTGACCACGATCGCGAAGAGGCCGGTGGTACCGACGGCGAGGGTGCGCTGCTCCGCAAATAGCGGCAGGCGCGCGAGCAGCACCTCGATCTCCCGGAAGGCGAAGAAAAAGAAGAAGAGCGAGAGCAGGTACTTCTCGAGAAACGTCACCCAGCGCGACAGCGTCCCCACAGCCGCCAGTATCCGGCTGGCAGTGGGCAGGCGCAATATGCAGAGAGGCGTGACCGCCATCGGAGGATCCCGGCTGACCCGGGTCGCGCCTGCTGTTATGATGCGTGCCCGTAGCTCATGGATCCTGAAACCATTCAGGCGCTCTTTCGGGCGCTGCGCGATGAGCGCGTCGAGTACCTGCTGGTCGGTGCGGTCGCTCTCGACGTGCTCGGCATCGGTCGACTCACCGAAGACATTGATCTCTTCGTCCGACCGTCCACGGAGAATCTGGAGCGGCTGCGGCGAGCCCTGCGTTCGATCTGGAACGACCCGTCCATCGACGAAATCACCGCCGGCGATCTAGCGGGCGGCTATCCCGTCATCCAATACGTCGCACCCGATGGTACGCAACTCGACATCCTGTCTCGGCTGGGCACTGCGTTCGGTTTCGACGACCTACGCGGCAGCAGCCACCTCTACGGTGACGTGGAGGTTCTCGTCGCCACCCCCGAGACCCTGTACGCGATGAAGCGCGACACGATCCGTCTGCAGGACAAAGCAGACGCGCAGAAGCTGAAGGAGAAGTTCGGGCTGAAGGATTGACGCGATGCCAGTGAGAAAATTTCGTAGTCTCGCCGCGGCCGAGCGGGCTTCATGGCGAGAGCCGGGCGATCCGAGAATCTGGGACGCCGCTCGGCAGCGGTGGGCGCTCCATCGGGCACTCGGGCGCTCGGCCGTCCACCGAACACCCGGTGTCTTCAAGTACTCATCGATCGATGAGAAGCAGCGCGCGACACGCGCGTGACCTGCCCGCTCGATCACGATTTCAAGATAGACCTCTCGGAGCGAGCCAACGACGAGGTCGGCGTCGGCGTACGGCGTCCGGTCCATTCCCGCACCGAGGCGCACCGCGCCGCCGGCTGAGTCGAGTCGATAAAACGCATCAACCGGCGGTTGCCAGAAGCTGCCTTGTCGGGCGCGGTCACTCGCTCGCCCACTTTGTCCTTTACTCCGTAACGAGAGCTTAGTCTTGGGAAACGCGGGTATCCGGCGGATAGCCACAGAGGGAAATCGATTCCCACCCTGACCATTTTACGCCATCCGTTTGGTCAGCCCAGGCGAAGATCGTTTGAAATGGATAGCGGTCGTCCTGCAGGGCGTTCGCGTAGCGATCGAGCCGCTCATCATCCAGAGGCGCTCGACCGTAATCGATCAGCAACAGAGTAGGCGAATGTCGCGAGTAGGATTCCGCGAGTGCCATGGCAATCTCAATCAACGCACACTCACGTTCGCCAGCAGAGTGTCCGAAGATGGATGCGAATCGACTAGACCCCCGCAGCGACAGCATCAACCTGGACTGCCCAATCGGCCCGAGGCATTGTGCTTTGGCGACGTAGCCGTCCACTACAACACCGAGATTGTGGACCACGTTCGCAACCCTAAGAGGGGCAACGTTGAGAGCCCTTGCCACCACGGTCACATCATCTTCATCATTGCGCTCCATTCTTTCGCTACTCAGAAATACGACTGCCATCGGGATCGGAGTGGCCGCGACTGGAACGGCATCCAGAAAGTACTCAGCTCGCTCGGCTTGCAGGCGCACGGCGATTCTTTGTTGCTCGGGAACAAAGACCTCCAAGTCAAACACAACGTGATCACGGTCGGATCGCGCTGACATCCACTTCGCTAAGTGCGTCGAGTCGAATGTTCCGGCAATCCATTGGAGCAGAGATGTCTTTCCGGTTCCGTTGGCTCCCCGCAAAAGAGTTACTTTTCCGAATCGAAGTTCCGAGCCAGCGACGAGGACTGTGCTGTCTAGAATCTTCATACGGTGCAGCCAACAAAAGCTGTGGTGTCCGCTACGATCCCGGCCGGCGGTCGCTGCTGCTTCCGCGAGGCCTTTCCAGCTGATCAACAACGAAGGGGGAAACGCCTTCCCCTCGTTGGTATCCACGAGCCTGGCATGGTCCGCGCACAGCCAGATTCCGTTGCTGGGATGCCGGAGTTCTTCAGAGGCCAGTTGGCCTGATCCTCGCGGGCCGCCCGGAGACGCACCGTAGATGTGAGCAGCGACCCCCACACTCGCTGTCTCAGCAGCGCTTGCACCCGGTCCAATCGTCGTCCGCCGGCAATAGGGTACACTGCACTGGTAACCGGCACGTCCTGCGATGGTCTCCTTCGTGGCGGCAGAGAAGTCTTCTCGCATTTCTCATGTCCCGAATCAGGCTATCGCCTTCAGGAAGTAGCGGTCTGTGTCAACGCACCGCCCGGCCGGGAGCTGTGTCTCGGAGACCACGCATTGACTCACTGGCGACGTCGAAACCGGTAGACCTCGCGCGACTCCCGAGTCGCGGGTCTGGCGTCTTGGTATCCGGCGAAGTCATCGTGCGCGTACATTGCGCCCGGCGCATCGAGAACTGCTGCCTTATCGGACGCGGCCACTCGCTCGCCTACTTTGTCCTTTTCTCCGTAACGACGGGGCGGATTAGCGCCATTCGCGCCGCGCCGGCGACCCGACGCGCGCGGGCCGATCCCGATTGGGGCGTCCGCGTCGGATAGTGCGCGTGATGGGAGGCGTCAAGACGCACCGCGGGGCAGCGCTCGCAGGGGACGCGCGTGGTGACGGTCCTGGATCAGCCAGGGAAATCGAAGGCGAGTCGGTGGCAAAATCGTTTGTGGCTTCGACGCCGGCGAACGATCAAGACGGGGTGATCAACATCTCCGGATCGATCTCTCGGAGCGAATCCACGACGAGATCTGCGTCGGCGTAGCGCGTCCGGTCCATCCCCGCATCGGGGACCGCGAGCACCTGCATGCCGGCGGCGTGCGCCGCCTCGACGCCGACGGGCGCATCCTCGACGACGAGGCATCCGGCCGCGTCGGCCCCGAGATCGCGAGCGGCGAGGAGAAAGATGTCGGGCGCCGGCTTGCTGCGCTTGAGCCGCGGGTCGTCGCCGGTGATCACCACGGAGAAGACGGTCGCGAACCACGCCTGATGCCGCTGCGTCTTCAGCTCGAAGAAGACGCGTGACGAGCTCGTCGCCAGCGCCTGCGGGACGCCGCGGGCGTGCAGCACCGTCGTGAGCTCGCGCGCGCCCGGCATCGCCTCCGCCGTCGGCATCAGCGCCGCGAGCCCGGCCTCGCGCTCGCGCAGGTACTCCTCGGGGGTGATCGGCAAGGCGAGCGTGTCGACGAGATAGCGGGCGGCGTCGAGCGCCGTGCGCCCGATCATGTTGCCCTTCACCGACCAGTCGAACGTCTTGCCGTAGCGGCCGACGATCGCCTGCGTCACTTCGGTGTAGAAGCGCTCGGTGTCGAGCAGCACCCCGTCCATGTCGAAGATGACGTGGGTGACGGGGCGGCGGAGCCGCGGGCGCGCCGGCACCGCGACGCGCTCAGACGCGCGGCCGGCGCGGCACGGTGTGCTCCCAATCGGCGAGGAGCGCGCGCAGCGCGGCGATGAAGGCGAGCGGTTGATCGAGGATGAGGTGGTGATGCGCCTGCGGGATCTCGACGATCGGCGCGTTGCGATCGAGGAGCTCGTACATGTACTCGCCGGTCTCCGGCGGCACCAAATTGCTGAACTCGGCGCGGAAGACGGCGACGCGGCAGCGCGCGTCGGCGAGGTAGTCGCTCATCGGCTTCACCGAGTCGCGGACGAAGACGCGCGGATCGAACTTCCACGTCCAGCCGCCGGCCACCTCTCGCAGCGAGTGGCGCGCGACGTGGCGGATGATGAACGGATTGGTCACCGGCTGCGGCGGCATGAGGTGGAAGTGCTCGAGCGCGGTGGCGAGATCGGCGTAGGTCTTGGGGTTGCGGAACATCCGACCGCGCGCACCCTCTTGGCTCTCCGGATCGGGCGCGCGTACCGGCGAGTCGACGATGATGGCGCCGGCGAGGCGGTCGCCGTAGAGCGACGCCGCGACGATGCTGACGAGGCCGCCGAGGCTGTGGCCGGCGAGGACGGGGGCGCCGACGATGCCGGCGTCGGCCGCCACCGCCATCACCTCCTCCGCCCAGATCTCGCGCGGATATTCCTCGCGCCGGGCGCTGTCGCCGTGCCCACTCATGTCGAGCGCGACGACGTGATACTGACGAGTCAGGAGCGGGGCGAGGAAGCTCCACCAGTGCGCGTGCGCGGCGCCGCCGTGCACCAGGACGAGGCCGGGCTTGGCGGGATCGCCCCAGCGCAGATAGTGAATCGCGCAACCGTCGACGAGCACCCGGCGATCGTCGTACGGCGCGGCGAGCGCCTCCTCGAACCAGCGCGGCGCGGGAACATCGTGCGAAGCATCGCTCACGACCACCGTCTCCTCCAACGTCCGCCGATCCACGTCCGGCACGCCCGAGTGTATACAGCGCGCGTCCCCGGAACCAGGCGGCGACGCGGTGCCGGTCGCACGGCCGAGGTCGTGGGATGAGCTCGCCGAGCGCGCGGACGATCTTCCACGCCGACATGGACGCCTTCTTCGCGGCCGTCGAGCAGCGCGACGATCCGGCGCTGCGCGGACGGCCGGTGATCGTCGGCGGCCGCTCGGCGCGCGGCGTCGTCGCCGCCGCGAGCTACGAGGCGCGGGTGTACGGCATTCATTCCGCGATGCCGACCGTGCACGCTCGCCGTCTCTGCCCGGACGCCGTGTTCGTCGCCGGGGACATGCGCAAGTACCGCCGCGAGAGCCGGCGCATCTTCGCCATCTTCGACCGCTACTCGCCCGCCGTCGAGGCGCTATCGCTCGACGAGGCGTTTCTCGACATGACCGGCAGCGCGCGTCTTCTCGGCGACCCGGTGGCGGTGGCGACGCGGCTGCGCGTCGAGGTGCGCGCCGAAACCGGCCTCGCGGTCTCGGTCGGCATCGCGCCGGTGAAAATGGTCGCGAAGATCGCCAGCGACCTCGCCAAGCCGGACGGTCTCCTCGCCGTCGCAGCCGACGAGGTGCGCGCCTTCCTGGCGCCGCTTCCCGTCGGACGCATCTTCGGCGTCGGACCGGTGGCGCGGGCACGCCTGACTACTCTCGGCGTCGCGACGATCGGCGACCTGCGTGCGATTCCCGAGGCACGCCTGGCGGCGGCGCTCGGCGCCTGGGGAGTCGAACTCGCGGGCCTCGCGCGCGGCGAGGACGCGCGCGCGGTCGTGGCCGATCGTGAGGCCAAGTCGTACGGGGAGGAGCAGACCTTCGCGCGCGACGTCGAGTCGCGCGAGCGCCTGTGCGAGGCCATACGAGCGCACGCCGAGGCGATCGCGCGCCGCCTGCGCCGCGACCACGTGCGCGGCCGGCGCGTGACGCTGAAGCTCAAGCTCGCGCGCGCCCTCGGCGGCGGTCGCTATCCGCTGGTGACGCGCGCGCTCACGCTCCCGGACGCGACCGACGACGGCGCCGCGATCGCCGCCGCCGCACGCACGTTGCTGACCCGCGTCACCCCGCATGACCCCATTCGTCTCCTCGGCGTCGCGATGAGCCGCCTCGAGTCCGCCGCCGGCGAACAGATGGGACTCCTCGCGACCGATCGCGATGCCGCCCGGCGCGCGCGCCTCAATCGCGCCGTCGACACCATCCAGGCGCGCTACGGCGACGCCGCGCTCCGTCGCGGCGTCGCACCCGCGGCACGCGCCGGTCTCTCGCAGGGGATCAAGCGCGGCGAGGACTGATCCCGTCGCGCACCACCTCGAGCACCGACGCCTCGCCGGGCACGCCGATCCGCAACGGGAAGCCGTAGAAGCCGGTGCCGCGGTGCACGTACAGGCGGTTCGAGCCGTGGCCGAAGAGGCCGTGATCGGGCCAGGCGCTGCGCGTGAGGATCGTCCACGGCAGCCCGAGGCTCACGAGACCGAGCTGCCCGCCGTGCGTGTGACCCGAGAGCGTGAGATCGACGTCGCCGAGCGGCACGTGCCGGAAGCCGCGCGGATCGTGGAGGAGAAGCAGCCGCAGGTGCGCGTCGCGACGTGGAAAGCGCGCCAGCAGCGTCTGCAAATGCGCGCGCCGCCCGCGCCCGACGTAGTCCGCACCGATGATCTGCACCGCACCGAGCGCCGTCTCGACCAACGCCTCGTCGTCGACCAGGAGCCGCACGCCGTTTGCCGCGAGCGACGCCGCAACCTCGTCCGCGACCCCATGATCGTGATTGCCGTAGATCGCGAAGCACCGCTCCGGAAACCGGCGGAGCGGCGCCAGCGCCTGCGTGAGCGCGCCCGGCGTGCCGCTGCCTTCCATGGTGAGGAAGTCGCCGGTCAGCAGCACGAGATCGGGTGCGCGCGCGAGCAGGCGCTCGAGGGTGCGCGCGAGCTTGGCGACCGGTTGCCACGGCCCGAGGTGCGGATCGGCGATCTGCACCAGGCGCAGCGTGCGCGCATCGGCGGGCGGTCGCGCCCGGCCGCGATAGCGCGCGGCCGGCAGCCGCGACACCGTCGGCGGCCCGTCGGCGGCGAGCGGCACCCGCACCACCTCCTCGACGAGCCGCACCGAGGTCGGCACCGAGATCGCCGCGACCGCGAGCGGTAGCAGGTCGAGCCACCGCAACACCGCGAGCG
This sequence comes from Binatia bacterium, assembly GCA_041476145.1. Classification (GTDB taxonomy): domain Bacteria; phylum Desulfobacterota; class Binatia; order UTPRO1; family UTPRO1; genus DP-19. Next base: position 15,106 of record JBGOSW010000089.1, read on the forward strand.
CCGACGTCCACCCGGCGCTCGCGAGCACCAGGCGCAGCGGCGACATCGTGAGCAGCCAGAGCCCGCAAAGAAACCCCGCCGCGACGAACGCCATCCCGGGAATGCTCACGCCCAGACGAAACCCCCAGCTGCGCAGCCGCGGGCGTACCAGCGCCGCGAGGTGCATGCCCGCCGCCGCCATCCCGTAGAGAAAGACTACGCGCATCGCGACGGCGGCGGCGTCCGGGAGCCACGTCGCGAGGCGGACGTCCATCGCCACCGCCCCCGGCACCGCCAACCCGACGATGACGAGCGCAAACACCGCGTAGGCCCGCCCACGCACCACCCACGCGTAGAGCGGCACGCCGAGCGTCGTGACGACCACCGTCGCGAGGAACGCCCAATGGAGCGCGGACATGACGTCGAGGATACGCGTGTCGACTCTCTTCGCGTCAGAACACGTCGCGGCGGACGATGACCTCGATCCGTCCCGACGGCCCGACGTACCAGGCCGCGATCCAGCTCGTGATCGAGACCACCAGCGAGCCGAGCAGCGCCGAGAAGAAGCCGCGCAGCACGAAGCCGTCGAGGAACGCGGCGACGAGCGCCAGCATGGCGGCGTTCACCACCAGCAGAAAGAGCCCGAGCGACAGCACGGTGATCGGCAACGTCAGCAGCACGATCAGCGGGCGCACGACCGCGTTCGCGATCCCGAGCAGCAGCGCCGCGGCCAACAGCGTCCCGACACCCGTGATCTCCACCCCCGGCACGATCGCCTGTGCGACCCAGAGCCCGAGAGCGTTGATGAGCAGTCGAACGAGGAATCCCGACATCGTCTGTCTCCTCTCGCGTGGCGATGCTCAGGGTTGCATGAGTGTGCGTTTCCAACCGCCGCGGCGCCGCACGTAGAGCACGCGGTCGTGCAGCCGAGACTCGCCGCGCCGCCAGAACTCGATCGCCGACGGCACGATCCGGTAGCCCGTCCACGTCGGCGGCCGCGGAATTGCGCCGTCGCCGAGCCGTCGATCCAGGTTGCGCCACGCCGCGACGAGCCGCGCTCGACTGGGCAAGGGCGCACTCTGCGTCGAGATCGACGCCGCGAGACGGCTGGCGCGCGGCCGGGTCTCCCAGTAGGCGTCGGCCTCGGCGGCGGCGACCTCTTCGATGCGGCCTTCGACGCGTACCTGCTTGCCGGTCTCGTGCCAGTAGAACACGCCCGCGGCGCGCGGGTTTTCGCGCAGCTCGCGTCCCTTGCGGCTGCGCCCGTCGGTGAAAAAGACGAAGCCGCGCGCGTCGGCTTCCTTCAGGAGGACGAAGCGCACCGCCGGCCGCCCGGCGTGGTCGGCGGTCGCGAGCGCCAACGCCTCGGGGAGCTCGATGCCGGCACGGCGGGCCTCGTGGAACCAGCGACGGAAGCGACGGAGCGGCTCGATCGGGGGTGTCGTCGGCATCGTGTCGGCCGCAGCTTTTGCCGCCTGCCGACGACGATCTATCATGCATGGCTCGGAAACAGGAGGAGGTCCATGCCGGAACCCCTCCTCCGCGTCGAGAAAAACCGCCGGCGGCGTCACCCTCACGCTCAACCGCCAAGTGCAGCGGCTTGCGCCGACATACGGATCAGCGGAAAGTAAGGAATCCTTACTTACCGATGAGGAGGGAAGCCATGCTCGCGAAGGTCACCGCCAAGAATCAACTCACCCTGCCCAAGCGCATTACCGCCGCCGTCGGGGCGGCCGAATATTTCGAGGTGGAAGCACGAGAGGGTCGGATCATCCTCACTCCGGTGCGCATCCAGCGCGCCGACGCCGTGCGC
>JBGOSW010000090.1:0-16874 GCA_041476145.1 Binatia bacterium
GCCGCCGTTCTTCTTTTCAGTCTATCAATATCAACATTGGTTGGGACATTCCCCCGCCGATCCCGAGGTCCTCGTGGGCCCAGGTTGCGATAGATTCACGGGTCAGCGTCCGAATGCTGCCGCCCCATCCAGGACCGAACCAAGGAGACAACGCACATGCCAACGTACCGTGACGGCCTGCCCCAACTCGGCGGAGGTCTCTTCCTCACCGATGCGGGGCTCGAGACCGATCTCATCTTCAACAAGGGCATCGAGATCCGCGAGTTCGCCGCCCACACGCTGCTCCCGAACCGGAGAGGGCGAGAAGCACTCGCCGACTACTTTCGCGGATTCCTGTCTCTCGCTCGGGACATCGGCGCCGGCTTCGTGCTCGACAGCCAGACGTGGAAGGCCCATCCCCACTGGGCCGGCGCTCTGCAGGCGACCGACACTGACCTCGCCCGCGCCAACCAGGACGCGGTCGAGTTCATCGCGGGTATCCGTGCCGAGTTCATCGGCAACGCCGCGCCGATCGTCTTGAACGGCCTCATCGGCCCCCGAGGTGATGCCTACGCGCCCGAGGCCGCCGTCGCCGCGGATGAAGCCGAGGAATACCACGCCATCCAGATCGGCTGGCTCGCAAAAACCGACGTCGACATGGTGACCGCGCTGACGTTCACCCAGTCAGGCGAAGCGACCGGCGCTGTCCGAGCCGCTCATGCCGCTGGGCTACCCATCGTCGTGTCCTTCACCGTCGAGACCGAGGGGTCACTACCGACCGGCGAGCCGCTTGGTCACGCCATCGAAGCTGTCGATGCAGCCACGAACGGTGCCGCCGCCTACTTCATGATCAACTGCGCTCATCCCGACCATTTCTCCCACGTCATCGGCGACGCGGCATGGGCTCGTCGCATCCACGGACTGCGCTGCAACGCATCACGAATGAGTCACGCTGACCTCGATGAAGCCGAGGTGCTCGACGATGGCGACGTCCGAGAGCTGGCCGAGGGTTACAGCCGCCTCGTTGATTCGATGCCGTGGCTCAACGTCTTCGGCGGGTGCTGCGGCTCCGATCTCCGCCACGTGACAGCAATCGCCCGAATAGTCAGCCGATGAGTCAATCTCCAAAGCTTCGGACATGATCGGTGACCGCGGATCAGCACTCCGGCAAGCGACGAGCCACCCCGATCAGTCGGCGAACGAAAGCCCGGCCGCAACCCCTTCGTCCGACGCGTGTTGACGAGGGTCGAAGCGGCACGAGGCACTAGGGCGCTCGCCGCCTTCGGGGAGACAGTCATGAAACGGGCGATCACCGCGACTCTCACGGCAGTGCTTCTCGCGGTCACCACGACGGCGCACGCCGAACCCTGGCGTGGCCACGGGGGCTCGCGTCACCACGGGGGTTGGGGCGGCTACCATCATCACGGCCACGGCGGTGGCGACAGCGATGCCGCGCTCGTCGGCCTCGGCATCGCCGGCGGATTGATCGGCGCCGCCGTCCTGGCGGCGACGCTCGCGTCGCCTCCGGCCGTCGTCGCGGAGCCGGTCTACGCGGAGCCTTACCGCCCGGCGTACGTCCCATCTCCGCCGCCGGCGTACGAGGACGCCTACGCCGCCGGCTACCGCGACGGCGCCGCCCGCTATGAGATGCGCGACGTCTACGCCGACGACGCGCCAGCGTACGACACGTACTACGGCGGCGGCCGCCGCCGGCGCTGAGCGCTCTTCACACGCGCTCGCGCGGCGTGTCCGGCCCGAGCGGCCGGACACGCCTCATCGCACTCACGCCCCGAAGAACGCGCGGTTCGCTTCTTTGCGGATCTCCTTCTCGTCGCTCCACTCGATGATGCCGGTCTCGACGTCGACCAAATTGAGCGTGAACTTGTAGTAGACGTCCTCCTGGCGCCCCTCACGTTTCACGATCGAGTCGATCTCGCCGTAGAGGAGGTAGTCGGCGCCGATCTGCTTGCCGACGCTCTTCGCCGTCTTCTTGCTGACGACGCCGCTGCCGCTCTGGTAGTCGAGGTTCTCGAGGATCTCGCGATTGGCGTCGGAGACGGCCGTCATCCGCACCATGCCGGTCTTGATGAGGGCGGTGCGGATCTTGTCCGTCACCGACTTGGTGTCGATGTGCTCGGTGGTCTTGTTCTTGACTGTGCTCACCTGGATGACCGGCCGGTTGCCGGTCGCGATCACCGGGTGGCGAATCAACGAGTTCACCATGCGGTCGGCGACCGACTGGAGATCGGTCGAGCCCCACTCGGCGTTCAAGGTCTCGACCTTGCCCGGATCCTGGTAGCTGACGTGCTGCCCGCCGGCGCAGCCGCCGAGCACGAGTACCGCCGTCGTCATTCCCAGCGCAGCGAAACAGCCTCGCACCATCTTCATATGCTCCTCCAATGTCGAGCCTTCAGCTCGTCGCGTCCCGCAGATACAGGTGAAAGTTGACCGCTCCCGGTCCCGGTCCGACGCCGGTCAGGAGTTTGTGCGCGTCGGCGTCGACGATCTCCGGATGCCAGGATGAGAGTGTGTCGCCGAGCTGAAAACCGGTCGCGTCGGTCCACTCCCAGCGGTACTCGAAGCGGACGGGCTTGCGCGTTGTGTTCTCGATGCTCACTTGCACGTGCAGCAAGAGCCCCTCTTGGCGCGTCAGTACCTGGCCGAAGGCGAGCTTGCGATCGAGGCTCGACGAGCCGATGACGATGCGCTGATCGATGCGCGGCCCGTCGGCGGGACGCGTCTCCGTCGTGCCTTCGAGCGAGTTGCCGCCGTGGCGTGGACCGCTGGCACAGCCGAGCGGCGCGAGCGCGACCAGCGCGAGGAACCCGATGCCGATCCGGGCGCTCATCGCTCGGTGCTCGCGACCGCCTTACCCTGCGCCGCGGCGGGCGCTGCGAACAGGGTGCGGCCGTCGATCCAGCGCACCGCGACGATCTTCATGGTCGGGCCGCTTGCGACGACGGGCGCGGTGATCTGCGAGAGTACACCTCCGTAGTTGTCGAGCATGCGCAATGTGACCTCCTTGGCGTCGTTCGGCAACGTCACGCGAGCGACGTGAATCGAGCGCGGCAGCGCGTACCAGCCGCGTAGGTCCGCTTGCTCGGTGACGGCGTTGATCGTGATGTTGGTGAGCTCCACGGCCAGGCCCGCTGCCGCGCTTTGGTTCGCAGCGGAGCGGCGCGCCGCCTCCTCACCGACGCCCTTCGCCACGGCGCGAATCGTCTGCCGGACGATGATCGCCGGATACTGATCGTGGAGGTCACGCACCGCCATGCCCTCGACGTCGACCAGCATCTCGGTACGCCCGAGGACGCGGCCGTCGGGGCCGACGATCTCCGCGTCGCCGAGAGCGGTCGGCACCGGTCGCGTGATCGGCACCGCGGCGAAGAGCACGTTGTTCGGAATCGGGATCGGAAACTTGATCTCGACCTTCTGCGGCGCGAAGCCGTTGTCGAGAATGACGAGGGTGTTGCCGGCGGGCGTCTTGGCGTCGACCTTCGGAAGCTTCACGCCCACGACCTCGTCCTTGCGGTGCAAGGTCGCCGCCAAGCGTGCCAGATCGTTTGCGACTACCTGGGCGCCGGGCACCATCTGATTCGCCTTCTTGTAGTCGATGAAGGCGTCGCCAGTCTCGCCGTTCAGCTCGTAGACGATACCGGAGAGGTAAGTCGCGAACGGGTTCTGGTAGACGTTGTCGAGACGCCGCAGAATCGCCGAGGAGTCGGCGAAGCGCGCGTCGACGTCGTTCGAGAGCTTCCCCATGTCGATCTGCTGCTTCTTGCCTTCCTTGTTGGCGGCGTCGATCACGTCCTGGTGGCGTTTGCGCTCCTGATCCTGACGCATGTTGGCGTTGCGGATCTCGACGCGCGCCGCCTCGGAGTCGCCGAGGAGGAGATAGTTCCGCGCCTTCATCGCGTGCACGAGGACCTTCTCGAAGCCCTGTCCCTGGTACTCGAGCAGCTTGTCGTTGATGAGCAGGCTGCCGGCGCCCCTCGTCGTCTCGGTGGCGCTCACCGTGGCGCGGTTCTCGTAGCCGCGGATCTCGGTGATCGCGCGGTCGTACTCGGCGTTGCCGCCGGTGACGTCGCCGAGCGCGCTCTTGTAGAGGGCGCGATCGAGCTTGGCGCAGAGATCGTCGCGCTTGCTGGCGTCGAGCGCCGCGAGGGCGTCGCGCGGCTGACCGGACACCATGAGCGTCTGGGCCCGCAGCAGCTCGCGGTTGTTGGCGGTGACGACCCCCGAGCACCCACCGACCGCCATACCGAAGATCAACACCAGCGCGATTCTCGCCGTCGTCATGGACGCCTCCCGTCGTGCGTGAAGTCTGCGATCACCAGCGGCCTCCGCTCTCACCAGTTGACCTTGGGGCGTTTGACCGGCGGCGCAGCCTTCGGCGCCGGCTCGCGCCGCGCGAGACGGCAGACGGCGTTCGCGGGAACCGTTGCGCCCAGTGCCGGCTGCGCCTTGCTGAGCTTCGGCATGATCTGCGTGATCGTGACCTGGCCGACCGGCGTCTCGTCGTTGCCGATCACGTCGCCGGTGTCGGGGTCGACGATCGACTCGCCGGTCGTGAAGCAGTCGAAGGTGGAGCCGACCTGGAAGTTGCCGCCCTCGCCGCGGTTCAGGGTGACGAGATCGCTCGCGACCTGCACGACCCGCAGCGGGTAGATGGCGTCGAGCACCTTCCCCACCAGCACCTCGGCGATGCGGCCGACCGCCTTGCCGAGGACGCGATCCGCCGACGCCCCGCACGGACCCGACTGGCGGAAGGGCGCGCTCTCCTTGTCGTCGCCGGTGTGCGCGGCGACGATGCGGCCGAGCTTCGACTGCACGACACGGAGCTCGATGCGCAGCGACGCCGACTCGGTGCACTTCCACTCGTGCACGTACGGGATCTCCTCGCGCGCCACGCTGACGCCGAGCTCGTGCACGTTGCCGACGACGAGATACTGCGCGCCGCTCAGCTTGCCCATGTTGGCGGCGTTGGCTGGATCGCCGAACGAGGACGTCGCGAACTGGTGCTCCTGAATCACCGCGTCGACCTTGGAACGCTCGAGGACGTCGAACTTGTTGGTGGCGACGAAGGCGCGCACCAGCGCGTCCTCGAGGAACTCGACCTCCTTGGAACGGCGCGCCGCGACGTCGGGCGCCGCGTCGAACGGCAGGACGGCGAGCGTCGCCTTGCGCGGCGCCGCGGTGCCTTCCTCCGCCCGAGCGACGCCGGCGACGGCGAGGAGGACGAGGATGAATACGGAGCGCGTCGCGCGACTAGTACGCATGAATCGGCCCCGGGGGCGGCGGTGCGCGATGGGTACCCGCTTCGTCCGCGGCGTCCTCGTCGAGGCGGCAGGCGTCGCCGACCTTCATGCTGCTGCCGCTCTCGACGTAGCGCGCGACCGTCGTCTTCCCTTGCACCTCGGTGACGCGCACGCTGCCGAGCGCGCGCTCGCTGCTGCCGAGCGATTCCTTGGTGTCGGGGTCGACGAGCTTCTTGCCGGTGGCGAAGCAGCGCAGCACCGCGCCGACCTCGAGGCCGCCGTCGTCGCCGCGGTTCAGACGCACGCCGTCGTCCTCGAGCGCGACGATCTTGATCGGGAAGGCGCCGTTCAGAATCGCGACCAGCGACTCCTGCGCCACCTCCTGCGAGGCTTTCTCGAGCGCATCGCGCGGCACGCCACGCGCCGCGCTCGGCGAGCTCGAACGCGACTGCGCCGTCGCCGACGCCTGCTTGGCGGCGACGATCGCGCCGGTCGAGCTGTCGACGACCTGCACCTCGACGCTGATGCGTACCGGCCGCGTGAAGCCGCTGCCGTACGCCATCTCCTGCGGCGGCCCGGCGGAGAAGTCGCGGACGGTGCCGACGACCAGGTACTGCGCGCCGAGCAAGCGGCCGACGCTGGCGCGCCGCGCCGGGTCGACGAGGCCCGAGGCGCCGAACTTCTGCTCACGGCGGACGCGCTCGAGGCGACTGCGATCGACGACCGTGAACTTGCGCGTGTTGACCAGCACGCGGCTGAAGGCGTCGACGAGGACGTCGGTCTCGAGCGGCTCGTCGACCAGCGTCGGCGATACCTCGAACGGCAGCACCGCGATCGTCGCCTTCGCGTCGCCCTGCGCGCGTGCTGCGCCGGGACACACGCCGGCCACCGCGAGCAGTGCGATCAGGGCAGCCACGGACGTGAAGCTTCGCCTGGTGGGGAATCGGATCATGAACTCTCCTTCGCTCACCACTTTCCCTCGAGCGGATCGACCGGCGTCGCCGCGGCGGGTGGGCGCGGTGGTGGCAGGGGACGACAGACCATGCCGGTGACGATATCGGCGGAGCGATCGAGGATGCGCCCGCTCGCCGTGCCGGCATCGACGCGCGTCGCCTCGATACGGCCGACCGAGCGCCGTCCGCCGCCGCCCGCCGCGTCGTTCTTCGGCAGTACCTCGAAGCGCTGCCGCGGACGCACACCGCTCGCACCGCCGCGGCTCAGCTCGACGGCGTCGCCGTCCACCTTGACGATCGTGACCGGTGCGATCACGTCGAGCACCTGCGTCGTCACGTCCTCGGCGGCGCGCTCGGCCAGGTCGCGCCAGGCGGCCCGCGCGTCGACGTTGCGGTCGCGAGTATGATCGAAAATCTCGGCCGTGCTCGCGAGCACGACGCGGCTCGTCTCCACCTCGAGGAGCCGGAACGCCACTTCCACCCGGCCGGTGAGGATCTGATCCACGGCGTCGGTATGCGGGATCGCCTGCGCCTCACGTTCGAGCTCAGCCGTCTTCAGCGTGCCTATGAGGAAGTAGCCGGCGCCGAGTACCTTGCCGAGCCGCGCCGCCTCGGCGGGGTCGGTGATCTCGGCCCGCGTCAACTTCTGCTCGGCGAGGACGGTGTCGAGGCGCGTCCGTTCGACGACGTCGACCGCGTCGCTATGGACCAGCGCCGCGATCATCTCGTCGTGCATGAGTGGCGTCTCGAGCCGGATCCAATCCGGGAGCACCCCCACGACCGGCGCTTCGAAGCGGGCGACGGCGATGCGCCGCCGGGGCGTCGACGCCGTCTCGCTCGTCGGGCGAGCGCATCCGCTGCCGAGACACACGACGATCGACAGCAGGAGCAGATGCGATGCACGTCTGCGCAGCACGATGGCGGAGCACCTGTAGTCGAGAGTAGAAATGGATGTCAACGATCGGGATGCGCCGGCGTTTGACAGCCGCCCCCTGACCTGCCGCCCCGGCCGATTCGGCGCCCACGCGCGCCCGCGCTTGCGCAGCGACGCGCGTCGGCGTTAGAGACGAGCGCTTCCGGAGGATCCGCCTGTGAGACATGGAACGCGATTCACGTTCGTGACGGGGCTGTTCAGCGGCGCGCTCGTCTTCGCGCTCGCGGCGACGGCGCAGGCCTTGACGTTCGACGTGCTGACGAAGGCCGACAAGCCGGACGCGGTGATCGACGGCGTCTGCGCCGACGTCGACGGCATCTGCACGCTGCGCGCCGCGATCCAGGAGGCCAACGCGCATCCCGGCGAGGACATCATCAACATCATCGGCGCCAAGGACCAAAAGTTCGTCCTCAAGCTGGTCGGGGCCTCTACAACGGCGGCCAGGTCGGCAGCGGCGACGCGACCATCGCCACGTTCGTCAAGAACCAAGCCGGCGGGCACGGCGGCGGCATCGACAATCAGCACACGTTGACGCTCACCGACGTCACGCTCAGCGGCACCGCGACGCTGCAGAACGTCACCGTCAAGGACAACAAGAGCAAGGGGAAGATGGTCGGCGGCGGCATCGTCAACGGGCAGGGGAGCACGGTATCGCTGCGCAACACGCTCATCGACACCAACAAGCCCTTCAACTGCGCCGGTACCCTCACCTCCGGCGGCGGCAACGTCGAGAACGCGGCGACCTGCGGCTTTGGCGCCGGCGACATCCCGAACGGCGGCAAGCTGCAAGTAAAGGGTCTGAAGTTCAACAATGCAGTCATTCAGACGCACGCGCTCAAGGCGAACAGCCCCGCAATCGACGCCGGCGTCGATACCGGCTGCCCGGCGTTCGACGAGAACTCCAATGTTCGTGTCGACGTGCCGAGCGTCTGCACCGGGATCTGCGACAGCGGCGCGTTCGAGTTCCAGTTGCCCTGACGGCTCGAGTCGCCGCGTCGGGCGGACTACCGCAGCATGCCGCCGATCGTCGACCAGAGCTGTTGGAAGTCCTCGTCGTCGAACTCCGCGCCCGAGCGGAAGACCGTAGTGCCGCGGAAGCGGCGCGATTGGAAGTGGCCGATGACGTCGAGATGGTCGGCCTCGACGATCAGGTGCGCGGTGCCGGCGAGGGTCTGCGAGCCGGAAGGGACGACGCCGTCGTTGGCGCCGGACTCGCTGCCGGCAGGTGCGGCCTCGGAGCCGTGCAGCCAGGGCCCGTTCGGGAACGCGGCGGGCGTGAAGGCGGGATCGGCGGTCGCCTCGTACAGCGTCGCGTAGATCGCGCGGAAGATGTCGCCGACGATACCGCCGGCGATGGTCGCCGGCGACGGCGGCGGCGCGACGGTCACGACGTGGCGGAGGCCGGCGTAGTCGCCGCCCTCGATGCGCGTGTTCAGCGCCCGCATCGATTCGGGCTGGAGGTCGTTTATGAGGGCATGATCTTGGACGATTTGATCGAGGAAGCGCGCGATCTCGCCGGCGGTCGTCGGGTCGAAGTCGAGGAGGAGCTCGAGGATCGTCGGGGTCGGAGTCGGTCGGTGGCGCACGACCTCGGCGAGAAGCAGATTGCGCACGATCCGCGGCGGCACCGGCGCGCTCTCCTGCGCTTTGGCGAAGATGCTGAGGAGTGAGAGGCCGGGAAGCGAGAGCTCGAACTCGCCCGCGAAGCGGGTCGCGAGCGGCGTGCCGTGGAGCGGCGCCGCGACGGTCACGACGGTGCCGACGTACTGCATGAGGTCACTGTACGAGCCGGAGCGGAGGTCGCCCGTCCAGCGATGGCGATTGGTGAGCAGTCGCGCGCACAGGCCGCCCGTCGAATGGCCGATCAGGTGCAGGCGCTCGATCGGCAGGTGCTGCGGGCCGATGCCGTGTGCGAACACCGCGGCGACGGTCCTGTACAGCTGCTCGACGCGCGTGACGCGCGAGCCCGTCGGCGGCGGCTCGGTCGCGTGGATGCGGCCGCGTAGATCTGGTCGCTCCGCCTCGAGGGCGGCGATGACGTGGTCGAAGTAGCGGATCGGCGCCGGTCCGCCGGCGCCGAAGGTGCCGAACCCGAAGAACCCGGGGATGAGCAGTACCCCGTCTCCCATCGCACGCCCCCCGAGAATCCGGATAGAGCGTCCGACGTCGACGAGGCAAGCGCAATCGCGCCGAACGCCGGCATCTTGTATCGGAATGAAGCAACAAGTTCTCGAGAACGACGCGGGCGCGGATGGGAGGCGGGGAGTGTTGCTCGTCGGTCGGCGGCGGGCGCGCGAGCTGTTCGGGCGCGGGGAGCGCACGCACCTCGAGCGCGATCCCGGCGCCTTCCTGCATGAGCTGCTCCCAGGGGTCGGCGATCTGCCGGATCTGCGGCGTGAGATCGTCGAGATGTGTCGGATCGATGGCTCACGAGCTTCGCGCCGAGCGCCTCCCACGCGCTCATCTCGGCCTTGGAGTCGCAGCGGCGCCGTTCGGTCGACCGCGGCGTCGCCCTACGTGGACGTCCAGTCATCGGATATGCGAGAACGTCTGGCGAGGGGGGTCGCAATGGGACGTCAGAAGACGCTGGGGATGTCGGTACGGGTGGCGCTCGCAACCGCGCTCACGCTTCTCGTCGGCGGGTGCGGCGGCGGCGGGAGCAGCAACAACAGCAACACGGATCGCACGCTCAACGACGTTGCGTTCGGTGGCGGGACGTTCGTGACCGTCGGCAAGGAGGGGAAGATCTTCAGCTCGACCGACGGCGGCAAGAAGTTCGAGGCGCGTACCTCGAACGTCGAGAGCGCGCTGAACGGCGTCGCCTTCGGGACGAACGAATTCGTGGTCGTCGGCGACAACGGCACGATCCTCACGTCGGCGGACGGTGTGACCTGGCAGGTGGAGACGACGCCGACGGACGTCTCACTCCAAGGTGTCACGTTCGCGAACGGCACCTTCGTCGCCGTCGGCTACCAAGGCACCGTCCTCACCTCCAGCGACGGCCACACCTGGGTGCCGCGCGCCAGTGGATTGACGGCGCTGCACGCCGTCGAGTTCGGGGACGGTCGCTTCGTCGCCGTCGGCGACGACGGACAAGTGCTGGTGTCGTTCGACGACGCCGTCACGTGGTCGACGGCGATCTCGAACACGTCCGACACGCTCTACGGCGTCACCTTCGGCAACGGCCTGCACGTCTTCGTAGGCGGCAACGGCGTCGTCGGCCGCGCTACCGAGCCGCAACTCTGGGCGGCGGCGCGCCAGCCGCTGACGACGCTCGGTGACATCGTCTTCGCGCAAAGCGAGTTCGTCCTCGTCGGCATCGGCGGCGCGATCTTCACCTCGCCCGACGCGGTCACGTTCACGTCGCAGAATTCGAACACGGACATCGATCTGCGCGCCATCGCCTTCGGGGCCGGCACGTTCATCACGGTCGGCGTCGACGGCATCGTGCGCAGCTCGCCCGACGCCGTCACCTGGGGGCAGCCCTGAGCGGCGTAGGTCGGCGCTGACCCGACGGGCGCCGCCGCGTGCGGCGCCCGTCCGTGCCATCGGAACGCAGGATGCGCCGCGCTCATCTCCTCGCGCTCGCCGCCGTGGCGGGCGCGACCGTCTCGCTGCTCGCCGGCGGCGATCCCGCGCCCGCGCAGCGTGAATTTCGCGCTGCCTATCCGGCGCGCGCGACGCCCAGCGGCATCGTCCGGACGTTCGACATCACCGCCGCGCCCACGGAGGTGACGTTCAGCGACGGGCGGCGGCTGCGGGTGTGGGCGTACGAGGGACGCGTGCCCGGGCCGATTCTTCGGGTGAGGCTCGGCGACACCGTGCGCGTGCGCTTCACCAACCGGCTGCCGCAGCCGACGACGATTCACTGGCACGGCGTGCGTGTGCCGAACGCGATGGACGGCGTACCGGGCGTGACGCAACCGCCGATCCAGCCCGGCGAGAGCTTCGTCTACGAGTTCACACCCAAGGACGCCGGTACGTTCTGGTTCCATCCGCACCTGCGCTCGAGCGAGCAGATCGAACGCGGGCTCTTCGGCGTCCTCGTCGTCGAGGATACGGTGCCGCGCCCGTATTCGCGCGACGTGGTGTGGGTGCTCGACGATTGGCTGCTGACGCCGGCGGGCGAGATCGTGCCGCAGTTCAACACCCGCCACGACCTCATGCACGACGGCCGCTGGGGAAACCTCGTCACCGTGAACGGCAGCACCGCGGAGCGCCTCGAGGTCGCGCCCGGCGAACGCGTGCGTCTGCGGCTCGTGAACGTCGCCAACGGGCGCGTCTTCCGGCCCGATCTCCGTGGCCTCGACGCCGCGGTGATCGCGGTCGACGGCATGTACGCCGCGCGTCCGCTCGACCCCGCGGGCTTCGAGCTCGCGCCCGGCAATCGCCTCGACCTCGACGTCACCATTCCGGCGTCGGCGCGCGGGCGGCGCTTCACGGTCGTCGATCGCTTCACGGCGCAGGCGATTCCACTCGCCGAGATCGCGGTCGGCGACACGGCGCCGGTCGAGACCCCGCGCTTCGCCTCACCCGCGGCGGCGCACGTGCCGGCGTGGCGTGACCTCGCGGCGGCGCCGCCGCGGATCGAGATGCGCTTGAACGCGCGCGCCGGCGGCCCGTTCGGCATTCAATGGACGATCAACGACGCGGCCTTCGATCACGAGGCGGCGATGGCGCACCATGCGGAGCGCCTGCCGCTTGCGACCTGGAGCAAGATCCGCTTCACTAACGAGTCCTACCGCCTGCACCCGATGCACATCCACGGGCTTTTCTTCAAGGTGCTGGCGCGAAACGGCGTCGCGGTCGACGAGCCCTACTTCCGCGACACCGTCTTGCTGCACGCGCAGGAGACGGTCGACGTCGGGACGGTGCCGCTCGACCCCGGGCTCTGGATGGCGCACTGCCACATCCTCGAGCACGCCGAGTCCGGGATGATGACGCTCGTCGAGGTGCGTTGACGCGCTGGGCGCATCCCGCCGAAATTCACGACCTCACGCCGCGCGCTCTGCGGTGTCGTCGCTGGCCGCGGTCGCGCGTTCCGCCGCGTTGCCGGCGCCGTGCGCCGCGCGGTTGGCGGCGGCGCTCCAGCGCAGCAACGACGACCACGCACGCCCTTCATGGAATGCGAGCGCGAACGCGACGACCAGCAGCACGGCCGCGATCCCGAGGTACGCGAGACCCCACGTCATCCAGAACGAAAGCGCCGCCGTCGCTTCGACGACGGCCGGCGATGCGAAGGCCGGCGACGCGAGCGTGCCGGCGGTGAGCACCGTCGTGAAGGCGATTCGAATCGATGCGCGGCTTGTCATCAGTCTCTCCCTCCATCGACGCAGCGGCTCCGGCGGAGCGTCGCGCTGGTCGCGATTCATCGAGGTACGCTATGCGAGGTGAGTGTCGTGTCGCGCCCCGGATGGGGCCGAAGTGCGTCGCACTCAGCGTACTGATGACGCAATGCGCGTGCCGCCGCCGACTCCGCATCGAGGTCCAAGTGGCGGGAAATTCGCAAGACGTGCCGGTCAGAGAATTGACGACGCGTTCGAGACTGTTCGCGCCGACGACCGCGTCAGCGCAACTCGTGGATGATCGGCGACGGCGTGCCGACGCTCGTGAGCCAGAGCTGGTGAACGGCGCGGGTGGCGCCGACGTGCAGCAGGCGGCGCGCCGCCGCACGGTCGGGGAAGTGGGTGCTGCTCACCTCGACGAGGATGACGTAGTCGAACTCGAGGCCCTTCACCTGCGCGATCTCCGTCACTTCGACGCCGGGCGCGAACGTGAAGTCCTGATGCTCGACGAGTCGGAGACGCGGTACCTCGCCGGTCTCGAGGCCGCGGTGGTAGAGAACGCTCAGATCGCGCGACGGCGTGAGCACCGCGACCGACGCCAGCGGCTCGGCGGCGGCGAGGTCGATGAGGGCGTCGGTCAGGAAGGCGAGACAGGCGCCGTGGTCGGTGAAGCGGAAGAGCTCGACCGGCGGTCCGGAGCGTACGGTGAGCGGCGGCCGGTCGTCTTCGCGCAGGTCGCCGAGCAGTGCCAGCGCGAACTCCGCGATCTGCCGCGCGCATCGATAGCTGACCTCGAGCGTCTCGACCTCCATGCCGGTGAGACCGAGGTCGTGGAAGAACCCGCTCCATGACGTGAAGCCGCCGTCGGGCAGGACGTGCTGCTGGGTGTCGCCCGCGAGCGTGATGCTCTGCCGTGCGTCGAGACACCCGAGCAGCACTTGCACCTCGACGGCGGAGAAGTCCTGCACCTCGTCGATCGCGACGTGACGGTAGCGGAGCGGGGAGCCGTTGCGGCCGGGAATGGGACCGACGCGCAGCTGCCACGTGCGCAGGAGGAGCGGGTCGTCCTCGGCGTCGAGCTCGGGCTGGGCATGGTGATCGCCGTCGATCCACGCGACGATGCGCTCGTGCTGGTCGCGGTTCGATGCGGCGGCGCGCTCGAGCTCCTCGCCCGTGAAGACCCCGGGCGCCACCTCGGCGAAGACCTCCGCGAGCAACGCGGCGTCGCGCAGCACGCTCGCCCAATCGTCGAGCGCTTGCGCCGCCGTCGCCGGCGCCGGCACGCGCGCGATCTGACGGCCGAGCGCGACCAGGAGCGCGGGGTGGAGCTTCAGCCGGTGCACGATCGCCGGCGTCGCCTCGCGGACGATTCGCGGCAGCGCGGGGTAGAGGCGCCGCGTCTGCTCGGCCGCCCACTCGTGAAACGTCCGCGCCCGGACGCGCTCCACGCCGAGCGACGGCAGGACGTGGCTCACGTAGTCGCGCAGCGCCGGCGAGAAGACGACGACGAGGGTGCGCTCCGAGTCGATCGTCGGGTCTTCGTAGGCGAGATACGCGATGCGGTGGAGCGCGACCGTCGTCTTTCCTGATCCCGCCGTGCCACGGATCACGACGAAGCCCGAGGAGGGCCGGGTGATGAGCGCGAACTGCTCGGGATCGATGAGCCCGGCGATGTCCGGCAGGTGCTTGTCGGCGCGCTGGCGTGCCCCGTGCGGATGCGTGCCGAGGCGGCGTGTCGCTCCCTCGGCGGTAGCGTGGGCGCGGAGCGCGGCGCCTTCGCCGCCGGCGAGACGGGGCGACTCGCGCTCGATTCGCCGCCAGCCGTCGGGCGCGTCGACATCGGGGACGAAGACGCCCTCCGGCGCCTCGATGCGCTGTAGGTGCTGGTCGCGGATCGCCACCGTGCGGCGTGCGACCACCTCGCCGCTGCGCTCGCGTCCGGCGATCTCCTCTTCGTACGCGTCGCCCTGGCGATAGCGGTAGAAGATCCGGGAGATGGGCGCGTGCCGCCAATCGACGATCTGCACGCCGCCCTTCAGCCAGGTGGCTTTGCCGAGCAGGACGTCGGACTCGGTGTCTTGCTCGCGCAGGCGGAGGTGCGCGAAGTACGGCGTGTCGCGGCTCACCTGCGGCGCCTGGCGCGATGTGCGCAGCTGCTCGAGAAGCGCCGACTGGCGGTTCCATTGCTCGAGAAGCGCGGCCTGATCCTCGGCCTTCTCGCCCGCGCGGAGCGCGTCACGTAGGTGCGCGAGCTCCTCGACGAGCGCCGCCTCCGAGGGCGGACGGCTCACGGGCGACTGCTCGAGCGCGCGCGTGACCGTGTCGAGAAGGGAAAGCTCTTCGGCGACGATCGACATGGGACGAAGGCGAAGGGGCATCGTTGCAGGTCTCGACGGCGAAGGCGAGCGTGCGTGTGGACCGGCCGCTCGTGCCGCCGTATGCTTGCAGGCGCCATGCGACTCGAACACATCCGCTGGACGGGATCGAAGCCGCCGAAGCAGGACGACGCGCGCCGGCGCCTCGAGGACGAGGGCTTCGAGGTGGTTTGCTGGAGCGACGCGCCCGGCCGCGCCTACGCGCCGCACGCGCACGAGCGTGACGAGAGCCTGTGGATGATCGCCGGGGCGATGACCTTCGTCATCGACGGCCAGTCGTATCGTCTCGAAGCGGGCGATCGCTTGACGCTGCCGCGCGGTGTCGTGCATGCCGCGCAGGCGCACGACGCCGGCGCCCGCTATTTGATCGGCGAGCGCTGATCAAGACGGCGCGGGGCGAGCCGCTCCCGCCCGACAATTCTCGCGTTAAAGCGAGCCCTCGCATGTCAAGTCGCTTGGTATCTGCCGCTCCGTCGGTATTTCGACGGCTGTATGACTTGATAGCGCACCGTACAATCGCACGATGCGCAGCAGATGGGGGTGGATGGGCTGAGGAAGCTTCGCCGCACGTTCGTACGGCGATTTTTCGGCGCGCCCTGAACCCGCGGCACGCGGGCCCCACACCGGATCATGGTCCTACCGTCGCGCCTCATACTCGCGCTCGTCGTCGCGCTCGCCTGCACCGGCGCGGCGAATGCCGCGGTGGTGAATCTCGTGCAATCCGGCACGGCGACGATCGCCGATACCGCGTCGTCGACGACCGCGACGATCACGTCGGTAGACACCACGAAGGCGTTTCTCGTCTTCGACGTCGCGCTCGACTCGGTCGACCCCGTCAACGGACAGATCTCGGGCCAGCTGACGAACGCAACCACGGTGACGTTCGCGCGTAACGGCACCGTGGGGGCCGTTACGGTCAAGTGGTACGTCGCCGAGTTCTCGAGCGGCGTGTCGGTTCAGCGCGGGAGCACAGTCCTCACTGCCACGACCACCGACGTGACGCTCGGCGCCGGCGTCGGCTTGACGCACAGTTTCCCGCTGATCAGTTTGCGCTCGGACGGCGTCGTGTACAGCGGCAACGATTTCGTGCGGGCGGAGCTCACGACCGGCACGAATCTCGCGCTGACGACGATGATCTTCGCGAGCAATTCGACCGTCGAATGGCAGGTGATCGAGTTCACCGGCGCGAACGTGCAAACGGGCAACGTGAGTTTGACGGCCGGAAGCGCCAGCGTGACGAGCACGCTGACCAGCGTCGACACCACGAAAACCTGGCTCGTCTACACCTACACGTCGGAGGATGGCACCGGGGCGGATATCGGCCAGAAGCTCGTCCGCGGCCAGGTCACGTCCGCGACCCAAGTCACCCTCGATCGCGACAACACCGGTCAGCAGATCGACCTCACGTGGTATGCGGTCGAGTTCACGGACGGTACGGCGGTGCAATCGGGGTCGCAGGCATTTGCCAGCGCCGATACCGTCCAGAACGCGACGATCAGCTCAGTCACGACCACGCGGGCGATCGGGGTCGGCGGCTCACACATGCGAGGTGGGATCTCCCCGTACAATGCCGACGACAATCCGGGCGTGGCCTGGTTCACCGTCGATCTCACGACCGCGACGAACCTCAAGATGACCCGTGCGACGACGGGCTCCGCGGCAGCCGATTTGGGATGGTTCGTGGTGGATTTCGCGCCGGCGCCGACGGTCACGCCGACGCCGACTCCAACGGTGACGCCGACGCCGACGGCAACTCTGACGGCAACCCCGACCGTCACCGTGACGCCGACCGCGACGGTCACCGCGACGCCGACCGTGACGGCAACGCCGACGGTGACGGCAACCCCAACGGTCACATCGACGCCGACGCCGACGATCACGGTCACGCCCACCGCGACGGTGACCGTGACGCCGACGCCGACCGGAACAGTCACGCCGACGCCGACGGTGACGCCGACGGCGACGGTCACGCCCACCGCGACGGTGACCGTGACGCCGACGCCGACCGAAACGGGCACGCCGACGCCGACGGCAACCGTCACGCCCACCGCGACAGCGACCGAGACCATGACACCGACGCCGACCGAAAC
>JBGOSW010000091.1:0-16837 GCA_041476145.1 Binatia bacterium
CCAGCTCCGCGATCGCGACGCCGCGGGCGCCGCGCTTCTCGTCGCGGCGGCCACGCTGCGCGCGACGACGCGGCGCCACAGCGCGCGGCTGCTGGTGAACGACCGCATCGACGTGGCGCTCGCCGTCGGCGCCGACGGCGTCCACCTGCCGGCCGCGTCCTTCACGACCGCCGACGCGCGCCGTCTCGTCGGCGTTTCGTGTCTCGTCGGCCGCTCGACGCACGCCGCCGCCGAGGCGGTGGACGCGGCGCGCGCGGGCGCGGACTACGTGGTGCTCGGGCCGATCTTCGCGACCCCGTCGAAAACGCGCTACGGGGCGCCGCTCGGCATCGAGACGTTGGCGACGACGGCGAAGATTCCCGTCGTCGCGATCGGCGGCATCACAGCGGAGCGCGCGGCGCTCGTCCGCGCTGCCGGCGCGTGCGGCGTCGCCGTGGTGCGCGCGATCCTCGACGCCGCCGACCCCGGCGCCGCGGCGGCCGCGCTCATCGCCGCGCTCAATTGACTACGCCCCCGCTCGCTCCGCTCGCGATGGGCATCGCCGCCGGGAGTCAATCCCGGCGGCTCCTCCGCTGACCTCTGCTCGCCTTCGGCTCGCGCGGCCGTGGGTCCATTCGGGGGAACGGTGTCGTTGGAAATACCGGCGCCACTCGCTACACTCCGCGCACCTGCGCAGGGCGGCGTCGTCTACGGCGACGCGATGCGCGCGCCACGATGATCGGAGGTCGAATGCTGCGTCTTCTGCTCGCGCTCCTGGGACTCCTCGCGCTCCTCGTCGTCGACCGCGCGTCCGCGACCGACGGCGACAGTCTTCGCCTCCTCATGCTGTCGGCGCAGGACATGAACACCCCGCAAACCCTGCTGCGCGCCGACGTCGCGATCGAGGTCGAGGGACCGCAAGGCAAGAGGACGACGGACGCGATCGCCCTCTTCGCACCCGGGAAGGACGCCCGCTGGTACTGGCAATCGCGCGAGCCCGCGCTGCGCGCGCTCGTCCTCGGCAACGACCGCAAAGTTCTCGAACAACGCGGCGCGACGACCGAGACCGTACCGATCGGCGCCCCGCTCGATGCGCTCGCTATCGCCTACGAGGATCTCAGCCGCTTCGTCGTCGACGACTTCAAGACCTGGCAGATCACCGACGAGAGCGCCGACAAGATCCTGGTGGGCATGTTCTCGACCGTCGAGTCCGCGTACGTCTATCGCGCCTACACCTTCGACAAGGAGAAGACGGTCCCCACCAAGATCCAGTTCTACACCAAGACGCTCAGCAACCTCGCGAAGCTGCGTCTCGACTCCGACCACATCCTGGTCGGCAAGAAGTGGATGCCGACCACCATCCAAATCCAGAACTACACCGACAACGTCACCACCCGCTTCACGCTCCGCTGGACGCAGAACGCCAGCGCCCCCCCCGAACTCCTCGCCCCCGCCAGCTTTCCCGCGACGTCTCCGCTCCCCTGGGACGCCGCACCCAAGGCCACCGCGACCGCGGCATCGAAATAACCACGCCACGAACGTCCGGCGGCGACGGCGACGTTCAAACCGCCGCGGCGTAGGGCGGGGCGGGATCGTATTCGATGTACCGCTGCACGTTGCGCGCAAACTCCTCTCCGTGCAGCTGCCCGACCAGCCAGAGCGCCATGTCGATCCCCGCCGACACCCCCGCCGACGTCACCACGTTGCCGTCGCGCACGTAGCGCGTGCGCTCGAGGACGGTGACGTCGCCGCGCGCACGCAGCGTCTCGACGTACGACCAATGCGTGGTCACCCGCCGCCCCTTCGCGAAGCCGGCTTCGTGGAGGAGCAGCGCGCCCGTACAGACGCTCGTGACCCACGTGCAGCGCGCGCCGACGGCGCGCAGCCATCCCATGAGGACGGGATTGTCGACCTCGCGCCGCGTCCCCTGCCCGCCCGGCACCAGGACGACGTCGAGCGGCGGCGCGTCCGTGAAGGTGTGATCGGCGAGGACGCGCAGGCCCTTGTTGCAGCGCACCGGCCCGGACCGCTCGGCGATCGTCACGACACGATCGTCGTCGCGCATGTTGGCGGCGGCGGTGAACACCTCCCACGGCCCGACGAAGTCGAGCTCCTCGGCCTCATTGAAGAGCAATATTCCGGTGGTGATGCCCATTGCGTGCTCCCTCCCGTGTCCACGGTAGCGGTGGCGTTCGAAACCGACTGCGGTACGCGCTCGGCGTCACGCGCACCGTGCGGAGAAAAGCGCGGCGCAGCGATTCGGCCGAGCCGAACCCGCACTCCGCGGCGATCTGGTCCACTCCGCGCGGCGATTCCTCGAGCCGTCGACGTGCCGCCTCGACCCGCGTCTTCTCGACGAAACGTGCGGGCGTGAGACCGACTTCGCGCCCGAACACGCGCGCGAAGTTCCGTGGGCTCATCGCCACCCGCGCCGCGAGCGTCGCGATGGAGAGGTCGGCGGCGAGATGGTCGGCGATCCAGGCCTGGAGGTCGCGGAGCGGCTCGCGATCGGCGGCCTGTACCGCGAGCTGCGCGCTGAATTGCGACTGCCCGCCGGGACGACGGAGGAAGAGCACCAGCTCGCGCGCCACCTGCAGGGCGACCTCGCGTCCCTCGTCCTCCTCGACCAGCGCCAGCGCGAGATCCATGCCGGCGGTGACGCCGGCCGAGGTGTAGATGTTGCCGTCGCGGACGAAGATCGGATCGGGGTCGACGGAGAGCGACGGGAACAGGCGCGCGAGCTCGGCGCACGCCCGCCAGTGGGTCGTCACCCGGCGGCCGTCGAGAAGACCGGCCGCGGCGAGAACGAACGTGCCGCTGCACACGGAGCCGAGGCGTCGCACGCGCGGCGCAAGACGGCGAACCGCCGCGAGCACGCGCTCATCGCGCATCGCCGCCGCGGTACCGATGCCGCCGGCGACGAGCAGGGTGTCGATGCCGGCGCGCGCCGCCGTCACGGCACGATCGGCGACGAGTCGCAGCCCCGACGAGGTGACGAACGGTCCGGCGGTCGGCGCCAGCACCTCGACGCGGTAGACGTCGTAGGTGCGCCGTCCCTGCTCGCGCAGCCAGCGCGACGCCCGGGCGAATACCTCGAGCGGACCGGTGACGTCGAGGACCTGCGCTTGCGGAAACGCGATCAGCGCAACGTGACGACTGCGCGGCATGCCCGTACCATCGCCCGTTCGCCGGATGGCCGCAAGGACAATGTAACCACAGATTCTGCCAACGCCGGCATGCCGGTGACGGGGTCGGAACCGGGGCGTCGAGTCGACGGCGGGGGCGGCGCGCCGCTCAGCGCCGCGCGGGCGCGCGCTCGACGCACTCGCGGAAGAGACGATGCCAGTTGGCGACGGTGCCGAACTGTTGCACGTAGGATTCGAGACCGACGAGCGCCCGCATCAGGAACACGCGATGCCCCGGCGACTTGAAGATGCGATGCTCGAGGCCGATCGACGCCACCGCCATCGCGCGGTCGAAGGAGCGGTAGGCGCGCGGGTCGTAGAGTCGGTCTTCGAGGACCGGCTCGAAAATGATGCGCATGATGCGGATCATCGGCTCGGGGTCGTCGTCGCGATCGAGGAAGCCGAGGCGCACGAAGGCGTCGCTCATGATCGCGCCGTCGTCGTCGAGGACGGCGCGCGCGAGCGCCAGGTACGCAGCGCGGATCGGCTCCGGGAAGACGCGCACGCTGCCGAGGTCGAGCATGCAGAGCCGTGGATGGTGCGTCACGAGGTAGTTTCCCGGATGCGGATCGGTGTGCAGGATCCCGAACTCGAAGATCTGCCGCCAGAGCACGCGAAAGTACTTGATCGCCACCCAGTCCTTGAGCTCCTGATCGACGCCGGGCGCGAGGATGTCCTGCAGCGGGTAGCCCTCGAGCGCGCTCATCGTGAGCACGCGGCGCGCCGAGAACGCAGGGTACGGCTCGGGGATCACGACCTCCGGGTCGCCGGCGAAGCGGCGGCAGAACTCGCGCAGGTTCGCCGCCTCCTTCACGTAGTCGAGCTCCTCGCGCAGGCGCTCCTCGAGCTCCGCGTACAGTTCGGAGGCGTCGATCTTCTGCCGCATCACGTCGCGGCCGACGCGCGAGAGCGTCTGCAAGAGGGCGCGCACGTTTCGCAGATCCTGGACCACCGTGTCCTCGACGCCGGGGTACTGGATCTTCACCACCACGTCGTCGCCGCCGGGAAGGACGGCGCGATGCACCTGGCCGAGCGACGCCGCCGCGAAGGCCTCGGGCTCGAAGTGGTCGAAGAGCTGCTCGGGAGGCGCGCCGAGCTCACGCGTCACCTGCTCGCGGATGACGTCGTAGGACATCGGCGGCACCGACGACTGCACGGTCGCGAGCACCTCGAGCGCCTCCGGCGGCAGGAGATCGGTGCGCATGCTCAGCATCTGCGTGAGCTTCATGAACGCGCCCTTGAGCTCGGTCGAGCGCTCGACGATGCGAATCGCGTTGCGAACGTGGGCGTCGAGGAGATCGCGATCGGTGCGCGCCTGCGACTGAAACGGTCGTTTCAACGCCTGCCAGATGTAGCTGCCGCCGAGCGACGTGGTGAGCGTCCCGACCTTGAGGACTCGGCGCGCGCGCCCGGTCGTGAGCGTGCTCGCCGCCTGCGGGTGCGGACGCGCGCGCCCGTTCTTCGCGCGCGGCGCCGCCGCCTTTGCGTTGCCGGTGCGTGGCGGCGTGCGCGGCGGCCGGGGCCGCGGCGCTGCGGGTGTCTCGCTCTGTCGCTCGCGCATCGGCGGCGCGGCGATGTGCCGCTCGCGCGGCGGCGACTGCTTCCCGGTCGTGCTCATCGTACGGAGGCTCCGCCGCGCGACCGCGACGGAAGGCGCACGCTAGCGCGCCCGCCGGAGACGCACAATCACCGCGGCGCGGCTCACTCCTCCGACACGATCCGCATGCCGTAGAACGAGCGGTACACGAACACCGTGGAAATGAGGAAGAACGTGGCCGCGAGGCCCAGGCGCAGGCCGTCGGGCAGTTTGATCGCGAGCTCGACCGCGAGCAACCCGAAGAGCGTCGTGAACTTGATGACCGGGTTCATCGCCACCGACGAGGTATCCTTGAAGGGATCGCCGACGGTGTCGCCGACGACCGACGCCGCGTGCAGCGGCGTTCCCTTCTCCTTGAGCTCGACCTCGACGACCTTCTTGGCGTTGTCCCAGGCGCCGCCGGCGTTCGCCATGAAGATCGCCTGGTAGAGGCCGAAGAGCGCGATCGAGATCAGGTAGCCGATGAAGAAGAAGGGTTCGACGCAGGCGAACGCCAGGGTCGAGAAGAAGATCGTGAGGAACAGGTTGAACATGCCCTTTTGCGCGTACTGCGTGCAGATCGCGACGACCTTCTTGCTGTCCTCGACCGAGGCCTTCTCGACGCCCTCGAGACGGATGTTCTTCTTGATGAACTCGACGGCGCGATAAGCGCCGGTCGAGACCGCCTGCATCGAGGCGCCCGTGAACCAATAAATCACGCTGCCCCCCGAAATCAGCCCGAGGAGGAACGGCGCGTGCATGAGGGATAGCTTCTCCATGTTGTGCGTCAGGCCGTCGGTGAGGAGCATGATGATCGCGAAGATCATCGTCGTCGCCCCGACGACGGCGGTACCGATCAGCACCGGCTTCGCCGTCGCCTTGAAGGTGTTGCCGGCGCCGTCGTTCTCCTCGAGGTAGTGCTTCGCCTTGTCGAAATTGAGGTCGAAGCCGAAATCGCGCTTGACCTCCTGCTTCACGTTGGGAACGTTCTCGATGAGCGACAGCTCGTAGACCGACTGCGCGTTGTCGGTGACCGGGCCGTACGAATCGACGGCGATCGTCACCGGACCCATACCGAGGAACCCGAAGGCGACGAGGCCGAAGGCGAACACCGGCGCCGGCGTGATGTGGTTCACGACGATGAACAGCTGCTCGACGCCCTGCGTGCTGACGCCGTAGGCGATCGCCATCAACGACACGATCGCCACGCCCATCCAGTAGGCGCTGAAGTTGCCGGCGATGAGGCCGGCGAGCACGTTGAGCGACGCGCCGCCCTCGCGTGACGCGGTCACGACCTCGCGCACGTGACGCGACTCGGTCGAGGTGAAGACCTTCACCACCTCGGGGATGATCGCACCGGCGAGCGTGCCGCAGCTGATGATCGTCGAGAGCTTCCACCACAGCGTGCCGTCGCCGAGGTCGGGAATGAGCACGTAGGAGACCAGGTACGTGAGCACGACCGAGACGATCGACGTCAGCCAGACGAGGAACGTGAGTGGCGCCTCGAAGTTCATCCCGTCGGCGTCGGCGTAGCGGGCGCGGGCGATCGCGGCGTTCACCAAGTACGACACGGCGCTGGCGACCACCATCATCAGACGCATGACGAAGATCCACACCAGCAGCTTCACCTTCACGGCGTCCTGGCCGTGCGGCACCGCGAGGAGGATGAACGAGATCAGCGCGACGCCGGTGACGCCGTAGGTCTCGAAGCCGTCGGCGCTCGGACCGACCGAGTCGCCGGCGTTGTCACCCGTGCAATCGGCGATGACCCCGGGGTTGCGCGCGTCGTCTTCCTTGATGTTGAAGACGATTTTCATGAGGTCGGAGCCGATGTCGGCGATCTTGGTGAAGATGCCGCCGGCGATGCGCAGCGCCGAGGCGCCGAGGGATTCGCCGATCGCGAAGCCGATGAAGCACGGGCCGGCGTAGTCGAACGGCATGAACAGCAGAATCAGCAGCATCAGCGCCAGCTCGGTCGAGATCAGGAGCATGCCGATGCTCATCCCGGCCTTGAGCGGAATCTCGTACGTCGGGAACGGCTTGCCGCGCAGGCTCGCGAACGCGGCACGCGAGTTCGCGAAGGTGTTCACCCGAATGCCGAACCACGCCACACCGTAGCTGCCGGCGATACCGATCAGGCTGAAGAGGATGATGACGCCGACCTTGAGCCAGCTGAAGTGGTGACCCTCGGCGTCGACGATCAGGAACTTGAAGTAGACGATCATGATCGCGCCGATGAACCCTTCGAGGATCAGGATGAAGCGGCCCTGGGTCTCGAGATAGGTGCGGCAGGTGGCGTAGATCAGCTCCGAGATCTCGCGCATCGCCCGATGCACGGGTAGATCCCGGAGTTGCCGGTACTGAACGAGGCCGAAGCCGAGACCGAGCGTACAGATGACGACGCCGAGCCCGAAAAGCAGCGTCCAGCCGTCGACGCCGAGGAAGCGCTGCGACGCGAGGTCGGGCAGCACCAGCTCCGCCTCGCTGGCATGCGCCAGCGCGGCGAGCAGGACGAGCGCCACGATCGTGGTGGAAGTGACGAGACTGCGGACGAATTTCATGCGTGCACCCTCTCCAAACGCGAGCCGGCGCACGGTCCTCGCCCGCGGCGGGGTCCGACGACGACTCATGATCTTCGAGTGGTTGGCCGCCCGGCGTGGATGAGGCGGGACGGGCCGTCCCGCGTCGCTCGGACGCTTCAGCACACTCCAATTCGTGAAATTGCCCTGCCGCCCCAAAGCGGCCCGAAATAAAGCGCGGATATTTACCACGCGCTCCGCGCCTCTGTCGAGCGTCAGAGGTGATTGATGCGGCTCGCCGCGGCGCCGGCGCCGAAGCCGTTGTCGATGTTCACGACCATGAGGCCGGCGGCGCAGGAGTTGAGCATGCCGAGCAGCGCGGCGAGTCCGCCGAAGCTCGCGCCATAGCCGATGCTCGTCGGGACGGCGATCACGGGTTTGTCGACGAGCCCGCCGACGACGCTCGGGAGGGCGCCCTCCATCCCCGCAACGACGATCAGTACGCGCGCCGCCGCGAGGCGGTCGCGGCGATCGAAGAGGCGGTGGATACCGGCGACACCGACGTCGTAGAGGCGCTCGATCGCGTTGCCGGCGAGGGCGGCGGTCCATGCCGCCTCCTCGGCGACCGCGCGGTCGGACGTCCCCGCGGTGACGACGAGGATCGTGCCGTTACCGGTGATCGGCACGTCGCGCACCTGCTGCACCGCGAGTCGCGCCTCCGGATGGTAGACGAAGCCGGGCGCGATGCGCAGCAACTCCTCGGCGTGCGCGGCGTCGAGGCGGGTGACGAGGACGTTCTGCCCGTGCGCGGAAAGGCGTTCGGCGATTGCGGCGATCTCGACGGCGCTCTTGCCGGAACCGAAGATCACCTCGGCCTGCCCGGTCCGCAGGGCACGCTGGAGATCAGGCTTGGCGAACGCCAGATCGGCGAACGGGAAATCGCGCAGCGCCGCGAGCGCCGCCTCGATCGCGAGCTCGCCGCCCTGCACCCGCGCGAGGAGCTCGTGAAGCGCGCGCCGGTCCATCGCCGCGACGCTACCCTGCGACGTGCGGGCGCACAATGACCTCGCGCACCGCGCGCGCGTCGGCGCGCGTCACCTCGACGGTGACGTTCGGCAGTCGGACGCGTTCGCCGGCGCGGGCGATGCGGCCCAGGTGGGTGATCACGAGGCCGGCGATGGTGTCGTACTCCCCTTCGGGCAGCTGCCAGGGGAAGAGCTCGTTCAGGCGACCCACCTGCATGCCGCCCTCGACGCGGACCCGGCCGTCCGGCAACGGCTCGTACAGCACCTCACGCTGATCGTATTCGTCTTCGATCTCGCCGACGATCTCCTCGAGCAGGTCCTCGACGGTCACGATGCCGACGGTGCCGCCGTGCTCGTCGACCACGACGGCCATGTTTTGGCCGCGTCGCTGCATGAGGCGGAGCTGACGATGCGCGAGCTTGGTCTCGGGAACGTAGAGTGCGGGCCGCATGATGCGCGACACCGGCTCGTGCGTCGACGTGGTGCCGAGCAAATCGAAGGCGTGCACGATACCGATGATGTTGTACATGCGCTCGTGGAAGACCGGGATGCGCGAGATCTTCTCGCGGCGGACGAGCGCGATCGTCTCCTCGATCGGCGTGTCGTCGCGCACACCGTAGATGTGGATCAGCGGCACCATGACCTCGCGGACGCGGGTGTCGCGGAATTCGACGATGCGACGGATGACTTGCGGCGACGAGAGCTGCGCCTCGTCGCCGCCGCGCTCGCGGCGCAGGATGTCCGAGAGCACTTGGCCGACGGCGGGCACCGTGTGCCCCGGCGCACCGCCGCCGAGCCGCGCCGCCACGATCTCGAGGGCGCGCAAGGGAGCGGCGGCGACGGCGAGCACCCGCTGCGCGAACGTCCGCATACCCCGCGGCAGGACGTGACGCCGCGCCTGCGCGAGCGACCGCGGCAGGAGATCGCCGAGGAGCGCCGACACCGGCGCCAGGCCGAGCACCGGCACCGCGACGACGCTCATCCCGCCCGTCGACTCGAGGAGTGCGAGCGCGGCGGCGCCCGCCGCGACCATGCCGGCGGCCGCCGCTGCGACCTCGAGGCTCGCGGCGGTGCGCGGCGCGACCGGTGCGAACAACGTCGCCGAGCCCGCGGCCGCGATCGCACGCAGCGCGACCGCGAGCGCCGCTACACCGAGGAGGACGAGGGCCATAGGTCCACGCGCAGACGGTCGATTGCGCTCCCGTCGAGCGCCTCCACGGTGAGAGTGCAGCCGTCCATGGCGATGGTCTCACCGGGGTCGGGCACGCGGCCGAGACGGTCCATGACGACGCCGGCAATCGTCGCCCCCGTTTCCGACTCCGGAATGCGGAGCTTCAGGCGCACGTTGAAATCGTGCACCGCAACGCGCCCGCTGACGACGAACGTGTGCGGACCGCGCCGCTCGAATGGCGGCACCTCGTCGTCGTCGAACTCGTCGCGGATCTCACCGACGAGCTCTTCGAGGAGGTCCTCCATCGTCACCAAACCGATCAAGCTCCCGTACTCGTCGAGGACGAGCGCGAAATGCACTTTGCGGGTGCGGAACTCGCGGAAGAGCTCGACGATCGGCTTCTCGGCCGAGACGACGTACGGCTGCCGGAGGAGCGGCTCGATACTGGCCGGCGCCAGCGGGTGTCCGATCAGATCTCGCACGTAGAGAATGCCGACGACATCGTCGCGCTCGCCGCGATACACCGGGATACGGGAGCAGCCGGACTCGCGAATGACGCGCAGCAGGTCGTCGGGGGCGATGTCGAGTGGCACCGAGACGATGTCGCGCCGGGGCGTCAGTACGTGGCGCACCGTTCGCTCGTCGATGCGCACCGCCTTCGCGACGAGCGCGCGCTCCGAGGCGGCGAGCTCGTCCTGGCCCTCTTCCAGCATCGCCAACTCCTCGGGCGCGAAGATGTTCTCGCCGCTCGGGGATTCGCCGAGGAAGACGTGCGCGAGCCGGCGCCCGATCCCCTTCTCGAGCGCGGCGAGGCTGCCGAGCGGGAGGAGCAGCCATGCCGCCGTCGAGCTGAGCGTCCCGTCTCCGCTCGCGACCCGGCGCGAGGCGGCGCCGGCCGCGAAACCACGGAGCGCCAGCAGCACGACGATCACACAAGCGAGCGCTGCGATGCCGCCCTCGAGGCCGAGACGGCGATATCCGATCGCCGCCGCCAGCACGGCGGCCGCGGCGAGGGCGAGCTCGCGGCCGATCGTGAGTGAGATGAGCAGCTTTCGGGGGTGGCGATGCAGCTCGTAGAAGAGCCGTCCGAGACGCCGTGCCCCCTCCGGGGTGCGGGTGATCGCGCGCGCTTCGGCGAGCGTCGCCTCGGCGCTGGCGAGCGCGGTCCAGACGACGAACGCCGCGCCGAGGCCGACGAGGAGCAGGATTTCGATCGCCTCGAGCGTCATGCGGTCTTGGTGCGGCGCCGGCGACGAGGGGAGCGCGCGAAGTGCTCGTAACCGAGCGCCCCGCCGGCGGCGATCGCGTGGCCGCCGGCGAGCACCGTCACGCCGCGTCCCGCGACGACCTCGCCGACACGCGTGACCTGGCACCCGAGGGCGGCGCGCGCCGCGTGCAGGGTCGCGACGCGGGCCGGGCGCACCGCGAACAAGAGCTCGTAGTCCTCGCCCCCCGTGAGCGCGAGTTCACGCGCACGCGCGGGCGCAAGGCCGCGGAGTGCGCGCGCGAGCGGCAAGCGATCGGCGTCGATGCGCGCCCCGACGCCACTCGCGGCGCAGAGCCGATCCGCGTCAATCAGCAAGCCATCGCTCAGATCGATCATTGCCACCGCGACGCCGCGCCGGGCGAGCGCCGCGCCGGCGCGCAAGCGCGCCCGCGGGCGCGTCCACCGCCCCACGGCCGTCGCCGCACCGGAAATGCTACGGGCACCCATCAGCGACCGCAAGCCGAGCCCGGCACCGCCGAGCGTCCCGGTGACGAAGAGGTGATCCCCCGCGCGGGCGCCGGCGCGCGTCACCGGCCGCGCCGCCGCGGTACCGAGCACCGTGAGCGTGAGCGACAGGTCGGGGCCGGAGGCGAGGTTGCCGCCGACGAGCGCGCCGCCGGCGGCGCGCGCGCCGTCGCGGACGCCGCCCACGATCGCCCGCAGACTCGCGACCGGCAGCGTCGGCGGTGCCGTGAGCGCGAGGACGGCGGCGACCACCCGGCCGCCCATCGCCGCCACGTCGCTCGCGCTCACCTCGAAGGCGCGGCGCCCGAGGTCGCGCGGCGAGAGCCAACGCGACCGGAAGTGCACCCGCTCGACCATGGCGTCGGTCGTGAGCAAGAGCGGCGACCGCACCGGGGAGAGCACGGCGGCGTCATCGCCGGGACCGAGCCGTACGCCGCGGCCCCGCGGGATCAAACGTCGGATCGCCTCGAGCAACGCGCGCTCGCCGCGATCACGCAGACGGTCGGTCATGTGCGAGCGGCCGCGGCCGCGTCAGCCGAACATCTCCTTGACCTTCTCGAGGAACCCCTTGCTCATCGGATGCACCTCCTCTCCCGAGATGCGTGCGAACTCCTCGAGCAGCTCGCGTTGACGCGCGGTGAGCTTGCGCGGCGTCTCGATGAGGATGCGCACGAGATGGTCGCCGCGCCCGTAGCCGTGCAGATCGACGACGCCCTTCCCCTTGAGCTTGAACACCGCCCCCGATTGCGTGCCCGGAGGGATACGCATGCGCACCTTGCCCTCGAGCGTGGGCACTTCGATGTCGGTGCCGAGCGCCGCCAGCGGCAAGCTGAGCGGCATGTCGCAGATGACGTCGTTCTCCTCGCGGTGGAAGAGCGGATGGTCCTGGACGCGGATGACGACGTAGAGATCACCCGACGGTCCGCCGCCGCCGCCCGCCTGCCCCTCGCCGCGGAGCTTCAGGCGCGAGCCGGTGTCGACGCCCGGCGGAATCTTCACGCTCAAGCTCTGCGCGCGGCGTACGGCGCCTTGGCCGTCGCACTTGGGGCACGGATCGCTGATCGTGCTACCGTGACCGTTGCATTGCGCGCACACCTTGGCGATGCTGAAGAATCCCTGCTGGAAGCGCACCTGTCCGGAACCGCGGCACGCGGAGCACTGTTTCGGCGCCGTGCCCGGCTTGGCGCCCTTCCCGTGGCACGTCTCGCAGGTCACCATGCGCGGTAGCGAGATCGACTTCTCCACCCCGAACGCCGCCTCCTCGAAGGTGAGATCGAGGTTGTAACGGAGATCCTCTCCGCGGCGCGTGCGACTCTGGCTGCGGCCGCTCCGCTGTTGGCCGAAGAAGTCGCCGAAGATGCCGCTGAAGATGTCCTCGAATCCGGCGTTGAAATCGAAACCGCCGCCGGCCGCGCCGTCGAACGCTGCGGGACCGAAGCGGTCGTACTGGATGCGCCGCTCGGGATCGGACAGCACCTGGTAGGCGGCCGCCGCCTCCTTGAAGCGCTCCTCCGCCTCCCGGTCCCCGGGATTGCGGTCGGGATGGTACTTGAGTGCCATCTTCCGGTAGGCGCGCTTCAGCTCCTCCTCGCTGGCACCCCGCTCGACACCGAGGACCTCGTAAAAGTCACGCGTGAAGGACGCCATACGCCGGTGCTTATAGCCGAGTCGGGAAGCGCGTTCCACGGACGAGCGACGCGCCGACGACGCACGCGCCGCGTCCGCGGCATCGCGGACGCGGCACGTCGTGGCCACGAACGTCGTCGAACGAGACGGGAGTTATTCCTTGACTTCTTCGAAGTCGGCGTCGACGGCGTCGTCGCGGCGCGGTTGCTCGCCGCCCGCTCCGTCACCGTGGTCACCGCCCGCCGCACCCGCCTGGGCACCGGCCTGCTGCGCGGACGCCTTGGCATAGATCGCCTCGGCGAACTTGTGCGCCGCCTGTTCGAGCGTGTTGCGCGTGCTCCGCATGCGCTCGGCGTCGCCGCTCTCGATCGCCTGCTTGGCGTCGTCGACCGCCGACTGGAGCTGCGCCTTCGCCGCCGGGTCGGTGTCCGCCGGCGCGTCGCCGATCGACTTCTCGGCGCGGTAAACGACCTGGTCGAGCTGGATGCGGACCTCCACCTCCTCGCGTTTCTTCTTGTCCTCGGCCGCGTGCAGCTCACCCTCCTTCACCATCCGCTTGATCTCTTCCTCGGAGAGGCCGCTCGAGGCGGTGATCTGAATCGACTGCTCTTTGCCGGTGCCGAGATCCTTGGCACTCACGTGCACGATGCCGTTGGCGTCGATGTCGAACGTGACCTCGATCTGCGGCATGCCGCGCGGCGCCGCCGGAATGCCGACGAGGTCGAACTGCGCGAGCAGCTTGTTGTTGGCGGCCATCTCGCGCTCGCCCTGGAAGACGCGGATGGTGACCGCGCTCTGGTTGTCCTGGGCCGTCGAGAAGACCTGGCTCTTGCGGGTGGGAACGGTCGTGTTCTTCTCGATCAGCTTGGTGAACACGCCGCCGAGGGTTTCGATGCCGAGCGAGAGCGGCGTCACGTCGAGCAGCAGGACGTCCTTGACCTCGCCCTTCAGCACCGCGCCTTGAATCGCGGCGCCGATGGCGACGACCTCGTCGGGGTTCACACCCTTGTGCGGCTCCTTGCCGAAGAGCTTCCGCACCCGCTCCTGTACCGCCGGCATGCGCGTCATGCCGCCGACGAGGATCACCTCGTCGATGTCCTTCGCCGCGAGACCGGCGTCTTTCAGGACGGTGAGGCACGGCCCATCGAGCCGATCGAGGAGCTCTGCGACCAGCATCTCGAGCTTGGAGCGACTGAGCTTGATGTTGAGGTGCTTCGGCCCGCTCTGGTCGGCGGTGATGAACGGGAGATTGATGTCGGTCTCCATCGCCGTCGAGAGCTCCATCTTGGCCTTCTCCGCCGCCTCCTTCAGGCGTTGGAGTGCCATGCGGTCCTTGCGGAGATCGATGCCCTGGTCCTTGCGGAACTCGTCGGCCAGGTAGTCGATGACGCGCTGGTCGAAGTCTTCGCCGCCGAGGAAGGTGTCCCCGTGCGTCGACTTGACCTCGAAGACGCCGTCGCCGATCTCGAGGATCGAGATGTCGAAGGTGCCGCCACCGAGGTCGAAGACGGCGATCTTCTCCTCTTTCTTCTTGTCGAGACCGTACGCCAGTGCCGCCGCCGTGGGCTCGTTGATGATCCGCAACACGTTCAAGCCGGCGATGCGGCCGGCGTCTTTGGTCGCCTGGCGCTGGCTGTCGTTGAAGTACGCCGGGACGGTGATCACCGCCTCGGACACCTTCTCGCCGAGATGGTCCTCGGCCGTCTGCTTCATCTTCTGGAGGATGAAAGCGGAGATCTCCCCGGGGCTGTACTTCTTGCCACGGATCTCGACCCAGGCGTCGGTGCCGTTCTCGCCTTTCACGATCTTGTACGGTGAGATCTGCATCGCCTTCTGGACCTCGGGGTCGTCGTAGCGACGACCGATGAGGCGCTTCACGGCGAAGATGGTGTTCTCCGGATTCGTGATCGCCTGACGGCGCGCGATCTGCCCGACCAGGCGCTCGCCCCCTTCGGTGACGGCGACCACGGACGGCGTGATGCGGCTGCCCTCGGCGTTGGTAATGACGACCGGATCGCCGCCTTCCATGATCGCGACGCAGGAGTTGGTCGTCCCGAGATCTATCCCAATCACTTTAGCCATGTGTTCCCTCCATATTAACGTTCTCCCGAGGTCGCCGGCGGCTTGCCGACGGTGACCAGCGCGGGACGCAGCAGACGATCGTGCAGGAGATAGCCCCGCTGATGCTCGTCGACGACCGTGTTCGGCGGATGCTCGCTCTCGACGTGCCCGATCGCCTCGTGGTGCATGGGATCGAAGGGGCGACCGAGCGCCTCGACGATCTTGACGCCGTGCCGCTCGAGCGCATCGGTCAGCGACCGCATGGTCATGTCGACCCCGTCGGCGATGGCGTCGACCTCGTGTGACGTCCGCGCGTGCTCGACCGCGCGGTGCAGGTTGTCGATGATCGGCAGCAGGTCACGCAGCAGACCTTCGTTGGCGAAGCGGAGCGCGTCGGCCTTGTCGCGGGCCTGGCGCCGCTTGAAGTTTTCGAGTTCGGCGCGCTCACGCAACAGGCGGTCTTTGAGCTCGGCGACCTCGGCGCGCAGCCGCTCGACCTCGGCCGCGGGCGTTGCCTTCGCGGACGTGTCCGCCTCGGCGCCGCCGTCGCGACCGTGGACGGTTGCGGCGTCAGCGCTCGTCTCGTCGGACCTGGGCCGTACGGCGTCATCCTCCGCCATGCCGATCGCTACTCCTCTCCGTGGGTGGTTCGAGGTGAAAACTCGGAAGCCTATGCGAAGCTAAGAACCCGCCGGCCGGGTGTCAAGGCGATCATCCGGATTGCGGAGCCGCACGCCCGTCTATACAAGTCACGAGTGACCTCCGCGATCGCCCCGCAGGAGACCACGACCCCGGCGATCGTCGTGCGCGCACGCATCTTCGGCGAGTCGGACAAGATCGTCACGTTTCTGACCCGCGACCTCGGGAAGCTCACCGGTATCGCCAAGGGGGCGAAGCGTTCCAAGCGTCGATTCGTGAACGTCCTCGAGCCGTTCACGCACGTGAGCCTACGGGTGCGCCAGCGGCAGGCGAGCGATCTCGCGTTCATCTCGGCCTGCGAGCTGCTCGACGTGCCCCGGAGCTTCACGCTCGATCTGCGGAAATTCGCCTTCGCGAGCTACATCCTCGAGCTCACCGATCGCATGGTGCGGGGTCGCGAGGCCGGCCCCGAGACCTACGATCTCGTTCGCGACGCGCTCGCGCTTCTCGACCGCAGCGAGGCCGAGCCGGGGTTGCTGCGCGGCTTCGAGCTCCATCTGCTGCGGCTCACCGGCTACGAGCCGGCGCTCGATCGCTGCCGACGCTGCGGCGGCGGCCTCGCGGCGAACGAGGGGATGTACGCCCAGCCGGCGCGCGGCGGCCTGCTTTGCGGCCGCTGCCGCGGCGAGGGACGGAGCTACGTCGTCTCGCGCGCCACCCTCGAGCGCCTGACGACGTTGCAGCAGGCGTCGTTCGACACCGCCGACACGACCGCGTTCGCGCTGCAGCCGGGTGTCGCCGCCGAGGCGCGTGCGCTCCTGCGGAGCTTCTTCGCGGCCACCGTGACCCTTCCGCTCGCCTCCGAGCGACTTCTCGACGAGCTCTGAGCGCGCGCCCGTGCGGTCAAATTGACCCTCTCAGTTCGGGGTGATAAGCCCGGCGCCGGTTCGTTCCGGACCCTCCAATGAGCAGCGCGCCACGTCCCGTCACGATGGAAAAGATCGCCAACCTCTGCAAACGGCGGGGGTTCGTCTATCAATCCAGCGAGATCTACGGCGGCCTCGCGAGCTGTTGGGACTACGGCCCCCTCGGCATCGAGCTCAAGCGGAACATTACCGAGGCGTGGTGGCGCGACAACGTCGTCGCGCGCGAAGACATGGTCGGCCTCGACAGCTCGATCCTCATGCACCCCAAGGTGTGGGAAGCGTCGGGGCACATCGAGGGGTTCACCGATCCGCTCGTCGACTGCAAGGGCTGCAAACAGCGCTTCCGCGCCGATCAGCTTTCCGGCCCGCGCTGCCCCGAGTGCGGCGGCGAGCTCACC
>JBGOSW010000092.1:0-16710 GCA_041476145.1 Binatia bacterium
GCAGAACCCGAGCCGGCGCGAGACGCGCGCCGCCGCCACCATGCCGATCGCGACCGCCTCGCCGTGCAGGTACTGCTTGTACTCGGTGAGGCTCTCGAGCGCGTGCGCCACCGTGTGGCCGAAGTTGAGGATGGCGCGATACCCGCTCTCGGTCTCGTCCTCGCCGACGACGAGCGCCTTCAGCGTGCAGCAGGTGCGCACGATCCGCACCATGAGGTCGCGGTCGAGTCGCTGCACCGCCGGCAGCTGGTCTTCGATGAGCGCGAAGAGGGTGGGGTCGAGGATGACGCCGTACTTGATCACCTCGGCGAGACCGGCGGTGAGCTCGCGGCGCGGCAGCGTGCGCAGCGTCTCGACGTCGGCGAGCACGAATCGCGGCTGCGCGAAGGCGCCGATCAGATTCTTGCCGGCGACGTGGTTGATGCCGGTTTTGCCGCCGATCGCGGCATCGACTTGGGCGAGCAAAGTGGTCGGTACTTGCACGCACGGAACGCCGCGGAGATACGTCGCCGCCGCGAAGCCGGCGAGGTCGCCGACGACGCCGCCACCGAGGGCGACCACGGCGCCGCCGCGTTCGACGCCGGCGTCGATCAGCTTGTCGTAGACGAGCGCCAACCAGGCGAGATTCTTGTGCTCCTCGCCGTCGGGGATCTGGATGGCGGTCGGCACGAGCGCGGCCTCGCGCAAGGACGCGAGCGTCCGCTCGAGGTACAGATCAGCGACCGTCGAGTTCGTCACCACCGCCACTCCTGCTCCACATCCCGTTTCGGCGAGCCGTGTTCCGAGCTCGCGCAGACATCCCGCGCCCACGTAGATCGGATACCGCCGCGCTCCGAGCTCTACGTTGACGACTTCCATTGGCGCTCGCGTTCGAATCTCCTCACCCGTTCGCGAATTTCTTCGACGACGTCGTCGACGCCACGCTCGCTGGTATCCACCGTGAGGTCGGCCGCCGCCGCGTACGCCGGCGCGCGCGCCGCGAGCAGACGCTCGACCGCCGCCCGCGGATCGTCGCCGGCGAGAAGCGGCCGCTTCGCGACGTCGCCGACGCGGCGAAGGATCGTCTCGAGCGCAGCGGTGAGGCACACCAGCGTACCGGCCGCGCGCAGGCGCGCGACGTTCGTCGCATCCAGCACCGCGCCGCCGCCGACGGCGATCACCGCGTCACCCCGCCCCGCCGCCGCGACGACCGCGTCGCGCTCGAGCGCGCGGAACGCGGCCTCACCGTCCTCGGCGAAGATCGCGGCCACGGTCTTCCCGGCGCGACCTTCGACCAGCTGGTCGGTATCGACGAAGGGCCGCCCGAGCCGCTTCGCCAGCCGCCGTCCCACTTCGCTCTTGCCTGTGCCCATGAATCCCGTCAGCACGATCGCGCCCATTCAGTAATTTTTGACCTGCTCGAGATAGCCTTCGTAATTGCGCCGGATCTCCACCAGCGAGTCGCCCCCGAATTTCTCGAGGAAAGCGTCGGCGACGACGAACGCCACGACCGCCTCGGCGATCACCGCCGCGGCCGGGATGGCGCACACGTCCGAGCGCTCGATGTTGCCCTTCGACTCTTCCTTGCTGCGCACGTCGACGGAGTGGAGCGGCTTCATCAGCGTCGAGAGCGGCTTGAACGCGACCCTTGTGACGAGCGGCGCGCCCGAGCTCATGCCGCCTTCGGTACCGCCGGCATTGTTGGTGCGGCGCGTGAACCCACGTGTCCTCTCGTCGAAGTAGATCTCGTCGTGCACCGCCGCCCCGGAACGGCGCGTGGTCTCGAATCCGAGCCCGATCTCGACACCCTTCGCCGCCTGCAGACTCAAGAGGGCGTGACCGAGGCGGCCGTCGAGCTTACGGTCCCAATGGACGTGGCTGCCGAGGCCGGGCGGCAGTCCGGTCGCCACCACCTCGACGACGCCCCCGAGCGTATCGCCGCGCGTCTTGCAGTCATCGATGGCGGCGATGATCCGGCGCTCGGCAGCGGCGTCGGCCATGCGCACCTCGGAGCGCTCGGCGGCGGCGAAGATCTCCTCCGGGTCCATGCCCTGGTGATCGGCGACGATGCCGCCGATCTCGGAGACCCAGCCGCGCACGGCGATGCCGAAGGGACGGAGCAGCGCCTTCGCGACGGCGCCGATCGCGACCCGCGCCGCCGTCTCACGCGCGCTCGCGCGCTCGAGGATGTTGCGGACGTCGTCCTGCTGATACTTGAGCACGCCGGCGAGATCGGCGTGGCCCGGCCGCGGCCGCGTCACGACGATCGAGGGATCGCGGTCTTCGGGTCGCGCGGACATCTTCTTTTCCCAATTCCGCCAGTCGCGATTCTCGACGACGAGCGCGATCGGCGAGCCGAGCGTCTCGCCGAAGCGGACGCCGGAGCGGATCTCGGCGGTGTCTTGCTCGATCTTCATACGGCCGCCGCGACCGTAGCCGAGCATCCGGCGCCGCATGTCGGCGTTGATCGCGTCGACGTCGATCACGAACCCGGCCGGACATCCCTCCAGGATCGCTGTCAGGCACGGCCCGTGTGATTCACCGGCAGTGAGGAAGCGAAGCACGTGATCTCACTTGGTGGACGGCATGGAGAGAGGAGGCGCGGCGGGCGCCCCCGGCACGGACGGCGGCCTGCGGAGAAGCGCCGAGTTTCAGCGATCGCGATTCTGCCACAGGATTTCCGCGCTGGGAAGTTGGGCGATGTCCTCGGCATTGCGCCCACCGATCGTCTTCGGCGTGACGAACACGAGCAGCTCGGCACGTTCATCCTTGTCCGTGTGGCTCTTGAACGCCCAGCCGAGCACCGGGATGCTGCGCAGATAGGGAATCCCCTGCTCGCTGCGGGTCAGGTTGTCCGTATACACGCCGCCGAGGACGAACGTCTCGCCGTCCTTGATGAGCACGTGCGACTCCGCCTGACGGCTGATCTCGTCGGGAACCGTGACGGTACTCGACGCCACGCTGCTCGGCGCAATGGTGCTCGATTTCGCGAACACGTCGAGGAAGATGAAGCCGTCGGACGAGACCTGTGGCGTCACGGTCAGCGTGATGCCGGTGTTGATCTTTTCCGTGGCAGCCTGCGCCGAGCCGGCGACACCGGCGGCGCCGGTCGCGATGACGGTGCCTGTGCTCGGCAGCGGGACGCGCAGGATCCTCAAGGCCTCGATCGTCGCCGGCTGGTTGTTCAACGTGACGACGCGCGGGCGCGAGATGATCTTGATCTTGTTGTCGGTCTCCAGCGCCGTGAGGCGCGCATCGAGCGTGGTCGAGCCGTCGATGGAGCCGAGCAGAATGTCGTAGGCGGTCCCGGCTCCCTTAGTGACGCTGCCCGCGGGGAAATCGGCGATGAACGGTATGGCGGTCGCCGGAGAGTTCGTGCCACCGGCGAGGACGCCGCCGGCGTTGACCGTGCCCGGGAAGTTGAGTCCCGTCGAGTTACCGGTGCCCGGACCCGCTTTGGTGGCGACCCCCCACTGAACTCCGAGATCGCGCAGGAAGCTCTTCTGCGCCTCGACGATATTCGACTCGATGAGGACCTGCGGCGTCTGGGTGTCGAAGTGCTTGATCAGCTCGTCGGCGTTGAAGACGCCGCTCGCGATGTCGCGAACGACGATGGTATTCGTGCGCTCGTCCCAGGTGGAGCTGCCGCGATCGGTGAGCACCTCCTGGATCTTCTTCACGAGCTTCTCATCGGCCTTGGCGTAGTTGACCTTCAGGTACCGCACCTCGAGCGGCTCGACCTGCTTCTTGGCCTCGTCGGCGGCGCGCTGCGCGTCGCGTTCTTTCTTGAGCTGCTCGACGGTGGAAACGCGGAGGATGTTGCCTTCGCGGACGCTGTCGAGGTTTTTCGCGCGCAGGATGGCGTCGAACGCCTGATCCCAGGGCACGTCGACGAGGCGCATGGTGAGCTTCCCCTGTACCTCCTCGGTGGTGATGATGTTGAGCCCGCTGACGTCGGCGAGGATGCGGAGGACGTTCTGGATGTCGGCGTCTTTGAAGTCGAGCGAGATGCGCTGGCCGGTATACTCGTGCGCACCGATCGCGTACGGCCCGAGCTGCTCTACGGTGCCGCCCTCGACGGCGTGGGTGATCGGGGTCGCCTTCCGCGAGTCCGACTTCGTCTTCGCCTGCACCGGCAGCGCGTAGGTCGTCGGCTTCTCGGGCGGAGGCTCGTGGAACACGAGATCGTCCTTCGCGCTCGCCGACGGCGAGCCGAGATCGTCCGCGACGTGCGCCGACGCGGAGGACGGGTCGCTGTCACTCTTCGCGCTCACGATTGCCGGCGGTTCGGCGAGCGGCTCGTGGGGCACGTCGGCGACGTCGTCGGTGTGCGCGGCGTCGGCGGCGGCCAGCTCGACGGGCGGCGCCGGCGGTACGCTCCCCGCGGGGACGACGGGATCCGCGACGGCGGCACCCGCGATCGCGGCGTCGGCCGGAAGATCGTCGGAGGTCGCGACGAGCGACGAGCGCGCGAGTCCGGGCGCGCGATAGACGAGCTGATCTTTGCTGGCGGGGTGCGTCGAGCCGAGAAGCGCGACGACGATCCTCCCGTCCTGCTCGGTGGTGACCTCGGGAAGCGCACCTTTGAGATCGACGACAACCCGCAACTGCGCATCGTGGCCGCCGACGCGGACCCGTGCGATGGCGGGATCGACGACCGGATGGGTCTTCGTCGGCGTCACCCCGAGCGGCCCGTCGAGGTCGAGCACCATGCGGTTCGGGTTGTTCAAGCCGAAGCTTCGCACACGGTCGGGCGGCCGGGAGAGTACGAGAATCAGCGCTTCGCGCCCGTCGCGCTCCGCGAGCTGGATCTCGTGCACGCGCAAGGTCGGCTCGAGCGCGGCCTGGAAATGTTCGGGAGCGGGTTGCGAAGCGGCGGAGGGCGCGTCATCGACCGGTGAGGTCGCGGACGCTGCGGGCGGCGGCTCGGTCGGGAATTCGTCCAGAACTCCGCTCGAGGCGCTCGCGGCACGGCCGGCGTCGCCCTCTGGTGAGACCGACGTGGTCTGACGTTCGAGAACCTTGGTGCATCCGATGAACCCGAGGAGCAGGATACTCAACAGCCCCGCCGCCCCCCAACGCTCATCCCGCTCCGTGTTCCTCATGGCGAACGATCCTCCTGCGGAAGCTCCATTACGACTTCCTTAGCTTGCTTCTCGCCGTAGAAGTTTGTCGTCATCTCCTGAATGAGCATGCGGCGCTGCTCGATGCTGCGTACGACCCCGCCGCTCGACCCTATGGGCGTTCCGGTGGTGACGATGTAGCCCAGTCCCGCAGAATCTTCCACCATTGCGCGTATGGTGCCAGCCTCCGAGACGATTCCGACGAGTTTGAGCTGGCCGATCTCGTAGCCTTCGAGGGGGGTACGGGGGTTCAGGCTGTCGGCCACGGCCGACGTGAGGTTGGGGGGACGGAAGGGATCGCGATGGCCGTTGGGATCGTACTTGCCGACCGCGCCGCTGGAAACGGGAGGCCGCGCCTCGTCCGCCGCGGCGTTCGGTGCCGTGTCCGTCGGTCCGCCCGAGGCCACCGTGTCCGGCTTGGCACCGTCCGGCTTTGCGGCATCCGGCGCCGGCGCCGCGCCCTCGTTGGGCGAGAAGATTCGGTCCGCCTGGGCGTCACTCTCGTGGGCGCGCCGCGACTCGCTCGCCGCCGCGTTGTGCGCCCTCTCGATCGCGACCACGGGACCGCTGGGCTCGGCCTCCGCCGTCGCCACGATGGGCCCATGGTGCACCACCAACCCGAGCAGCAGCCCAAAAGCTGCGCTCACGGAATCCGCGTTGCCCATAGCTACCTCTTGGCGCCTTTGGCCTGCTCGGCCTTTTGCTTCGCGATCCGCTCGCGCTCGGCCTCGTCCAGGAATCGGAACGTGACCGCCGAGCAAGAAGTATTGACGATCATCGTGCCGCTCTCGGCCTTGGGCTCCTTCATCGAGATGTCGCTCACGTTGACGATGCGATCGAGCTGCCCGACGCGGTCGAAGAACGTCGCGACCTGTTGGTAGTTGCCGCGCACCAGCACGTCGACCGGCACCTCGGCGTAGAAGTCCTGAAAACGCTCGGGTTTCTGGCGGAAGAGCAGGATCTCGAGGCCCGACTCCCGGCCGGCCGACGAGATCGCGCTCAGCAGATCGGGGATCTCCTTGCTGTCGGGCAGCTGCACTTCGGCGCGCCGCACCTCGGCCTGGAGATTGCGAACCGCGGCGCGTTCCTCGTCGAGGTTGGCGATGAGCCGTTCCTTGGCCGTGCGCTGATCGTGCAGGCCTTTGATTTTCTCGCGCATCGTCGCCAGCTCGGTGAGTCGCCCGGAGTAGACGAAGGACCAGTAGGCGCCCGCCACCAGCGCGAGCAGCAGGGCGCAGAGCATCGCTCGCTGCCGCGACTCGAGGTCGAAGAAACGCTCGATGAGATCGTTCATACCCGGTTGCCCTTTCGCGTCGGGACGCCGCCTTTCGGTGCCTCGGGATACTTGAGGTTGGGCGAGGCCGGCGCCAACGGCTGCCCGGTGTAACTGAGCCGCGCCTTCACGACGAACTTCTTCAGTTGGATTTCTTTCTGGTCTTTCTGATTGGTCTGCGTCGTTTCGACGAGGTCGACGTCGGTGAAGTACTTCGACGTGCCGAGGTTGCGCATGAAGGTAGCGATCGTCTGGTTGTCGAAGGCGAACCCGGTGATCGTCGCGGCGCCGTTGTCCTCGGTGAACTCGAGCAACCACACGTGCTCGGGCGCGGCGTCGCTCAGATCTGCGAGTACGTTCGCCGGTCCAACCTTCTTTTGCTGGAGGGAACGGATGGTCTTGAGCTTCTCGTCGAGCTCGGCCTTGTTCTTCTGGAGGTCGCTCAACTCCGCGGTCTTGGTGTCGAGCACCTTGATCTGGGCCTGGAGATCGGCGTACTCGGCGCGAACCGGAATCATGCGCATGCGGCTCCAGACCTCGATGCCGAGCAGCATCGTGACCGCGAGCGCCGCGCCGAGAACGATCAGCCGGCTCTCGGCGCGTCGGCCGACCTCACGCTCGGTCTCCCGAGCGGAGAGCAAGTTGATGCGGATCATGTCTTGTCTCCCACACGCCGCGCCGCGAGGCCGACGGTTACGGCCAGCGACGCCGCGTTCCGCCGCACGAAATCGGCGTCCACCAGCCGGCCGAGCGTCACGCGCGCGAGCGGGTTGGCGACCTCGACGGGTGTCTCCAAGCGCTCGCTCAACATGCGGGCGAGGCCTTCGGTGCGCGCCGTGCCGCCGCTCAAATACACCGCGGAGAGCGGCTCCTCGGCGTCGGAGCGCCAGTAGAAACTGAGCGCGCGGTGGATCTCTTCGACGAGAAACTGCACCGCGGGGGTGAGCGCCGCTTCGATCTGCTCGCGGTCGAGGTCGCGTGCGGTGCCGCCCGCTTTCAGCAGCTCCGCCTCCTCGGCCGAGACCCCGAGGCTGCGCATCAGGACGTCGCTGAACTCGGCGCCGCCGACCGGGATGTCGCCGGTGAAAGACGACCGCCCTGCGCGCAGGATGTTGATCGAGCAGTAGCGCGCGCCGACGTTGACGAGGCCGATCACCTGCGTCTCGTCGACGTCGTAGTTGAGCTCGAACATGTTCTCGAGGGCGAAGTAGTCGACGTCGACGATCGCGGGCACGAGGCCGGCGTCACGGATCACCGAGGTGTAGCTGTTCACGATGTCTTTCTTCACCGCGACCAGCAGCACTTCGAGCTCCTCGCGATCGGTGTAACCGACCACTTGATAGTCGAGGGTGACGTTGTCGAGGTGCTCGGGAATCGCGCTCCCGGCCTCGAGCATGACCTGCTGCTCGAGGTTGGCCTCGTCGCCTCCGGCGGGGAGGTGGATCTTCTTGATCATCACCGCCGGTCCGGGGACCGCGGTCACCACCTGGTTCGAGCGCGCGCCGGTGCGCTTCACGAGGTCGCGGATCGTCTGCGCGACCTCGTCGGGGTCTTGAATGAGGTTGTTCTGCACCGCCGTCGGTGGCAGCGGCGCGATGCCGGCGGCGAGCAGGCGGATGTTGCCCGCCGGTCCATCGGTCTCGACCAGCTTCACGCAGCTCGAGCCGATGTCGATGGCGAGTAAGCCGTTACCGCCGCGGGAGAACAGACCGAAGGCCGAGCGTCCCAGCCCGGCGAGCCGCCCCTGATCCTTGCTCATCGTACCCCACCACCCC
The DNA here is from genome assembly GCA_041476145.1 of Binatia bacterium. Lineage (GTDB taxonomy): Bacteria > Desulfobacterota > Binatia > UTPRO1 > UTPRO1 > DP-19. The sequence continues at coordinate 8,151 of JBGOSW010000092.1, forward strand.
TCTCGCCGCCGACCGCTCGCGCTCGATGCACGGCGCAGCTGGCGCTACATGCGGATCGGGGCGAAACGGCTTCGGACAGGCGTCGAATACCACACGCGGAAAACCATCCGCAATGAAAAAACACTGCGTTCATGGTGCCTCCACCTCCTTGTGCAACTGCACTGCGCTGCGACCCTTCCCGCCATCACCCGTCCTCGCTCAAAGTGAAGAGGCCCGACCCGAGGGTTCGGACCGGGCCTCTTCGTGTGGAAAGGAGGGGCTACCGGGTCGAGTAAGCAATCAGAGTGCCGGCGTAAGCCGAAGGAAAGGCGCGTCGGCTCGACGGAAAAAGGGGGGGAGGCAAACGTGAAGGGACAGGAATTCGTACGCGACGGAACGGTACTGTCGCGAATTTGACAGCGGGCGACCGCGCCCGCGTCTCAGCGAACGAGCGTCGCGTGCACCACGGTGAGATTGCCGTCGTCGCCGATTTCCAGCTCGACCGGAGTACCTGGAACGAGCTCCTTCACGGCGACGCGGTGACCACCGCGATCGAGGATCTCGGTGTCCGCATCGATGACGTACCGCTGCCCGGAGACGGTTACCCCCGAGGGATCGCTCGCGCTCACGGTGCCGGACGTCGTCGTGAGGGCGTGCGCACCAACCGGCGCCATCAGCAGGGCAACGAGCGAGAAGAAGACGGCCGAGAGCATTGTTCGCATGAGAGTCCTTACGGGCATGGTACCTCCGTGGAGCACTGACGCCACGAGATCGGCGTGACGTTGTTGGGCAGCGCCGCCAGCGGTGGCTGACCGACGGCTCCGCTCGAGGCGATGAATCCGGACGATCCGGTCTTCTGTATCGTCACCGTGAGCTCGGTCGGAATGCTCTTCCCGAGGATGGAGACGCGCATCGCACGCGACACGGTCGGCGGCTGCGCCGGACCGGTGCCGTCGGGATCGACGACGGAGCTGTCGGGAATGCCGCCGGTGGAATAGTTCAGCGTGTACAGGCGGGCGTCACCGCCGGCGTTGCAGGCGCCGGTGACCGGCGTGAACGTCGAGAAGAAGACGCTGAAGAACGCGGTGGGCGACGCCAGTACCTTCTCGCCGGGGTTTTGGTTCAGCTGGATGAACCAGCCGCCGCTGGTCTTCAAGGCGGACTTCAGCGTGGTCTCGGCGCTCGATCCGTTCTGCGCGACGTTCGTCGTGACGTCGGTGAGATTCGCCTCGGTCTTGTTCGATCCGCCGTCGTCCTTCACGTCGTAGAGCCGGTCGGTCACCGTGGTCGAGAGCGGGTTCGAACGGTCGCCGGTTCCGAAGAACACCGCGAGGAACCCGCGATCGCGTACCACGTCGGGCGGATAGAAGATCTTGTGGCCCGCGGGTGCCGTGAAGAGCTTGGTCGTCGCCAAGGTCCCGTCGAGGCGCCACATCTGCCCCCCCAGGTCGCCGACGTAGCCGCGATCCACGAGGCCGTCACCGTTCAAATCGAGCGCCGCGACCGTGCTGGGCATCGCCCAGTCCATGCTTGTCGGCCGGATCAACGGCGTGACGAGCGCGCCCGTCGCGGCGTTCAGCACGAAGATGCCCCGCCCCATGGCACCACCGGAGCTGTTGACGGTCGTGTGCGCCGGATCGTCGAAGTAGGTGTCGTATCCGGCGCCGACGATCAGGGCGTCGACGGCGGAGCCTGCCGACGCCACCTTGGTGAACGAGGGCTCCGACCACGTCTGGCCGAGCTCGCTCATCCCGGTGGTGCCATTGTTCACCCGCCAGAGAAATCGCGGCGCCGTCTTGGTGGTGACGTCGAGTGCATAGTACTCGCGCCCGCCGCGCCCGAGCCCGAAGACGACGATCTGCTGGCCGCTCGACGTCGTGACGAGCTCCGGCGACGAGTCGACGAAGAAGGGATGGCTGCTGCCGGCCTGCGGCGGCGTCAAGAGCTTCAGGCTCCCGAGGAGGCCCTCGGGGACGTAAGCCCACACCTCGGCGCCGGTCGTGTCGTCGAACGCGTGCAGCATGCCGTCGTTGCCCCCGACCAGGATGAGCGCGTCGGTCGCGCTGTAGTGCACGACGAGCGGCACCGAGTGAATGACGTCGCCGAGGAGCCACGCACGATTCTCGCTCAGGTTGGCGTTCAAATTGTCGTCGTAGGCGTCGGCGCCGAGGATGTAGTTGATGACGTTGGTGCGCCCGGAAGAGCTCCCGACGTTGAGCATCGTGGTCGTGATCGCGGCGTTCGCGGTCGAGAAGGCGTTGCCCGAGGCGGTGAGATCGGTGCCGGAGAGGTGGGTGTAGACGTGGCGCGACAACGCGGGAGTATTCGCGAGCAGCTCGCCGACGCCGCCCTTGCCGACGTTGCTGCCCGACGGGCTCGTGTCCCAATACGACTGCGCCGTGTCGAGGATGTCGCCGTTGGCGTCGGTCGCGGCGTGGCCGTTGGCGTCGAGGAGCTGCCCCTCGGCGCTGACCGCGTACTTCTTGAGGTTGCCCGGCCAGCGAAGGTTGGTATTGCGTGGCTGGAAGAGCGCGATGTACAGACGGTCGCCGCTCTGCGTGCGCGTCGTCTGGCTGACCGGCACGACGGGAGCGACGAACGACTCCGTCTGCGATTGAATCGACTTGAGCGCCAGCTGAAACGCGTTCGCGAGCTCGTCCGCGGTGCTCGTGGTGTAGTATTGGCCGCCGCCCTGCGCCGCCGCGCGCTGCAGCAGGCTGTTCGATACGCCGAAGCCGATCGTGTAGGTGACCACCGACTGCGTACCGGTGAGATCCGGCCGCAGATCGTTCTGTGCCATGATCTTGGCGACGTCGTCGAGGTAGTCCGAGCCGCCGTTCTGGTACTCGCACGGCTCCTCGTCGACCGACGACGCGTCGCACCCGGCCGGCACGTGGAAGTGATAGTAGTCGGGGTCGAGCCCGTCGCCGACCTTGTCGTGCGGCGTGCCGAGCCAGCTCTCGATGTAGCTGAACTGGCCGTCGGCGTTGGCGCCGCAGAGCGGATCCGAAAACCCCGCGCCACAGCCGCCGAAGGCGGTGTTGCCTTCGACCTGCGGCCGGCCGTCGGTCATGATCACCAGGAAGTTGCGTTGGCACGTGAACTGGATCGGGTCCGCGGCGGTGAAGTAGCCGTCGTGCTTGAAGTAGCGAGCGATCGCGATCGTGCGGTTGGCGAGCGGCGTGCCGTCGTGGGCGGTGAGGCCGTTGACGATACCCTGCAAGGTCGCGTGATCCGTCCCGACCTCCGCTTTCAGCACCGACTTGTCGTTGTGGTACGCCGCCACCTGTGTCGTGCTCGTGTAGTCGTTCGGGATGGAGGTACCGTCCAAAATCGTCAAACCGAAGCGCACGCTCGCGTTCGCGGGATCGCTGAGGAGCCCGTCGATCGTCGACTGCGCGACCGAGAGTTTCGGAATCGCGTAGGTCGGGTTGGTCTCGAAGTTGCGGCGGTTACCGTTTTTCACATAGGACGGCGCACGGTCGTCCTGGCCGTCGTCGTTGGCGTCGACGAAGCCGCAGGCACTGGTGTGCACCTTCCAGGCCGTCTGCGTCACCTTGCAGGTGCAGCCGGGCGCGGAATTGAAGGTCTTGCAGCGATCGTAGATCGTCGGCGTGTCGTACGTGCCGGTGTAGGTCGTCTCGGAATCGTAGGGAGGCGCGGAGTTCATGCTCCCCGAGTTGTCGAACTCGATCATGACGTTCGGCTGCACGGAAAGGCCGGCGGCGAAGACGTCGAGGTCGGTGCCGGCGAGCGCGGGACGCGCCGCGAGCGACAGCAGAACGGCGGCGAGGATCGACGCATAGCGTGTCATGGTGGCTCTCATTCTCTCAGGAAGCTGGTCCGAGACGCGTCGCCCACATGTCGAGACTGCTGGACGCGTTGTTGGCGGCGGTCCCGTTCGCGCCGACGTCGAAGTAGAAACCCTTGAACTTGAGCGCGCTCACGTGGATCTCGACCGGCGGCGGCGCCTGGTACCTGAAGGTGGCGCACACGTTGCCGGTCACCGGCAGACCCGCGGTCATCAGATCGGTGCACCGCCCGCACAGACTAGGACACGGCGGCAACGCCGCCGGCACGTTGAGCTGCACGAAATTGTCGGCGTCGCCGAGGGCGAGACCGAGTCCGGCGTCGGCGGCGGCGAAGGCGCGCTCGCCCTGCCGCGAGACGCCGGAGAGCGTCGACTCGACGCGCGCCGAACCGGCCACCAGCGACGAGAGAATGAGCAGCATGGCGAGCAGCGCCAGCACGGTGAGAAGCGCGATGCCGCGCTCGTTGGCGAGGATTTTTCGTACGCGCATCACGGTCACAAAGACGGCTGCGTCGCGATGGCCAGATTGCGGATCCGGACCTCCGCGGTGAGATCCGATTGCGGTGTCAGGCCGGCGTGCGCCGTGCCGCTCGCATGCATGCGGATCGTCGCGCTGCGCAGCGTGTCGAGGACCGCGCTCGGATCCGCGACCGACGTTCCGTCCAAGAGAATGTACTGCAGCGTGAGGGCGTTCACGCCGGCGATCTGGTCGGCGACGATGCTGCCGTTGCGCTTCAGCACTCCTTGCGAGTCGAGCACGTAGAGCGCGTCCTCGATCTGGTGTACGAGCGAACCCGCGGCGTAGACCTGCGTCAAGCCCCCGCCCCCAGGAATGCAGGCCGTCACCGCGATGGTACTCGCGCCGGCGTTGACGCTGACAATCGTGCACACTTCCGCACTGCTCAGGATCGCCGATTCGATCGAGACATATCTGCCGGGGCTGAACCCTGCCGCAGGCGCGGCGTCATTCGGAAGGGGATTGTCGATCGTGATCGTCCCGCCCGCACCGCTGCCGAAGCTCTTGACGCAGGCGATTGCATTGCCGGGGCAGAGATTGCTGAACGAGCCTCGCAGCCGCACCCGGTACACCTCCCCGGCGCCCACGGCCTCGACGAGAAGGGGCGCGAGTGTAGCGGTCGGCACGGCGCCCATGCCGAAGCCCGCCATGCGCACCTCGCGCTTGAACATGTCGAGCGCGCCGCGGACGTTCTGTGACACGTCGGCGCTCCCCATCTGGAAGATCGCGGACCGGCTCTGACTGCTCACGGTGGTCGCGACGCCGACGAGCACGACGGCGGCGATGGTGATCGCGACCAGCGTCTCCGTCAGCGTGAAGCCGCGTTGGTTGATCCTCATTGGCCGATCACCGAGTCGAGGCGGAAGGTCTGCGCGCCGAACGCGTTCGACCACGAGACGTCGACTCTGACTTGCACCCCGGTGCCGACGGGTGCCGCCGAGACGGTGGCCGAGCGCGTGTACGTACGATGGCCGACGACGACGCTCTGCGCGGCGACGTTGCTGAGCGAGGCGGCGGGCGTGCGTCGCAGCGTCTCGATCTCCTGCGTCGCGAGCGCGGTCGCGACCGTGGTGTCGCGCCCGACGGCACTCGTCCTGAGCGCGTTCGCGTGCAACGCGGCGAGGCCGAGAAAGCCGATGCCCGCGAGCGCCACCGAGACCAGCAGCTCGACGAGCGTGAAGCCGGCGCTGCCCCGTGGCTTCACGCTATTTCCACGTCGGGTCATTGAAGTGCCAGATGCGGATGCGCCCCGCGGACGTCACCCAGACGACGTTCTGCGCGTTGCTCGCGTCGATCGTCGGCTCGATGTAGACGGGCGCCGCGTTCGTGACCGTACCGTCGGAGTTGAACACGATCGACACCGCCGGCGACGCGGCGCCGACGGCGCCGCCGTAGGGATCGTTTGGGATGGCGGTCGCTCCGAACCGTACTTGCGGATAGTCGGCGTCGACGGTGACGTTCTTCACGACGACCTGAACGCCGAGATTGTTGGTGTAGGCGATCTGGTAGCGGGTGCCGGCTTGCGGGACGAACGCGTAGCGACGCCCCTCCTTGATCGCCGAGAGGCGTGCGAAGTTCATGTCGCCCGCGATCTCGAGCGCCGCGCCGCGCGTGCGGTACGGTGGGAAGAACGTGTTGAAGTTCGTCGCCGCGATCGCGCTGACGACGCCCATGACGGCTACCGCGGTGAGCACCTCGACGAGCGTGAACCCACCGCTACTGCGAAATGTGTGCGAAGTGCGTGATGGCATGGCCGGGACCTCGGCGAGAAACGAGCAAGAGCTATTCCACGTATTCGGCGGGATCTCGCACGCTCATGAGCCGCTGCGGAGTGGATCTTCTCCGTCGTATGACACGCAATGTGACGCAGCGAACGACCATCGTGCGTTCGACGGCGTCATTCCGCCGCCACCGACCGGCCATGCGCTTTGACACCTGCGACACCGCGGGCGATAACCGCCCCGTGTCACACTTGCTCGCGTGTGACGCCGGCGCACACCCGTTCGCCGCGGTGGCGCTCGTTCCGGCGATCCCCGGCAAGGACCTGTTGACGTATCGGGTGGCGCAGGCCGACCGCGGCCGCGTCCGCCCCGGCGTCCGGGTGCTGGTGCCGATCGGCCGCCGGCACGAGACCGGCGTCGTAGTCGAACTCGCCACCGCACCGCCGCCCGGCGTCGAGACGGTGCGCGCGATCGCCGACGTTCTCGACGACGAGCCCATTCTCACTCCCGAGCTCTTCGCGCTCTGCCGTTGGGCCGCGGACTACTACCTCACGAGTCTCGCCGACGTCCTCGCGGCGGCGTTGCCCGGCGGCTTGCGCGCCTCGAGCACACGCATCGTCCGTCTGATCGCGCCCGGCGCACCGCCTCGCGGCCCGGAGGCTGGTCGCGGCCTCGAGGCGGCGATCGTAACCCACCTCGCGGCCGCGGGCCCGACGAGCATGATCACCCTCGCGCGGGCGCTCGGCGGCCGGCGCGTCGCCGGCGCCGTGCGTGCGCTCGCGGCGCGCGCGGTCGTCACCGTCGAGGAGCAATTGCGCGCACCGGCGGCCAGAACGCGGTTCGAGCACAGCTTCGCGCTCGCGCGGGCGCTCGACGTCGACGAGGCCGCCGCGCTCGGCAGGCGCGCGCCGAGCCAACGGGCGCTTTACGATCGGATCCTCGCCGCCGACGAGCGTCGGCTCGCCGGCCACGCGCTCACGCCGCGCGAGCGTGCCGCGGCGACAGCGCTCGTGCGGCGCGGCATCGTGGTCGCGACTCGGCGGGAGCACTATCGCGACCCGACACCCGGCGCCGCGCGCGACAGCGCATCGCTCACGCTCACCACCGCTCAAGAAGCCGCCGTGGGCACGATCGTCGGCAGCTCCGGCTTCCAGGTCTTTCTGCTCCACGGCGTGACCGGCAGCGGCAAGACGGAGGTGTATCTCCAAGCGGCGGCGCGGACGCAGGCGAAGGGTCAGTCGGTCCTGTTCCTCGTCCCCGAGATCGCGCTCACCCACCAGCTGATTCGCCGTGTGCAAGAACGGTTCGGTGCCGGCGTCGCGTTGCTGCACAGCGGCCTCGGCCCGGGAGAACGCTGGGACGAGTGGCGGCGCGTCGCGCGCGGCGAGGCGCGCATGGTCGTCGGCGCGCGTTCGGCGGTGTTCGCGCCGCTCGCGGACCTCGGCCTCGTCATCGTCGACGAGGAGCACGACCCCGCCTACAAGCAGGACGAGGGGCTTCGCTACAACGCACGCGACCTCGCGATCGTGCGCGCGAAGCTCGCCGGCGCCGGCGCGATTCTCGGCTCGGCGACGCCGTCGATCGAGAGCTACCAGCAGGCGCTCGACGGCAAGTTCCGCCTGCTGTCGCTGCCGCGACGGGTCGAGGGTCGGCCGCTGCCCGCGGTTCAGATCCTCGACCTGCGCATCGACGGGCCCGCCTTCGCGATCGGCAAGGATGCCGACGGCCGGCGCCCACGTGCGGCCGGGACCGCGGAACTGCCTTCCTCCATGCTGCTCTCCCCGCGACTCGTGGACGCGATCGCGGAGACGCTCGCCCGTCGCGAGCAGACGTTGCTCTTCCTCAACCGGCGCGGTTTCGCGCGCGTGCTGCAATGCCTCGGCTGCGGCGAGCCGGCCGGGTGCCCGTCGTGCAGCGTCAGCCTGACGCTCCACGAGCGTCGCGCGGTGTTGCTCTGTCACCATTGCGGCTTCGCACGACCGGCGCGCTCGCCGTGCGCGAGCTGCGGGCGTGACGCGCTTCGCGCCTCGGTCGAGGGTACGGAGCGGATCGAGGCCGACGTCGCGAGCCGATTTCCCGGCGCCCGCGTCGGGCGCCTCGATCGCGATACGACGGCAAGCAAAGGCGCACAGCGCCGCATCCTCGAGGCGTGGGAGGCGGGCGACCTCGACGTGCTCATCGGCACGCAGATGGTCGCCAAGGGTCACGACGTGGCCGGTGTGACGTTGGTCGGCGTGCTCCTCGCCGACGTCGCCCTCAACATGCCCGACTTCCGCGCCGCCGAGCGGGCGTTTCAGTTGCTCACGCAGGTCGCCGGTCGTGCCGGGCGCGGCGCCCGGCCGGGACGCGTCCTGATCCAGACGTATCGTCCCACGCACCACAGCCTCGTCGCCGCCGCCGCCCACGATTACGCGAGCTTCGCTCCGGACGAGCTCGCGCAGCGCCGAGAGGTCGGCTATCCGCCGTTCGCGCGCCTGGTCGTCCTGCGCCTCGAGGGCGTCGAAGCGGACGCCACCGAGCGCGCGGCGACCA
>JBGOSW010000093.1:0-16705 GCA_041476145.1 Binatia bacterium
CAAGACGGTGAGCCCGGAACTATCGGCGAAGATCTTCGCCAACGTATCGAGCCGTGCCGCCGAGATCCTGCGCGAAGACATGGCGTCGTCGGGGCCCGTGAAGCTGAAGGACGTCGAGGCGGCGCAGCTGAAGATCGTCGCCGTCCTGCGTGAGCTCGAGGCCGAGGGCAAGATCGTGGTCGCGGGTAGTGGGAAGGACGATGTCCTCGTATGAGGCGTCGCGCCGCCCGGTGGGCGGCGTCGACTTCGCGCCGCTCGCCGGCCCGCGCGTGAGCGGGACGGTACGCGCGGCGAGCGTCTTTCCGGATTTCGATGCCCGTCGTGCGGCGGAGTCGCCGCCCGCGCCCGGCGCGCCCAGCGCCGCCGCCGCGGCCCAGAGCGTGTTGGAGCAGGCACGCCAGGAGGGCCACGCGGACGGATTCGCCGCTGGAAAGGTGGCCGCGGAGGCGGAGCTCGCGAACGCGGCGACGGCCTTCGCCGCCGCCGTCGAGGAGGTGGCGCGCTTTCGCGCCGCGCTCCTCGAGCGCTACGAGCGGGAGCTCCTCGAGCTCGCACTCGGCGTGGCGCGCAAGGTCGTACATCGCGAGCTCGCCGACCACCCCGAGCACTGGCTCGGCATGATCCGCGAGGCGGTCCTCGCGACGCTCGATCGCGAGACCATCCGCATCCGTGTCGGCACCGTCCTGCATCGCTACCTCCTCGACCACCTGCCGCGGCTGCGCAGCTTGCTCGAGGACGTGAAGGAGCTCGATCTCGTCGAAGACGTCGCGCTCGACGAGACCGGCTGCGTCATCGAGAGCCGCTACGGCGACCTCGATCTCGGCGTCGACGACCAGATGAGCGCGATCCGCGCCGCACTCACCGGCGCCGACGGCGCATGACGGAGCTCGATTTCCGGACCGCCGCCCGCCAACTGCGGCGCGTGAACCCCGTCCGCCTGAGCGGCCGGGTGACGAACGTGATCGGCCTCGTCATCGAGGGCAACGGCCCGGGGCTGCCGATCGGCGGCGTGTGCTCGATCGAGCGCCGTGACGGCGCCGCCGTGGCGGCGGAGGTGGTGGGTTTCCGCGAGCGCCGCATTCTTCTGATGCCGCTCGGCGACGTCAGCGGACTCGAGCCCGGGAACCGCATCGTCGTCGTCCGCGAACGTCCGGTGTTCGGCGCCGGCCCGGGGCTTCTCGGCCGCATCCTCGACGGCCTCGGCGCGCCCCTCGACGGCGGGCGGCCGATCGAAATCGAGCGCGACATCTCGCTCTACGGCGCGCCGCTGAACCCGCTGACGCGCATGCCCATTCGGACGCCGCTCGACCTCGGCATCCGCGCCATGAACGCACTGCTCACCTGTGGCACCGGGCAACGCCTCGGCATCTTCTCCGGCTCGGGCGTCGGCAAGAGCTCGCTCTTGGGGATGATCGCGCGGACCACACGCGCCGAGGTGAACGTGATCGCGCTCATCGGCGAGCGCGGCCGCGAGGTGCGCGAGTTCATCGAGCGTGACCTCGGCCCCGAAGGCCTGGCACGGTCGGTGGTCGTGGTGGCGACGTCGGACCAGCCGCCCCTGGTACGCATCCGGGGCGCCTTTCTCGCGACCGCGATTGCCGAGTACTTCCGCGACTCCGGCCGGCAGGTGATGTTGATGATGGACTCGCTGACGCGTCTCGCGATGGCGCAGCGTGAGGTCGGCCTCTCGGTCGGCGAGCCGCCCTCGGCGCGTGGCTACACGCCCTCGGTGTTCGCGATGCTGCCGCGGCTCGTGGAGCGCGCCGGCGCCACCGAGCACGGCAGCGTGACCGGGCTCTACACCGTCCTCGTCGAGGGCGACGATATGAACGAGCCGGTGGCAGACACGGCACGGAGCCTCCTCGACGGCCACGTCGTCCTCTCGCGCGCGCTCGCGCATCAGGGGCACTATCCCGCGATCGACGTCCTGCGCAGCATCTCACGGCTCATGGGCGACCTGGCGACGCCGGCGCAGACGGCGCTCGCGCACCGCGTCCGCGGCTGGCTCGCGACCCACCGTGACGCCGAGGATCTGATCAGCATCGGCGCCTATCGCGCCGGCACGAGCGCGCGCATCGACGAGGCGATCGCGAAGATCGACGCCGTCAACGCGTTCTTGCGCCAGCCGCTCGGTGAGCGCGTGTCGCTCGCCGACAGCGTCGCGGCGCTCGCCGCGGTCGCCGGAGGCGCCTGATGGCGACGGCTTCGCGACTCACGCGCATGCTGCGGCTGCGCACCCAGCTCCGCACGCTTCGTCAACACGAAGTCGACACCCTCGCCGCGACGGCGGCGGCACTCGCCGTGCGCCGGCGCGCGCTCGACGACGAGCGCGAGCGGCGCGCCGCCGAGGAAGCGCGCGCGGCGGCCGGCGGCCTGCTCGCACCGGAGACGTTCCATCTCGGTCGCCGCTACGATGCGGCGCTCGCCGCGGAAGAGCGGCGCTGCGGCGCCGAGGCAACGGAGGTCGGGGAGGCACTCGCGGCCAAACGCGCCGAGCTCCAGGAGGAGCGGCGCGAGGAACGGAAGTTCGAGCGGCTGGCGGAGACGCAGCGCCGACGCGCGGCCGAGGCCGAGTCGCGCGCGACCGAGGTCTTGCTGGACGAGCTCGCCATCGTAGGACACGGTCGCGTACGGCCGAGGAGCGATACATGACGAACGACGAATCGACGGCGCCGAGCCCACGGCGCCACTATGGACGCGTTGTGCACATCGGCCTCGCCGTGACGTTGGTCGGCAAGCTGGCGCTCGTCGCCGTCCACTACGCGGGCGGGATACCGCCCGCCGCGGCGATCGCCGCCGAGACACGCGACACGCGCGGCGCCGATACCGCGGCGAAATCGGCCGGCTCCGCGTCGGAGGAGACGATCGCGCGTGGCTCCGTGAGCGTCGCCGGCGCGCCGCGCCAGCTCGCGAGTCTCGATCGACCGGCCGTGGAAGCCGGCGGCAAGCGGCCGGAGGCGCGCGCGCTCGTCGATGCGATCGCCCGCCGGCAAGCGGAACTCGACGGCCGTGAGCGCGAGCTCGCGGCGCGCGAGGAGCGCCTGCGGGTGTTCGAGCAGGACGTCGTCGCCAAGGTCGCGAGCCTCGAGGAGATCGAGAAGCGCCTCCAAGGACGCGCCAAGGCGGCGAGCGCCGCCGTCGACGCGGCCGCCGAGTCGCTCGCGAAGGTGTACGGGGCCATGAAGCCCGCCGATGCCGCACCGATCCTCGAGCGCCTCGACGAGGCGACCGTGCTCAGCATCTTCGGACGCATGAAGGAGAAGCAGATCGGCGAGATCCTCCCGCTGATGACGAAGGACAAGGCGATCGCGCTGACGCACGCCCTCGCGACCAGCGCTCCGCGCTGAGCGGTCCGACACGGCTGAGCGGTCCGACACGCGGCGGCGGCGCCGCTTTGCGTTCGCAGGCCGACTAGGTAGAAGCCTGCGATGCCGAACGCAGCGTGCGACGGGTCGGAGCGGCCGCGCGTGCGCGCCGTCATCTTCGACATGGACGGCGTCCTGATCGACTCCGAGCCGCTCTGGCAGGAGGCCGAGATCGAGGTCTTCGCCTCCGTCGGCGTCGCGCTCGATCGGCGACTCTGCCTGCAGACGACCGGCCTCCGCTCCGACGAGCTCGTCGCGTACTGGTACGCGCGCCGCCCGTGGGCCGCGCCGGCGCCCGCCGACGTCGAGCGCGAGTTGCTGCGGCTGGTGAGCGGCCTCATCCGCCGGCGCGCGGAGCGCAAGGCGGGACTCACCGACGTGCTGCGTCTGTTGGCGACGCGCGACGTCCGCGTAGCCCTGGCGTCGTCGTCGCCGTACGCGATCATCACCGCGGTGCTCGAGCGTCTCGCGCTCACCGAGGCCTTCGCGTGCGTCCACTCCGCCGAGGAGGAGCCGTACGGAAAGCCGCATCCCGGGGTCTATCTCACGACGGCCCGGAAGCTCGGCGTCGCTCCCGAGGCGTGCTGCGCCGTCGAGGATTCGCTGAACGGGGTCCTCGCGGCAAAGGCCGCGAAGATGGCGTGCGTCGCCGTTCCCGATTCCGGGACGGCGGCCGATCCGCGCTTCGTCATCGCCGATCGCGTCGTCCGCTCGCTCGCGGAACTCGACGGCGCCGCCTGGAACGCCCTCGGCACCGCGGCGGCGACCGCGCCATGAGCATGCGGCATCCGTGTGGGTCGCGCGCGACCGGCGTGGTCCTCGCCGCCCTCCTGACACTCGCCGTGCCGGCGCGCGCGGCGGACGTTTTGGTGTTCGCCGCGGCGAGCCTCACCGACGCGCTCGAGGAGATCGGTCGCGTGTACGACGCGCGCGGCGCCGATCGCCTGCGCTTCGACTTCGGCGCGTCGAGCGACCTGGCGCGGCAGATCGCCGCCGGCGCGCCGGCGGACGTCTTCTTCTCGGCCGACCCGGCGCGCCTCGACGAGCTCGAGCACGCCGGCCTGGTGGCGCCGGCGGAGCGCCGGAACGTGCTCTCGAACACGCTCGTCGTGGTCGTGCCGCGAGCCTCGAAGGCCGTATTCACCGTCGCGCGCGATCTCCTCATCGTCGATCGCCTCGCCCTCGCCGATCCGGAGACGGTGCCGGCCGGCATCTACGCGCGGCAATGGCTCGAAGAGGCGGGGCTGTGGACGCCGCTGCAGGCGCGTGTCGTCCCGACGCTCGACGTGCGCGCGACGTTGGCTGCAGTCGCCGGCGAGCACGCCGATGCCGGTATCGTCTATCGCACCGACGCGGCGATCGAACCGCGCGTGCGGACGGCGCTCGCGGTGCCGCGCCAACAGGGACCGGTGATCGTGTACGCGCTCGCGCCGCTCGTCGGCGCCAAAGCGGGCGGCGCGCGCGCCGCCGCCGCCTTCCTCGCCGGCGCCGAGGCGCGCCCCATCTACGAGCGCTACGGGTTCGTCGTCCTCCCGGAGTGAACGTGCCGACCGCCGACGACCTCGAGGTCGTGCTGTTGACGCTGCGGATCGCGGCGCTGACGACGCTCGTCATTCTGCCGCCGGGCATCGCCGCGGGCTTCGCCCTCGCGCGCTATCGTGGCCTCGGCAAAGGGGCGTTCGAGACCGTCCTGTCGCTGCCCCTGGTCTTGCCGCCGACCGCCGTCGGCCTCCTGCTGCTGCACGCGCTGACGCGTACGACGGCGCTCGGTCGACTGCTGGCCGCCCTCGGGATCGAGGTCGTGTTCACGTGGCGCGCGGTGCTGGTCGCGACCGCGGTCATGGCCTTCCCCCTTCTCGTGCGCTCGGCGCGGACGGCGTTCGAGGAGGTCGATCCACGCCTCGTCGGCATTGCGCGGACGCTCGGCTGCGGACCGCTCGCGGCGTTCCGGCGCGTCACCCTGCCGCTCGCCTGGCGGGGAATCCTCGCCGGCACGGTGCTGGCGTTCGCGCGCGCGATCGGCGAGTTCGGCGCCACGGTCATGGTGGCGGGGAACATCCCCGGGAAGACGCGTACGCTCGCACTCGCGATCTTCCACGATCAGCAGGTGGGTCGCGACGCCCACGCGCTTGGGCTCGTCGGTGTCACCGTGGTGATCGCGTTCGCGTCGCTGTGGAGCGCCGAACGGGTCGCGCGGCGACGCGAGCGGTCGCGATGATCGAGCTCGATTTCGCGCTGCCGCTCGCCGGCTTCGCGTTGCGCGTCGAGGCGTCCCTGGCGGGCGCGTGCACCGCGCTCATGGGGCCGTCGGGTGCGGGCAAGACCTCGCTCCTCGAGACGATCGCGGGCCTACGCCCGCGCGCGCGCGGGCGGATCGTCGTCGACGACGCGGTCCTCCTCGACAGCCGGCGCGGCGTGCAGCTGTCCCCGGAGCGGCGGGGGATCGGCTACGTGCCGCAGGACGCGGCGCTCTTTCCGCATCTCACGGTCGGCGCCAACGTCGCCTTCGGCGCCCGCGCCGGGAGCGCGGCCCCGGCGCGCGCACTCGCGGCGCTCGAGCTCGGCGCGCTCGCCGGACGCCATCCGGCGTCGCTCTCCGGCGGCGAGCGCCAGCGTGTCGCCCTGGCGCGCGCGCTCGCGATCGAGCCGCGACTCCTGCTTCTCGACGAGCCGCTCGCCGCGCTCGACGTCGAGCTCCGCGAGCGCGTGCTGCCGTACCTCCTGCGCATCCGCGATCAGGGCGTCCGCTGTCTCTACGTCACGCACAACCTCGGTGAGGCGCTCGCGCTCGCGGACGAGGCATTGGTGCTCGACGCCGGCCGGGCGGTCGCGTGCGGCGCGCCCGCCGCTCTGCTGGCGACGCCGCGTCTGGCACACGCGGCGAGCGGCAGCCTCGAGAACGTGCGCCGCGGGCGCATCGAGGCGCACGACGGCGCGGGCGGGGTGACGTGGGTCGCCATCGGCACGCCTCGGGAGCCGGGGGCGCGGCTCGCGTTGCCGCTCGTCGTCGAGCGCGCCCTCGGCACCGAGGTGACCTGCGTCGTGCGCGCCGAGGACATTCTGATCTCGGCGGCGCCGGTGCACGGCGTCTCGGCGCGGAACGTCATCGCCGCACGCGTCCTCGAAGTGGTGCGCAACGGCCCCGACGTCATTCTGCGTTGCGACACCGGAGAGATCGCTCGCCCGTGGCTCGTCCGCCTGACGCCGGCGGCCGTCGAGTCGCTTGCGCTCGCCGCCGGGCGGGCGGTCTGGCTCGCGATCAAGAGCCACTCGATCCGTCTTCTCTAGAGGGTGACCCGAGCTCGCCTTCTGCTGGCGAAGCGCCCGGCATCCGCGCGTGACGGCGTCGCTAGGCAGAAGCTTCCGCGCGCGGGCCTTTCCTGCCGGTCCGGGGTAACGGCGCGCCCCACGAACGTCAGTGCCGGTGGGCGACGCCGTCGTGGCACCGTGCTTGCTGCCTCGCGGGCGCTAGGCATGGGTACCGTACGCGCAACCAGCGATTCGCCGGCGCTTCCGAGCGCGCCGCGCCCCGAGGCCGGCGCCGCGATCGATACCAAGGGCGACGTGCGCGCGGACTTCTCGACGACGCTCGCGGCCGTGCACGCGCACGGCGCCGGCGTGCGCACTTCGACGGCGCGGCACCACGGCGGCGGAACTCACGCCAAGGCGGCCGGCGGCGTCGACGACACGACGAGTACGGATGCCCGGGCGAGCGCGTCGGGTCCTGCGACCGACGGCGCAGCGGCGGCAACGCCGGGGACGGCGGGAGCGATTTCCGGGGACGGCGCGAAGAGGCCGAGACCCGGGACCAAAACCCCGCCGGCGGACGTCGACGTCGAGACTGACACGGTGACGCCGCCGGCCGCCGCCGCGCACGGCACGGTCGCGAGCGCGGCGACTGCGGATGCGATTGCAACGCCTCCGGTGGCGAGCGCCGTGACGACCGCCGCTGCGGCGGAGACGCCGGCGGCAGCGAACGCGCCCAGCGCAGCCGATGCGACCGTGGGGCCGCAGGTCGCGACGTCCCTGTCCCGCGGTCCCACGCCGGCCGCGGCGTCGAGCCCGACCGGTGTCACGTCCGCCGCGCATGGACCACGAAACGACGGTACGGTCGCCGGCGACGAGATCGATACCGATACGGATGCAGCGAGTCGCGCCCACGACCACGGCGTCGCGCCGGAGCAGGCGTCACGCAACGCCGCGGCGCCCGCGCTCGGAGGCGACGAGTCGGACGGCGCGACCGCTGCGAAGCACGCGCGCGACGCTGCGTCGGGCTCCACGACGTCGACGGACGGCGAGACGGCGACGACGGTCGACGCGGAAGCGATCCGCAGCGCGCCGCCGGAGTCGACGTCGGCGTCGGCGGAGTCGGCGTCGGCGCCGCCGGACGCGACATCCCCGACCGCGGCGGAACACGCCGACGCGGCGGTGGGTGAGCGCGCCGCCGCGCCGGCGGAGAACGCGCTCGTCGCTGCCCGGCACCACGCCAGCGGCACGCCGCCGGAACCCGCAAGCCTCGGTCGTGAGACGCCCCGGGACGACACGGCGACGGTGAGCCCACGCGTCGCCGCGCGCCGCGATGGCGCAGAGAAGCCCGCCACGAGTCGAATTACAGACGCGTCCGATCAGCCTGGTCCGCGGCTCGCGGTCGCGGAACCGGCGGCGGCGAGTCCGCGACACCCCGTTGGTGGCGCGCACGTCGGCCAGCATCACGGACGCATCGCCACCGCCGGCGAACAGACGGCGGCGCAGGGGCGCAGCGGCGATACGGCGGACGCAAACGACGGCGACACGACGAGCGGCGATGCGGGCGGGGACGACGGCGCGCGTGCAGGGAAGCGGGCGCACCCGGGACGCATCGGCGACGGAGCGACGGAGGAGGGGGCGGCGGCGCGACGAGGCGGCGGAGGATCGCTCCCGCCCCTCACGTCCGCGGTCGGATCCGATGCGGGCGCGCGTGCGCCGGGTGCCGTCGATGTTCCCGCCGCCGACGGCGACGCCGGCATACGCGCGGCGACCGCGTCGACGAGCGGTCGTGACGCGAACGCGATCGCCTCCGGTACGGAGGCAACGCCGACGCTCCGGCGCGGCGCCGACGCGAGTGTGAGTCCGTGGGCGGAGCGGGTGGTGGAGTCGGTGCGGGTCGCGACCCTGCGGGGCGGCGGCGAGATGCGCCTGCGCCTCGAGCCCGCCGGACTCGGCCACATCGACGTCCGCATCACGCTCGCGCACGACGGTATCCATGCCTCGATCGTCGCCGAGCACGACACCACGCGCGCGCTCCTGCGCAGCGAACAGCACCTCTTGCACGCCGCACTCGAGCGCAGCGACTTGCGCCTCGCGGGGTTCTCCGTCGACCTCGGGTCCGGGGCGTCGACGAACGCCTTCGGCGACGCCGAACGCGGCGCCGCCGGTCTGGGCCGTGGCATCGCGACCCCATCGGAGCCCGAGGCCGTCGCCGTGAGCGAGATCATCCAACCGCCCGCCGAGCCCGGGCGACTCAGCGTGAGGGTATGAGACCATGATTCCGATCGCCGCATCCGCCGCCATCGGTGCCGCCAGCTCGCTCGCGAGCGTCCTCGGTGCCGCCGCCTCGAGTGCCTCCACGTCCGCGCCGGCGAGCGGCGGTGCTACGCCCGCCAAAGACGGCAATACCGTCAACCAGGCGGACTTCATGCAGCTCCTGGTCGCCCAGCTGCAGAACCAGGATCCGCTGAACCCGCTCGACAGCGCCAACTTCTCGGCGCAGCTGGCGCAGTTTTCGAGCTTGCAGCAGCTCACCGAGATCAACACCGAGCTGAAGAACGCGGGCGTAGGCGGCGGGTCGACCGGAAAATTCGATGCCGTCGGATTTCTCGGCAAAGACGTGCAGGGCGCCAGCACCACGATCGACGTCCAGAAGGGCGTCGCGACGACGCTCGACTACACACTCGATGCCGCGAGCATCGTGGAGGCGAAGATCCTCGACGCGAGCGGCGGTACGGTCGCCGACCTCGTTCTCGGGTCGCAGACCGCCGGCGCGCACACGTTCGACCTCGCCGACGTCCCCAACGCGCCGAAGCTCGGCGACGGGACCTACACGGTGCAGCTGTTTTCCGGCGACGGCCAAGGTACGGCGACCCCCGTCGGTACGATCGGCGGCGGCCTGGTCACCGGGGTCGATCTGTCGAGTGACACGCCGGTCTTGCTGATCGGCGACCGGCGCCTCGCGCTGACGGACGTTCGCCAAGTGAAGACACAGACGCCCACGGGGGCGTGAGCGAAGATACGCACACACCACAGGACGAAGGAGACGAGCCATGGCCATTTTCGGAGCACTCTCGACCGCCCGCAGCGGTCTCATCGCGACCGGCGCCTCGCTGAGCGTGATCGGCAACAACATCGCGAACGTCAACACCGTCGGCTTCAAGGGGAGCCGCACCGAGTTCGCCGACCTGCTCTCGGCGCAGGGCGGCGGTGGTGACGCCGGCAAGATCGGTCTCGGTGTCCGCATCGGTCGCATCAGCGCCGCCTTCACGCAGGGCAACATCGAGAGCACGGCCGGGCCGACCGATCTCGCGATCGAAGGCAACGGCTTCTTCGTCGTCGGCGCCGGTGCCGGGAACTTGTACACGCGCGCCGGCAACTTCCGTCTCGACGCCGACGGGAAGCTGGTGACGTTTCAGGGCCTGCCGGTGCAGGGCTTCGCCCTCAACAACACCAACGCACCCGTCGGCGCGCCGCAGGACATTCAAGTGACCGGCGCCAGCAGCCAGCCGCGCGCGACGGCGGTCCTCGCCATGAGGGCGAACGTCCAGGCCGATGCGCCGTTGGTGAACGGCGGGGTGTTCGACTCGACCACCTTCGACACCGCGTTCGCCACCTCCAACTTCACGACCTCGATGAACGTCTTCGATTCCCTCGGAGCGCGCCACACGCTGAACTTCTTCTTCACCAAGACCACGACTGCGAACCAGTGGAGCTACGCGGTCGGCGTCGACGCCGGCGAAACGGGCGGAACCGCCGGCGATCTGGGCATCATCGGCAGCGGCACGTTGACCTTCAATACGGACGGCTCACTGAACGCGCAGGATCCCGATCCGGGAGTGGCGGCGGTCACGTTCAACGGCGCTGCGGCGCAGAACATCGCGCTCAACTTCGGGACGCCGAACCTCGATCCGGTCGCCAATCCGGGGCAGGGGATCGACGGCATCACGCAGTTCGCCGGCCCCTCGGCGGTGAGCTTCCAGTCGCAGGACGGCTTCGGCGCCGGTCAGCTGCTGAACCTCCAGTTCAGTGAGTCGGGCGTCGTCACCGGGATCTTCGACAACGGCCAGAGCCGGCCGCTCTTCCAGCTCGCGCTCGCGAACTTCACCGCCCCGGACGCGCTCACCCCGATCGGCAACGGACTCTATCGCGAGTCCGTCGAGTCCGGTTCGCCCGCAGTCGGCACGCCGCAGTCGGGCGGTCTCGGCAACATCGTCGCCGGCGCGCTCGAGCAATCCAACGTCGCCATCGCGCAAGAGTTCATCGATCTCATCTCCACGCAGCGGAGCTTCCAGGCGAACGCCCGCGTGATCACCTCGAGCGATACGCTGCTGAGCGACCTGATCAACATCGTTCGGTAACTTCGCGTCTTCGTGAGCGCCAGAATCCTGACGCATGCTCCGGGGCGATGACCCGGAGCATGCGTCGGACCTGCGCCGCGCGCCGTCGTCTCGCCCGTCTTTCCACGACTTTCTTCGCTGCCGTCCCCCGCGTGTGCCCACCCCCAGCGGGCACATCGCTTGCTGCTTCTGCGGCGCGGGTCGCGGGAGTCACTCCGCTGACCCGAGGCGAGGGGGGATGGCGATGGCCGACGAGGACGAGAAGCCGCAGCAGGCCGCCGAAGACGCGTCGGCACCGGCGAAGAAGAAATCGAAGCTGCCGCTCATCCTGAGCGCGGTCGTGCTGCTCGCCGGCAGTGGTGCGGCGGCCTGGTACCTCGGCGTCCTGCCGTTCGGCAAGAAACGCCACGCGGAGGCGACGGCGGCGGTCGAGGAGAAGGCCGGGGAGGAGGAGCACGGCGCCAAGGGCGAGAAGGGCCCGGGTCCGATCCTGCCGCTCGAGACCTTCATCGCCAATCTCGCCGACGAGGGCGGCTCGCGCTACCTGAAGGCGACGTTCCAGATCGAGTTCCTCGGCGCCACCGTGCCGCCCGACGTGAACGGCCGCTTGCCGCAGATCCGCGACCTGCTCCTGACCCTCCTCAGCAGCAAGTCCTTCGAGGACGTGCGCACGCCCGAGGGGAAGCAGCAGCTGCGTGAGGAGATCATCGCCCGCGTCAACCAGGTGCTCGATCGCGACGCCGTGAAGGCCGTCTACTTCACCGAGTTCATCGTCCAATGAGCGAGACGCTTTCCAAGGACGAAGTCGACGCGCTGCTGCACGGCATGAAAGAGGGCGAGGTCGCCGTCGAGGGCGAGCAGGAGCCGCGCGGCACCGTGCATTCGTATGACCTGCTTGCCGAGGACCGCCTTGCCGGGCGCCGCTTCCCGGCACTCGACCTGGTGCACGAGCGCTTCGTGCGCCGGCTGCGCCTCTCCCTCGCGAGTCTCGTCGGGGTGACACCGACGATCACGCTCGGCGCGCTCGACGCCGTCCGCTTCGCCACGTTTCGCAACCGCCTGCCGGCGGGTGCATGCCTCCAGCTCTTCACGATGGCGCCGCTGCGCGGCCAGGCCCTGCTGGCGATCTCCGCACCGACGGCGTTCGCTCTCATCGATCGCGTGTTCGGCGGACCCGGACGGTTGCCGGAGACGCTCGACGGCCGCGAGTATTCCGCGCTCGAGCTGCAGACGCTGAAGCGTGTCGGCGCGCGCATGCTCGCGGATCTCGCCGAGGCGTGGACGCCGATCCAGCGCGTCGAGTGCGCGTTCGTGCGCGTCGAGGCGAACCCCGCCTACCTGACGATCGCCGCGCCCGCCGACGCGGTCGTCGCCGTCGAGCTCGCATGCGATCTCGGCATCGGCCCGGCGCCGCTCGTGCTGGCGTTGCCCTACGCCATGCTCGAGCCGCTGCGCGATCGTCTCGGCGCGTCGCAGGTGACGACGGCGAGCGGCAGCGACCGCGAGTGGCTGGCGACGCTCGGCACCGCCGTACGTCAGGCCGAGGTCACCGTCAGCGCCGAGCTCGGGAGCCACGAGATCTCCGCGCGCGAGCTGCTGCGCTTGCACGTCGGCGACGTGCTCGCGCTCGGCGCCCGCGGTGACGATCCCGTCACCCTACTGGTCGAGAACGTCCGGTTGATGACCGGCTTGGCGGGCGTGAGCCGCGGCCAGAACGCGATCCGCGTTCTCGGCGTCGCGCGAGGAGAGTGAGCATGGCCGAAGAATCCGTAGCGACGACGAACCCGCCGATGCCCGAGGGGGAGGGCGCGAGCCTGGATCTCATCCTCGACGTCCCGCTCACGGTGAGCGTCGAGCTCGGCCGGGTGCGCATGGCAGTGCGCGAGCTGCTCGCCCTCGGCGCCGGCTCGGTGATCGAGCTCGCGAAGCTCGCCGGCGAGCCGCTCGACGTCCTGATCAACGGCAAGCCGGTGGCGCGCGGCGAGGCCGTCATGGTGAACGAGAAGTTCGGCGTGCGCCTGACCGAGATCGTGAGCCCGACCGAGCGCGTCGAGCGCCTGCGCTGATGCCGACCGCTCCTCCCGACCTCGCCCTGACGCCGTTCCTGGTCGTCGGGCTGGTGGCCGTCGCCGCCGGTGCGCTCGTGTGGTGGCAGCGCCGCCGCAGCGGTGCCCGCCCCGACGACCTGATCCGCCTCCTGGCGACGCGCGCCCTCGGCGGCAAGCGACTTCTCGCGATCGTCGAGGTCGAGCGCGAGCGCTTCCTCCTCGGCCTCACGGACGACTCCGTCACCTGCCTTGGTCGTCTCGCGTCTTCGTCGTCGGACACGGCGAGCGGACGGGACTCGACCCCGGGGCAGACGCACAGCGATGGCGGCGAGCGGACGTGGCGGCTCAAGGGAGGGCGCGCGCGGTCGGAAGAGAAGTCTACGCCCGCGCGCGCCCTCCCCCGAGCCGCCGCGCCGCAGCGGCGCCCTCGGCGCGCGGCTGACGACGAGAGCGCGCCGGCCGCGCCAGCAACAGGCGAGCAGCGAGCCGCAACCAACGAGCAGCCCACTCGCCATGCAGCAGCGATCGCGCCGCACGCGACGTCGATCGACGCAAGCGAGCCGCGCCGCGGGCGCGGCGACGCGCCGCCATCGGAAGGCCGCGCGTCCGAGCACGCCGTCGAGCGAGAGGCGGGGGCGCGAGAGGGGTGCGCGGGGACGTGGACTTCTCTTCCGGCCCCGCGCACCCCTCTTTCACCCCCGCCGCCCGGACGTCACGCGATCGGAATCGCTATTCTCACGATCGTCGCGACGCTGCTTTTGACGGCAGCGCCCGCGCACGCCGCGCTGCCGCAGCTGTCGCTGGAGGTGGGCGGCAACGGCGACGGCCTCTCGACGAGCATCCAGCTGATGCTCCTCTTCACGCTGCTGTCGTTCGCTCCCGCGATCCTGATCGGCGTTTCGGCGTTCGTGCGCATCGTCATCGTGCTGGCATTCGTGCGCCAGGCGGTGGGAACGCAGCAGATGCCGCCGAATCAAGTGATCATCGCGCTCGCGCTCTTTCTGACCTTTTTCGTGA
The DNA here is from genome assembly GCA_041476145.1 of Binatia bacterium. Taxonomy (GTDB): domain Bacteria; phylum Desulfobacterota; class Binatia; order UTPRO1; family UTPRO1; genus DP-19. The sequence goes on from JBGOSW010000093.1 coordinate 14,017, forward strand.
TGATGCCGACCCTGCGCCAGGTGAACCAGGACGCGGTGCAGCCGTATCTCCTGGAAAGCACGCCACCGGTCGAGGCGCTGGAACGCGGCTTCCAGCCGCTCCGCGCCTTCATGCTGCGGCAGACGCGCGAGAAGGACCTGGCGCTGTTCCTCGGCATCAGCCGGCACGCGCGCCCGGATACGGCGGCCGAGGTCCCGCCCGAAGTGGTGATTCCGGCGTTCATGATCTCCGAGCTGAAGACGGCCTTCCAGATCAGCTTCATGGTTTACATTCCGTTTCTCGTCCTCGACATGGTGGTGGCGTCGATCCTCACCTCGATGGGGATGATCACGCTCCCGCCGGTGCTGATCTCGCTGCCGTTCAAGCTGATGATCTTCGTGCTCGTCGACGGTTGGAACCTCCTCATCAGCTCGCTCATCCGGAGCTTCCAATGAGGCACGCGTGAGCCCGGAAAGCGTGCTGCAGCTGGGGCGGAACGCGCTCGAGATGACCCTCATCCTCGCCGGCCCGGTCCTCGTCTTCGGGCTCGTCGCCGGTCTCGCGGTCAGCATCTTCCAGGCGCTGACGCAGATCCACGAGATGACGCTCACGTTCATTCCGAAGATCGGCGCCACGATCCTGGCGCTGGCGCTCTTCGGGCCGTGGATGCTGCAGAAGATGCTGAACTACACGACGGCGCTCTTCGAATCGATTCCGGGGCTGCTGCGATGAAGATCGGCGCCGCACTCCTCGCGCTCTCCCTGCCGCGCATGGTCGTCTTCGTGCTGGCGCTGGCGCGCGTCGGCGGGCTCTTCATGATGGGGCCGATCCTCGGCTCACGGACGGCACCGGTGCGGGTGCGCGCCGCGCTCGCGTTCTTCCTCGCGCTCGCGATGTTGCCCGCGATCCCCGCGGAGGCGGCGACGGCGATCGCCGGCGACGCCGGGCCCATTCGCCTGTTCGCGGCGCTCGCTCTCGAGATCTCGATCGGCTTCACCATCGGGCTGGTCGCGCAGTTCGTCTTCGGCGGCGTCCAGATGGCGGGCCAACTCTCCGGCATCCAGATGGGCATCGGCATCTCCAACCTCATCGACCCGCAGACGCAGGAGCACATCACCTCGCTCGCGGAGTGGCAGAATCTGATGGCGCTGCTCGTCTTCCTCGCCGTCGACGGCCATCACCTGCTGATCCGCGCCGTCGCCGAGAGCTTCACGTTGTTGCCGATCGGGGGCGGCTTTCCCGCGACGGACGGGCTCGGACGCGTGCTCGTCCTCGCCGGCGGCATCTTCGTGATCGCCCTCCGCGTGGCGGCGCCGATCCTCGTCATGCTGCTGCTCGTCAACGGCGCGATGGCGGTGCTCGCGAAGCTGATTCCGCAGCTCAACGTCTTCATCGTCGGCTTTCCGCTGCACGTCGGGGTCGGGCTCTTCATGCTCGCCGCCTCGCAACCGTTCACGATCCGTCTTCTCGAGACCTCGTTCGCCGAGATGACGACCTCGCTCGCCGGCATCATGCGGGCGCTGCACTGAGCCATGGCCGAAGACGCCGCCAACAAAACCGAAGAACCGACTCCCAAACGGCGCGAGGAAGCACGCGCCGAAGGGAAGGTGCCGCAGTCGGTGGAGGTCACCGCCGCGGCGGTGCTGCTCGCGGCGGTGATCGTGACCACGCACCGCGGGCCGGCGATCCTCAGCGCGCTCCGTGAGATGATGCGCCGGAGTCTGCTCGCGGCGTCGGCGACCGACTTCACGCCGGCGCAAATGAGCGAGGTGATGCGGCGGATCGCCGGCGACAGCGTCGCCATCGCCTGGCCGATCCTCGCCGTCACGGGTGCCGTCGGCCTCACGGTGACGGTCGCGCAGGTCGGCTTCCAGATCCTCCCGAAGCGCATCCTTCCGGACGTGAGCAAGATCTCGCCGGCGACCGGATTCAGCCGCATCGTCTCGAAGCGCGGTGCCGTCGAGATCGTGAAGGCGCTCCTCAAGATCGTGCTCGTCGGCTGGATCACCTGGGATCTGCTCCGCGCCGTCCAAGACCAGATCGTACCGCTCGCGAGCAGCGGGCCGCGCGAGATCCTCACCGTCGCCGGTCGCGAGCTCGGGCGCGTCCTCGCCTGGACGACGGCTGCGATCTCCGTCCTCGCCGCCTTCGACTACGCCTGGCAGCGCCGCCAGCACCACATGAGCCTGCGCATGAGCAGGGGCGAGGTGAAGGACGAGCGGCGCCAAGCGGAGGGCGATCCGCAGATGAAGCAGCGCGTGAAGCGCGTGTACCAGCAGATCGCGAAGCGCCGTATGTTCGACGCGGTGCCGAGCGCCGACGTCGTGGTGACCAACCCGGTCCACCTGGCGGTCGCGCTGCGTTACGCGCCCGGCGAGATGGGCGCGCCCGTCGTCGTCGCCAAGGGCGCGGAGCACGTCGCGGAGCGCATCAAGGAGATCGCACGCCGCTCCGGCGTGCCCGTGCTCGAGCGCCGCTCGCTGGCACGCGCGCTCTTCCGCGCGGTACCGATCGGCGGCCAGATCCCGGGCTCTCTGTATCGCGCCGTCGCGGAGATCCTCGCGTACATCTACGCACTCAAGCAGCGGCGGGCGAGCTAGGTGATGACCAAGACGGCACGCACGGTGATGCGTCGGCTCCTCGCCGGCGGCGAGCTCGCGATTCCGGCGGCGTTCGTGGTCGTGGTCATCGTCATGGTGATCCCACTACC
>JBGOSW010000094.1:0-16580 GCA_041476145.1 Binatia bacterium
CATCACGTCGTCGCCGCCGGGGACGCCCATGAAGTAGTTGCAGCCGGCGGTCGCGAGCATGGTGGCGAGCGTGTCGCAGTCGTTCTGATCGGCGTCGGCGTGATTGGTGTAGCAGGCGTCGGCGCCGAGCGGCACGCCGAGCAGCTTCCCCATGAAGTGATCCTCGAGGCCGGCGCGGATGATCTGCCGGCCGTCGGCGAGGTATTCCGGGCCGATGAAGCCGACGACGGTGTTGACGAGAAAGGGGTCGTAGCGCCGCGCCAGGCCGTAGCACCGCGCCTCGAGCGTCACTTGATCGGCGCCGCCGTGCGCACCCGCGGAGAGCTCCGACCCTTGGCCGGTCTCGAAGTACATGAGCTGCGGCGCGCGCAACGCGCCGCGCTCGTGGATCATGGCGCGCGCCTCGTCGAGCATCGTGACCGTGATGCCGAAGCTGGTGTTGCCGGCCTCGGTGCCGGCGAGGCTCTGGAAGAGGATGTCCATCGGTGCACCGGCCTCGAGCGCGCGCATCTGCGTCGTCACGTGCGCGAGGACGCAATTCTGCGTCGGGATCCGCCAGCGCTCGATGATGTCCGCCGTCAGGCGGAGCAGCGCGACGACGTTCTCGACGGTGTCGATGCAGGGGTTGATCCCGATCAGCGCGTCGCCGGCGCCGTACGCGAGGCCCTCGTAGACGGCGGCGGTGATCCCGGCGGGGTCGTCGGCGGGGTGGTTCGGCTGCAGCCGCGAGCTCAGGCGTCCGGGAAGGCCGATCGTCGTGCGCGCCTGTGTACGGACCGGCATCTTGTGGGCGCCGTAGACGAGGTCGAGGTTGGAGCACAGCTTCGCGACCGCCGCCGCCATCTCCGCCGTGAAGCCACGGCTCGCACGGCGGATGGCATCGGTGGTCGTGGCGTCGTCGAGCAGCCAATCGCGGAGCTCGCCGACACTCCAGCCGCGAATCTCGCGATACACCTGCTCCTCGACCTCGGCGTCGATGACACGGCTCACCTCGTCCTCGTCGAGCGGTACGACGGGATGCGCCCGGAGATCCTCGAGGGTCAACTCGGCGAGGACGCGTTTCGCGGCCGCGCGCTCGAGGTTCGAGCGCGCCCCGATGCCGGCGAGCGCGTCGCCCGACTTCGGCTCGTTGGCGCGCGCGAGTACCTCACGCACCGATCCGAAGCGGTAGGAGCGGCCGTGGACGCGCGCCGAGAGTCTCACGATTCTGTGGTTAGCGGATCAGGGATGAGGCGACAATCGGGCCGCGGCGAGTATCGCGTCCGGGTCGAGCCACGTCCGCGGGTCGCGGCGAACGTCACGGAGGGTCACGCTGCCGCCGGCGTCGAGGACGAAGGTGGCGGGCAGGGCGACCGACGCCTCCTCCGGTCCGGCGGTCGCGAGTCCGAGACGCTCCGTCAGCCCGTCGCCGTCGACGAGAACGTAGGCGGGAACGCGGTGCTCGCGCGTGAACGTCAGGGTGCGTGGTGTCGCCGCGCCCGCCGTCAGGACGATGGTGAGCGTCACGTCGTGGCGCCCGGCGACGGCCGCGGCGAGATCGAGCACGCGCGCCTTGCTGGGTGCCGACCAATCGAGGCTCGGCACGAACGCCAGCACCGCCGGACGTCCGGCGAGATCCCGGAGGGTGATGCGGGGGCCGCTCACGTCGGGAAGCGTGAAGCCGGGAAACGCCTCGCCGACCCGCGGCCCGGCGTCCGGCAGCTCGTCGTGAAGCCGCGCGTCGGCGTGGTAGCAGCCGTCGACACGGAGCGCGATCGCGAGCAAGTAGAAGCAGAGGAGCGTGGTGCCGATCTTGCCTGCGATGATCGTGCGCGCGGGCGGCGCGGTGTCGCTCACGCGCGATCTCCGCGTGGCGGTTTCAACCAGACGAATCCGAGCGCGACGATCGCGAGTGCGCCAGCCTCGAGGCGGAGCTGATCGTCGGCGAACCGGTACTCGCCGGAGTACCAGGCGAGCAGGCGCAGGATGCTCGCGAGGATCAGGGCGGCGGCGGTCGCGGTGCCGACTCCCGAGGCGCGCTCGGGATCGCGCACGGCCGCGACCAGGCATCCGCCCCACGCGACGAGTGTCGATCCCGCGAACGCGAGGATGTAGTAGCCCCAGTAGTCGGTGTCGAAGAGCGGATGCGCGAACACTTGGAAGAGCGCGCGGTCGAGGAACGCCGCGATGAAGACGGTGCCGATCAGAAAGCACGAGGCGGCGGTCACGGCCGCGAGCAGACGGTAGGTCAGATACGCGCGGGGCGGCGACGGCACGCCGCCTCCTCGCAGGCGCGCGCGGGACTTGTCAATTCGCACACCTTGGCGACAGCCGTAGGCGCGGTGTAAGAGGTTCGCGCCGCGCCGGCCGACGCCGTCGCGGCGGGGGGCCGCGATACCGGCCCGGCGAGGTGTGCATGCGATCAGTCTGGATACCGCGAATCGGCCCGCCGGAAGTGCTCGAGGTGCGCGAGGTTCCGGATCCGCACGCGGGTGCCGGCGAGGTGCGCGTGCGCGTACGTGCCTCAGGGGTCAACTTCGCCGACTGCATGGCGCGGATGGGCCTCTATCCGGACGCGCCGAAGCTCCCGTGCGTCGTCGGCTACGAGGTCGCGGGCACGATCGACGAGGTGGGCGCGGGTGTGCAGGGCGTCGCGATGGGGACCGCGATCCTGACCCCGACGCGGTTCAACGGCTATGCGGAGCTGGTCGTCGTGCCTGCCGCGCAGATCGTGCCGCTTCCCGAGGGAATGACCTTCGAGCAGGGAGCGGCGCTGCCGGTCAATTACCTCACCGCGATTCTCATGCTCGAGATGCTCGCCCAGGTGCGCCCCGGGGAGCGCGTCCTCGTGCACGGCGCGGCGGGCGGCGTCGGTCTCGCCGCCGTCCAGCTCTGTCTGCTGCACGGTGCCGAGGTGATCGGGACGGCGTCGGCGAGCAAGCACGCGGCGCTGCGCGAAGCGGGCGTCGCGCACGTGATCGACTATCGCACGGGCGACGTCGAGTCCGAGGTGCGACGCCTGACCGGTGGACGCGGCGTCGACGTCGTGCTCGATGCGATCGGCGGCGAGCACCTGCGGCGGAGCTATGGCGTCCTCGCGCCGCTCGGGCGGCTGGTCGCGTTCGGGTTTTCCGCCGCCGCCCCGGGCACGTCGCGGCGCGTGCTCACCGCCCTCTGGCAGCTGGTGCGCATGCCGCGGTTCAGTCCGGTGACGCTCATGAACGACAATCGCGCGGTGATGGGCGTCAACCTCGGTCATCTCTGGGAGGAGACGGCGCTCTTGCGGGCGCAGCTCGCGACGCTCGTCGACTACTACCGCGCCGGCAAGATCCGCCCGACGGTCGGACGCACGTTCCCGCTCGTCGAGGCGGCGGCCGCCCACGCCTACATCCAAGGACGGCAGAATGTCGGGAAGGTGGTGCTCACGACGTGACGCCGACCCGACGGTCCTGCGCACGCGGCTGTCTCAGCGGCGACAGTCTCATCGAGACCGTCGACGGACCGCTGGCGATCGCGACGCTCGTCGGCAAGTCGATGCCGGTGCTGACACGCCTGCCGGAGCAGCGCGTCGGCTTTCGCCTGATGACGAAGATCGCCTGCACGGCGACCGGGGTTCCGGTCGTGCGCGTCACGTTCGACAACGGACAGCACGTCACCGTCGACCACACGCACGTCTTCTACGCTCGGCGCATGGTCGAGCGGTCGGCGGAGACGCTCACGATCGGCGAGCTGCTCGAAACGAGCTTTCATTTTCCTCCGGGGTACGAGTACCAAACGATGGACGGCGGCACCGCGATCTCCGCGGGCGCGCTGTCCGTGCGGGCGATCGAGGACGCCGGCAGCGCCGACGTCTTCGGTGGGATCGTCAACCAGACCGCGTCCTACTTCGTGACGGCGGGCGTGCTCTGCAAGGCCTGACGTGGGCGCGACACTGCTCATCGGCGGGCTGTGGGCGGCGTTCGGCGGGACGCACGTCTGGCTCTCTTCGACGTCGACCCGCGCGGCGTTGATCCGGCGGGTCGGCGCGCAATCGTTCCAAGGGATCTACTCGCTGGTCGCGCTCGCGACGTTCGCACCCCTGATGTGGATCTTCGCCACGCACAAGCACGCGGGACCGCTCTTGTGGGTGGCCATCGGTCCTGCGGGATTCGCCCGGCCGTTGAATCACCTCCTGATGGTTGCGGCGCTGGTGCTCTTCGTCGCCTCGCTGCTGCCGTCGTCGACGGCCCCGAGCGCGATGCAGGCGCGCGGCCCGGCGGTGGCGCACGGGATGGTGCGGATCACGCGCCATCCGATGCTGGCGGCGTTCGCGCTCTTCGGCGTCGCGCACCTCCTGGTGAACGGGAGTCTCGGCGACGTGCTCTTCTTCGGCGGCTTCGCGATTTTTGCGTGGATCGGCGCACGGCACCAGGACGCGCGCAAGCTGCGCGAGGTATCGGGCTACGATACGCTCGTTGCGACGACGTCGCTCGTGCCGTTTGCCGCCATCCTCGCGGGGCGCCAGCGTCTGGCCGTCCGCGAGCTACCGGTCGCCGCGCTCGCGGGCGGCGTGCTCGTGACGGTGCTGCTCCGGCTCTATCACCGGACGCTCTTCGGCGGTTGACGACGTCCCGCGCGCTCCTAGGGCATGTGATGACCGGGCTTCGTCGGTGGCCAGAGCTCGGGTGCGAGTGATTCGTCGACAGCGGGCGCTTCCGGCGGCGTTTCGCAGCCACCCCGACCGTCCTCGTACGTATGTCGCCGCCCGTGAGGACACTCGCGGTTGCCCCGCATTGCGTACGCCGGTACGCGCACGAGCGTCACGAGGCGCGCCCCGCGCGGCGATTCGAGACGCAGCTCGACGGCCGCATCGACGGGCCCGCGGATGAGGTGCGCCGCCTCGGCGATCATCATGCCGCGCGTCGACTCGCCGTCGATCGCGCGGATGCGGTCGCCGGGGCGGATGTCGGCGTCCGCGGCGGGGCTTCCAGGAAGGACGTTCGCGACGACGAGCGGGCCACGCTGCGACTCGCCCGCGCGGGCGATCGAGATCCCGATCATGCCGACCCGGCTCTCATCGGGGCTCTCGCCCGCGCGCGCAGAGCACGGGTGACGGGCGGGATAGTTCTCGTGCACGTAGACGGTACACGACGGCAGGCTCAGGGCGGTGACGATGACGACGAGGCTCCTCAACTTGGACATGGTTCTCCTCCTCGACCGGGGCGACGTTACCCGTCTTATACGAAGATCCCCTGCCGTCTGGCGAGCAGGTCGGCGATTCCGCTCGCCAGCGCGTCGCGCAGGCGCGCCGTCGTTTCGGCGACGAGCTCCTCGTCGGAGCGGCCGTCGGCAACCGGTGCAGCGATCGGCGGGCAGAACTGGATGTGCCATTTGCTCGGGAGCGGCAATGCTCCGGCGAGGCCACACAGCGGAAAGGTCGGCGTCAGCGGGACCCACGGGATGCCGACGAGCTGGCCGACGCGATAGAGCCGTGCGACGACCGGATAGGCCTCCTCGGCACCGACGATCGCGACCGGGACGATCGGCGCGCCGGTACGCAGGGAAAGCCGGGCCGCGCCGCTCTTGAAGGGGCGCAAGCGATAGCGCTCGGTGCAGAGCTTCTCGACGCCGGCGATACCTTCCGGAAAGAGACCGACGATCCCACCGCGCCGGAGCAAGAGCTCGGCGTTGGCGAGCGACGCCGGAACGCCGCCGAGCCGTCGATACAGCGGCCCGACGAACGGCAGGGCATCGACGAAGCGATCGTAGAGGACGCGCAGGCAACGCGAGGGCTGCCGCAGCTCGAGCGCGACCGCCAGCATGAACGCGTCCGCCGGTACCGCCCCGGAATGGTTGCCGGCGATGATCGCCGGCGCGTCGTCGGGTACGTGCTCGAGGCCGGAGACCTCGATGCGCCAGTAGTGATCGAAGAAGAACCGAAGCGGTCCCAGCCAGACGCGGCGGAGCCCGGGGTCGAGGTCGAAGGGATCGGGCGACCGTTCCACCAGCGACGCCTCCACCGTCGACCCGGTCTCGACGACCGGCGGCGGCGGTGCGTGGACGGAGCCGCCGCGCGGTGCGATCGCGGCGAGCACGACGTGGATGTCGTGGGCGACCAGGTCGTCGAGGTTCGCGAGGAGCGCCCGGGCCATCGGAGTGTCGACGAAGCGGGCTTCGATGGTGACGCGCTTCCCGTGCCGCGCCCGCATGGTCAGGGCCTCCTGGCGAACCCGGCGCAGCGTCGCGCCGTCGAGCGCACCGACGACGATGGCGCTCGCCGAGCCGGCGGTCCCGCACCGCACGGTCGTGGCGAGGAGGCCGGTCGGCGGCGAAGTCGGTTCGCTTTGGAGGATGGGCGAGGGGATCGCCTCTGGCTCGGAGCGGGTGGGCATAGGTAGACGGGGGGAAATCGTGCGGTCTCAGGTACTGTCTCCCGCGGCCGACCGCGTTGTCAACGTAGGTTTTCGCGTCCAGGCGCGCTTGCGTCGTCGCGCGGGCGTCGCTATGGCGGGCAGCACCGTCGCGCGCGCGGCGACGTGATTCGTCCATGCAATCGTGAGCCCAGCCAGCCGTTCCCGCGTTCTGTTCGCGCTCCCGAGCCTGCGGGGCGGCGGCGCCGAGCGCGTCGTCGTGACGCTGCTCCGTCACCTTGATCGGGCTCGTTTCGAGCCGCACCTCGTGCTCGTCGAGGGCGTGGGACCCTACCTGGCGCACCTCCCGGGCGACGTGCCGGTACACGTCCTCGCGGCGCCTCGTCTGCGTCGCGCCGTGTTCGACATGGTCCGCGTCATCCGCCGCGTACAGCCGGCGATCGTCGTCTCGACGCAGGGCTACATGAATCTCGCGCTGCTGGGGCTACGACCGTTCTTTCCGCGCGCGCGCCTCGTCGTCCGCGAGGTCATCGGCGAGCGCTATTTCGAGAACAGCCGGTTTCGCCCGCTCTTCTACCGCGTGTATCTCCGCCTCGTGCGACGCGCCGATCGCATCGTCGTGCAATCCGACGCGGTCCGCTGCGAGATGGAAGCACGGCTCGCGGCTGCGCCCGGGTACGTGGTGCGGGTCTACAACCCGGTCGACACTGCACGCATCGACGCCGACGCGGGCGCCGCGCCGCCGCTGCACGACGACGGGCGTCCGCACGTCGTCGCGGCCGGGCGCCTCGGCCATCAGAAGGGCTTCGATCTCTTGCTCGAGGCGTTCCAGGGCGTGGTGCGCGTCCTCGGCCGAGGGACGCTCACGATTCTCGGGGACGGACCCGATCGAGCGACTCTCGAGGCACGTGCCGCGGAGCTCGGGATCGCCTCCGCGGTCCGGTTCGGCGGGTTTCAGGAGAACCCGTTCGCGTACTTCGCCGCCGCGGATCTCTTCGTTCTCTCCTCGCGTTACGAGGGCTTGCCGAACGTCGTGCTCGAGGCGCTCGCCTGCGGATGTCCCGCAGTCGCCTTCGATTGCCCGCACGGCGTGCGTGAGATCGTGCGCGACGGGGTGAACGGCGTGCTCGTGCCGCCCGAGGACGTGCCGTCGTTGCGCGCGGCGATGCTGCGTGTGTTGCAGGATTCCGACGAGCGCCTGCGGCTCGCGGCGAACGCGCGCGCCAGCCTCGAACCGTTCCTCGTCGCGACGATCGTGCGCCAGTGGGAGGCATTGCTCGACCAGGTGCGCTGAGGCGCGCTGCCGCGTACGAAATTGCGCCGCGCGCCGCGCCGCGGCGCCTGCGCCGCCGATCAATCGGGGTGCAAGCGCAACGGGGTCTCCGCGCCGACGTCCCAGCCCGTTCGCAGCGCGATGTACTGCGTGTCGGCGGCGTCGCGTGGCTGGCAGCCGGCACGCGCGCGCACCTGCGCTTCCATGCGCTCGACCGGCTCGGTCGTCACCGCGGGTGCGGGAAACGGTTGGCGAGCGCTGCCGAACTCCGGCGGGTAGGCGTGCTCGCGATACGCGTTGCCGGCGGCATAGACGGATGCGCCGTGGGTCGCGCGCAGCGCGCTGTCGGCCTTCCCGCCGCGGCGTCGCGCGTAGCCCGAGAGGACGAAGAGGGATTCGACGACGTTGCCGGTCGCGCCATCCTCGAAGCGCGCGCCCCATTCGCCCCAGTCCTCGACGATGACGTTCCGTATGTCGGCGCGCGCCGGTCCCGAAACGATCGGGTTGCGGATCCAGCCCTTCTGTAACCAGCTGTGGTGCAGTGAGACGTTGGTGCCGCCCTCCTTGCAGAAGACGGAGCGCGTATTCCCCGCGAGGAAGAGATACTGCGCCGTCACGTCGTGTGCGCCATAGCCGATCGAGAGGCCGTCGTCGTGCGAGCCCGTCGACGAGATGTGGGTGAAGACGATGTCGTGCGCGTCCGGGCTCTGGGCACGCAGGTTGTCGTAGCCGTTCCGCAGGCGCAGATCGCGGACGATCACGTCGTGTGTACGGACGTCGAGGAGCGCGACTTCGGCGCGGAGATTGCTGCCGTCGAGCGTGGCGCCGCGGCCGTCGATCGTGACGTGCGGTGCGGTGAGATACGGGAGCGGCCGCGTGATCATGATCGGCTCGTGGACGTCGAAGCGGAGGATGGCGTTACCGGTCTCGTTGACGTCGCGGAGCGCGGCGCGCAGGCTCTCGACCGTCGGCTCCGTAACCCAGACCTCGCGACCGCCGGCGCCGCCGGTGGTGCCGCTACCGAAGCCTTCGAGGGGCTCCTCCTGCGCGGCCGACGACGGCAGCGTGGTCTTGGTGCGGGCGCCGCGCCGCGCGGCGGAAGTCGGCGACGGCGCCGGCGTGGCCTGGGGCACCGGCGAGCGCCGCGAGCGTGCAGGCGCCTTCCGCCGCGCGGACGGAGCGCCGGCTGTCGCGCCGTTCTCGCTTCGCGCTGCGAGCGTGCAGGCCGCGGTGCCGACTACGACGAGCGTCGCCGCGAGCAGGGCGCTCCGCACCCCGAGCATCGCGCGTCGCGACCGCGGCGCACGAGCGCGCGCAACGTTGCAGGATCCGCGTGGAAACATGAGCCGGGAAACGCTACCACGGAGGTTCGTCGCTGTCGCCAACGGTGGGCGTGTGCTGTGCGCACAAAGAAGCACTTGGCGCGATGTGTGTTCCATCGTATATCAGAATACGCGTCTCCGCAGAGCTCGTCGCATCACCTCCACCTCGACGAGCCGATACGTTTTCGCAGAACGGGAAGCCACGCGAGCCATGGTGACCAAGGTCGATCGCGGTCATACAACCAGCATCCTGGCGTGTCCGAGCTGTGGAGGCGATGTCGAATCCGTCTCCGGCGGGCTCGAGTGCGTCGCCTGTCACTCGCTGTACGCCAACGACGGCGTGCTCCGCTTCGTGAATCGTGAAGCGTACGCCGAGTCGTTCGGATTGCAATGGAAGACGTTCTCGCGCGTGCAGCTCGATTCCGGCCGGCTCGCCGACTCCGAACGGCGCTTTCGATCGGAGACCGCGCTGCAGCCGAGCGACGTCCGCGGCAAAGTGGTGCTCGACGCCGGCTGCGGCATGGGCCGCTTTCTCGACGTCGTGTCGCGCGACGATGCCGCGCTCGCGGTCGGGATCGACCTCTCGAGCGCGGTGGACGCCGCCGCGGAGAATCTCGGTCGTCGTGACAACGTCCTCATTGCGCAGGCGGACATCTTCAAACTGCCCTTCAAGTCGGGGTCGTTCGACGTCGTCTACTCGATCGGCGTCTTGCATCGCACGCCGTCGGCCGAGCGCGCCTTCAAGGCGTTGGTGCCGCTCGTCGCGCCGGGTGGCACGATCGCGATCAGCGTCAACGCCGCTACCGTCAAGCCCGGGGTGGGCTGGGCGTTGAACATCTTTCGCCGGCAAGCGTTTCGCGTGGTCACGCGACGTCTGCCGCGGCGACTCCTCTTGTGGTGGTCGCGGTACGCGGTCCCGGTCTTCTGGGCGATCGACAAGATTCCCGGGGTCCGTTACGTGCGCTATCTGTTCCCGGTTCTGATCTACAAGGACTATCCGCTGGATTGGTCGGTCCTCGATACGTTCGACACCTACGCCACACAGCTCGAATCGCGGCATCGACCGAAAGAAGTCTTCCGCTGGTTCCGCGAGATGCGGCTCGCCGACATCGACCTGCTCGACAGCGACGACGGATGGGTGAGCGTGCGTGGTCGCGTGCCGCTACGGCTCGCCTGAGCGCGCGCTCACGCCATGTGCGGCATCGCGGGGATCTTCAACTTCGACCCACATCGGCCGGTCGACGTCCGGCTGCTGCGGGCGATGAACGCCGCGATCACGCATCGCGGTCCCGACGAGGACGGCTTCTACGTCGACGGTCCCGTCGGCCTCGCGAATCGACGCCTCAGCATCATCGGGCTCGCCGACGGGCGCCAGCCGATCGCCAACGAGGACGAGACCGTGTGGACCGTCTTCAACGGCGAGATCTACAACTATCCGGACCTCCGCCGCGAGCTCACCGATCGCGGTCACCGATTCCGCACCAGCACCGACACCGAGGTGCTGGTCCACCTCTACGAAGAGGAGGGCGAGGCCTTCGTCCAGCGTCTGAACGGGATGTTCGCGATCGCCCTCTGGGACGTTCGCCGCCGACGCCTGTTGATCTACCGTGACCGTCTGGGAGAGAAGCCGCTCTACTACGTGCAGTCGGGCGGACGGCTGCTCTTCGCCTCCGAGATCAAGGCGATCCTGCGCGATCCCTCCGTCGAACGCAGCGTCGATCTCGAGGCGCTCTACGACTACCTGAGCTTTCAATACAATCCCCGGCGCGAGACCATCTTTCGCGGGATCGTGCGCCTGAAGCCGGGTACGATGCTCGCGGTGACGGCGGACGGAGTCGCCGAGCGCACGTATTGGGAGATCCCCGCCGTGGTGGACGCGCCGCGCTCCGAGGACGAGTACCTCGAGGCGCTCGGCGACCTCTTGCGCGATTCGGTCCGGCGACGCCTGCTGAGCGAGGTGCCGCTCGGCGCCTTCCTCAGCGGTGGCATCGACTCGAGCGTCGTCGTCGGGCTCATGACCGAGGCCCTCGCGCGTCCCGTGCAGACGTTCTCGGTCGGCTTCAAGGTGGCGGGCGGCTACGACGAGAGCGAGCACGCGGCACGTGTCGCACGCCATTTCGGCGCCGATCATCACACGTTGGTCGTCGAGTCGATGGACGTCGAACGACTCCTGCCGCGCACGGTGTACTCGCTCGACGAGCCGGTCGCCGACTTCGCGGCGATCCCGACGTTCCTCGTGTCCGAGTTCGCCCGCCAGCACGTGAAGGTCGTGCTGACGGGCGAGGGTGCCGACGAGCTCTTCGCCGGCTACGATCACTATCGCCTACCGGCGATGCTCGGGCGCTACCAGCGCCTGCCGGGCGGAGTGCGCCGGATGCTGTCGGCGCTCGGCGCCGCCGCGCCGCCACGCGTCGCCAAGGCCCTCGCTGCGGGCGCGCTCAACCCACTCGCGGGGTTCCGGCTCGTCAAATCAGTTTTTCGGCCTGACGACCTCGACCACCTCCTCTCCGGCGACGTCCGTGCGCGGCTGAACGGTGTGGCCATCCAGCCCGACTTCGCGCGCGTCTTCGCACGTGCTCGTGATCTCGATCCGCTGAACCGCTATCTGCTCGCCGACCTCGCCACCTGGTTGCCGGAAGACCTCCTCATGAAGGTCGATAAGATGAGCATGAGCGTCAGTCTCGAGGCGCGCGTGCCCTTTCTCGATCACCGCGTGGTCGAGTTGGCGGCGGGGATGCCGTCGACGCTCAAGTGGCGGCACGGAGGGAAGTACATCTTGAAGCGCTTGGCCACCGGCCTCGTCCCGCAGGACATCATCGACCGGCCGAAGCACGGCTTTCGTCTGCCACTCGACCGCTGGTTTCGCGCCGAATTGCGGCCGATGGCCGAGGATCTGTTGCTCGGACGCCACGCACGCGAACGGGGTTTCTTCGACCCACCCGCCGTTGCCGAGCTGTGGACACGTTACCTCGCCGGGCGTGGCGACTGCTTCATGCAGATCTGGACGCTCGTCAATTTCGAGATCTGGTGCCGCGGTTTTCTCGACGGCTGCGACGCCGAGGCGGCGTGAGCGGCGCCTCCGGCACCGTCCCCGACGTCCGCCTCGCGTACGTCACTGCGGGGTTTCCGGACCTCACGCAGTCGTTCGTGCGGCGCGAAGTCGAGACGGTGCGCGCGCTCGGAGTGCCGCTCACGATCTTCTCGGTGCGCCCTGCGCCGCGTCGATTCCCCGACCCGACCCTGGCACGATACGTCGAGGAGACGATCTACGGCGGGCGGCGCGTGTCCTTCGCGTTGCTGGCGGCGCACGGGCATTTCCTGCGGCGCGCGCCGCGGCGCTACCTCGCCGCGCTCGGGCGCGTGCTGGCGCTCGCCTTTCGGCAGCGACGCTGCGGCACGCTTCCGCTTCGGACCTGCGTCGTGTTCCCGATGAGCGTCTACTTCGCGCGTGTGATGGAGCAACGCGGGGTGACGCATGTGCACGCGCATTTCGCGAATCATCCGACGACCGCGGCACGCATCGCCGCGAGTCTGCTCGGCGTGCCGTTCACGTTCACGGGACACGCGTGGGACATCTTCGTGCCCGCAAATCAGATCGGACTCGCGGAGAAGATCGCGGACGCCGCGGCGGTCGTCACGTGCACGGAGTTCAATCGCAAGTTCCTCTGTGACCTCGTCCCGCGCGCGCAGCACGCGAAGATCGCGCTCTGTTATCATGGCATCCGCGTCCCCGCGGTGACGCCCCCGGAGCGGGCGGAGGATCTGATCGTCGCCGTCGGGCGGTTGACGGCGAAGAAGGGCTTTCAGCATCTCATCACCGCTTGTGCGCAGCTGGCGCGCGACGACATCGGCTTTCGGTGTGTGATCATCGGTGAGGGTGAGGAGCGATCGGTGCTCGAGGAGGCGATCGCCCATGCCGGTCTCCGCGCGCGCATCACGCTCGTCGGTGCGCGGTCGCATCGTGAGGTGATGGAGTGGATGGCGCGCGCGGCGGTGTTCGCGCTCCCGAGCATGGTGGCCAAGGACGGGTCGATGGACGGCATTCCGAACGTCATCCTGGAGGCGTTTGCGGTCGAGACGCCGGTCGTCTCGACCCGACTCTCCGGCATCCCCGAGGTGGTGCGTGATGGAGAGACCGGCGTGCTCGTGCCGCCGGACGACCCGGTCGCGCTCGCGGCGGCGTTGCACGACGTGCTCGCGCACCCGGAGGCGCATCGTGCGCGCGCGCGCCGCGGGTGCGAGCTCGTCGCCGCGGCGTTCGATCTCGACCGCAACGTGCGGAGCTTTCTCGCGTGGATCACCGCGTCACACGGCGATGCGTGCGTAGCGCCGTCGGCGAACGGAGTACGCCGCGCCGTTTCTTGACACCACCCAGCCATCCGATGGTACTGAGGTGAGCATGCTCGAGCAGATGCGACGCCATACCGAGGACATCATCCGCTACTACGGCGAGCTCAGCCGACGCATCGCCGGCAGCGGCGTGGAAGGCATTCCGCACGTGCTCGAGCTCGCGAAACAGATCGAGACGGCAATGACGGACGTCGGTGCCGAAGAGCTCGTGTGGATCGGTGCCGAGATCAAGCAACTCCTCGATCAGCTCGTCCACATGGACGCCCAGCTGCAGCAACTGCGCGAGCTGAAGGTTGTCCTCGCGCAGCAGCCGGAATCCGATCCAGGTCGCCGCCGCTCGTCGTCGCTCTGATCGCGAAGGGCGATCGAACCCCGATGCCCGCTTCCGCACGCCGGATCGATGTCGGCGATGACGAGCCGATTGCACCGCAGCGTCACGATGGGCGGTGATGGTCGTGCAGATTTGCATGGCAGAGCCGGCAGCGTTCTAGCGCTACTCATTGAAAAAGACTGGTTTTTTCGCCTGCGTATGGCCGTTGAGTGGCACTGGAATTGCTCTCCCCACGGTCATCCTACTCGGACCATCAGCCCGCAGCGCGAAGGAGACCCCCGCCGTGACCCAGGAGATCCGCGAACTCATCGACCGCATTCTCGCTTCGTACGACGAGATGGACCGCCGATTCACGGCGGCCGGCGGACTTGGAAGTCTCCTCAGCCTGTACGAGCAGGTTCGTCGCGAGCTCGAGCGGGTCTCGTTTCAGGAACTCGACCGCATGACGGGGGAGATCAAGAACGTTATCGAGGCCCTGCTCACGATCGACTACGAGCTGCGGAAGGTCCAGAATCTCAAACTCGTCTTCGATTCCCGCGGGGGCATGGGCGGTCAGTAGCGCGCCGGCGCGCGATTCAGCATGCGGCCGCCGGGACGTGCAGTGTTGCAGGGTCATCACCTCGGTGCCGCCCCGGCCGAGTCCGAAAATTCTGCAAGACAGATTCGATAATCGTGCGAAATTGTGGGTTGAAGGCGCGGGAGGGCCCGAGTACAATTTCCTCGTTTCGCCCCAGAGTTCTGCAAGGCGTGCGTACGCGCAGAGCTGCGAAGTCGGTCCAGACTGGCGCAACGACGATCATGACCGCCCACCGCGAGCGACCCCCGACGCTGACCGAGCAGGCTCCCGGCCAAAGCGTCCCGACCGAAGAGTCGTCCGAGCATGGCAGCCTGGTCGTGGTGCAGGAGCGCGTGCTCGCCGAGATCTCACACGAGCTCGGTAACTTCTTTCACAAGCTCTACTACTGGTCGGACTACATCAAAAGCGACAGTGAGGGTGCGCGGAAGGCCGACTCGACCGCCGGACACATGCTCGAGCGGACGATCAGCAATCTCGAGGACTTCCTCAAGGTTGCGCTCGAGTACTTCTATCCGATCCGGCTGAACTTCACGAAGACGGGGGTCGGCGAGCTGCTCGACGGCTTCATGACGCATCTGAGTGCGCACTTGAATGGCAACGAGGTGCGCGTGTTCCGCGACGAGATCGGCGAGCCCTCGACGATCCTCATCGATCCCGCCCGCATCTCGCAGGCATTTCGCATCGCGCTCCACCAGGTGCACGAAGACCTGAAGTCGGGCGGCGCATTGACGGTCAGTCTCGGCAAAGGCAGCCGACGCGACTTCCCCGGACTCGAAATGCGCCTCGAAGTCGAGCCCAAGGTGCCGCCCTCCCCGCTCTTCCGGACGGCGGAGGCGGGCGTCGAGTGGGCGGTCGCCCACAAGCTGATCGAGATGCACGGCGGCGAGATCGTCGAGCGCTGTGATGCCAATGGGAGGAAGACGGTGCTGATCTTCCTTCCGCTGTACGTCTAGGAGAGGACATGGACACGAGGATTTTGATCGTCGACGACGACCCGTTGATCTGCCGCCAGCTCGAGGATCTCTACACCTCGCAGCAGTATCTCGTGAGCAGCGCGGGGAACGCGTCGGAGGCGCTGCGCCTGCTCGGCGAGTACGATTTTTCCTTGGCGGTGGTGGACCTTCGCATTCCGGGGACCGACGGCATCGGCCTGACGCGCGAGATCCGCGAGCACTGGCCCGACCTCGACGTGATCATGATCACCGGCTACGCCAGCATCAAAGGCGCGGTCGAGGCGATCAAGCAGGGTGCCAGCGACTACATCACCAAGCCGTTCCAGAAGGAGGAGATCCTCCTCGCCACCGAGAAAGTCCTCGAGAAGCGTCGCCTGCTCGACGAGATCAACTATCTACGTAACCAGCTCTCCAACCGCTACTCGTTCGCGAACATCGTCAGCCGCAACCGCGTCATGCACGATATCTTCGAGACCATCGAGGTGCTCGCGCAAAACGACGCGACGGTCCTGATCACGGGCGAGTCCGGCACCGGTAAGGAGCTGGTCGCGCGTGCGATACATTACCAGGGGAAGCGCAAGTCCGGCCGGTTCGTCGCGATCAACTGCGCGGCGTTTCCCGATACGCTCCTCGAGAGCGAGCTCTTCGGGTACGAGCGCGGCGCCTTCACGGGGGCGGTGCACGATCGCGTCGGCAAGATCGAGCTCTCGACCGGCGGCACGCTCTTTCTCGACGAGATCGAGAGCATCACGCTGAACATGCAGCTCAAGCTCCTGCGCGTGCTCGAGGAGCGCGAGGTCGAACGGTTGGGCGGCAATCGCAAGGTGAAGGTCAACATGCGCGTCATCGCGGCGACCAACGTCGAGCTCACCGAACTCGTCGCCGACGGGCGCATGCGCGAGGACTTCTTCTATCGGGTCAACGTCGTGCCGGTGAAGATTCCCCCGCTCCGCGACCGCATCGAGGACATTCCTCTGCTGGTCTGCGAGTTCCTGCGCAACAGCGAGATGGCTCGCGAACGCGGCATCACGCGGGTCTCCAACAAGGCGCTGTCCGAGCTCATGGGGTTCAGCTGGCCCGGCAACGTCCGCGAGCTCGGAAACGTCCTCGAGCGGGGAATTCTGCGTACGACGGGCCCCGTGATTCGCGAGGTCGACCTTCCCGGCGCCGGCAAGCGCAAAGACCTCGAGTCGCTCCGGCGCACCTACGATTACGAGGTACCCCTCAAGGAGTACTTGCGCCGAGCGGAGAAAGATTATTTGAATCACGTCCTCAGGAAGAACCGTGGCAGCATCAATCTGAGCGCCAAGCATGCGCTCGTCGACGCGGCGACGCTGCACCGCAAGATGAAGCTGCACGGTCTCGCGCGTGAAGACTTCCGAGGCCGGGGTCGGAGCGAGCCGGATCAAGCACTGGTCGGCTGAGCCGTCCTCTGCCGCGACGCG
>JBGOSW010000095.1:0-16500 GCA_041476145.1 Binatia bacterium
CGTTGGTGTGGAGCGTCGAGAACACCAAGTGGCCGGTGAGCGCCGCCTGAATGGCGATCTCGGCGGTCTCACCGTCGCGGATCTCGCCGACCATGATCACGTCGGGGTCCTGACGCAGGATCGACCGCAGGCCGTTGGCGAACGTGAGGTCGATCTTCGGGTTCACCTGGATCTGCCCGACGCCCTGCAGCTGGTATTCGATCGGGTCCTCGATGGTGATGATGTTGCGCTCGCTCGAGTTGATCGTGGAGAGCGCGGCGTAGAGCGTCGTCGTCTTGCCGCTCCCGGTCGGGCCGGTGACGAGGATGATGCCGTGGCTCTGGCGCACGAGGCGGCCGACGAGCGCGAGGTTGCGGCCGTCGAGGCCGAGCTCTTCGAGGCCGAGCACCGTCGACGAGCGATCGAGGAGGCGGAGCACGACGCGTTCACCGAACGCCGTCGGCACCACCGAGACGCGTACGTCGACGTCGCGGCCGGCGACCTTGGTGCGCAGCCGGCCGTCTTGCGGCAGGCGCTTCTCGGCGATGTTCAGCCCCGCCATGATCTTCACGCGCGAGATGATGACCGGCTGGAAGCGTTTCGGCGGCGAAATGACGTCGTAGAGGATGCCGTCGATGCGAAAGCGCACGGTGACCGTCCGCTCGAAGGGCTCGATGTGGATGTCGCTGGCACGGTCTTTCACCGCCTGGAAGAGGAGCGAGTTGACGAGACGGATGATCGGCGCTTCGTCACCCGCCTCGAGCAGGTCGCGCGGCTCCTCGAGCTCGGTGGCGATGAGATCGAGCCGCTCCTCGTCGAGGCCGTCCATCAGCTCCGCTGCCGATCCCGAGGCGCGGTCGTAGGCGCGGTTGATGGCATCGGTGATCGCCTCGACCGGCAGCACCACCGCGCGCACCGGAGACCCGTACAGCACGCGCAGGTCGTCGAGCGGGCCGAGGGCGCGGGGATCGGCGATCGCCACCACGATCTCGCCGTCGTCGCGGTGGAGCGGCAGGACGGCGTTGCGGCGTGCGTACTGCATCGGCAGGCGGCCGAGAAGCTCGACGTCGACGTCGCCGGGCGCGAGACGCTCCGCGAACGGCAGCTCGTAGGCGTCGGCGAGAGCGCGTGCCCACGCCGGGCCGTCGAGCGCGCCGAGCTCGCGCAACGCGTCCGTGAGCGACTTGCCGTCGCGCTGGCGCTCGCGCGCGCGCGCCACGATTTCCGACGGGACGCCGGTGCGGGCGATCAGGAGATCTTCGAAGCTCTTGGCGGGAGTGGCCATCCGACGCTACCGCTCGGACGGCGCGCTCGCGTTGGTGGTCCGCGCCGCCCCGAGCTCGAGCGCGATCGTACCATCCCGCCGCTCGAGGACATAGGCCGGCGGCTGTGCCGTCTTGAGATCCAAGACCAGGCGCATGCGGCCGCCGTGGTGGGCGACCCGTACCCGCCGTACCAGCGGATCGATCACCGGGATGCTGTCGACCTGTCCCTGATGCACGCTCGGGCCGTACACGTCGATGACGTAGCGGCCCGGATCGCTGAGCGCGTAGTGCTCGACGCGCGTCGGCGTACCGCTGATCGCGACGCGGATCACGGCTCCGTCGTTACGGCGGTCGACCTGCACGTCGGTCAGCGTGAGGAGTGGCCCGCGCACCGCGGCGGCGTCGCGGCGCGAGCCACCCGCCCCGCGGTTGCTCGTCGCGCCGGACACGCGGTCATCGGTCGGCTCGGGCTCGACGATGTCGGGTGCGGCACCGTCGTGGAGCTCGAAGGACGGCCGGTCGAGCGGATCGGGGATGCGCTGCGGGGTCCCCGAGCGCTCCATCATCGAGCGGAAACGATCGCGCTCGGTCGTCGAGACCGTCGCGGCGTCGGCCTCGTTCTTGATGATGTGCGGCGTGAGGAAGATGAGCAGGTTGATCTTGTTCTTCGTGCTGTCCGTCCTCTTGAAGAAGTTGCCGATCACCGGCACGTCGGCGAGGAACGGCACCTTCCTCTCGGTGGCGGTGATCGAGTCGGAGATGAGGCCGCCGATCACCACCGTCTGGCTGTCCTTGACGGTGATCGTCGTGCTGGCGCTCCGTACCGTCGTCGTCGGGCCGACGGAGTTCGCATCGAGGATCGGGTTCGGCACCAGCGCCGACACTTCCTCGAAGAGGGCCATGCGCACGATCGCGCCCTCGGAGATCTGCGGCGTCAGCCGGAGCGTGATGCCGACGTCCTCGCGCTCGATGGTGTTGAAGGTATTCGACAGATTGGTCTCGCTCGTCGAGCGGCTGGCGACGAAGGGGACGTTCTGGCCGACGATGATCTCCGCCTCCTCGTTGTCGGTGGTGAGGATGTTCGGGGCGGAGAGGATGTTGACGTCGCTCTCGTTCTGCAACGCGGTGAGGAGCGCCGCTTGCGCCGGTACCGTGGTGCCGTCGGGGAGCGTGACCGTGCGCTCGGAGACCGCGGCGAGGATGAGGCCCGAGAGCGTGCCGGGATTGGTGAGCGCGGTGTTGAGGTTCCCCAAGTTGACGCGCCCCAGGCCGGTGCCGCTCGGCAACCCGATGCCGCCCTGGACCTCGATGCCGAGCTGGCGCAGGCGCTCGAGCGTGACCTCGAGGATGATCGCCTCGACGTAGACCTGCCGGCGACGGATGTCGAGCTTCTCGATGACGCCGAGGAGGATCGCGTAGTCCTCGGGCGCGGCGGTGACGATCAGCGAGTTGGTCGCGGGGTCGGCGGTGATACGGACGTCGCTCGCGAACTCGATCGCCGGCTGCTGCCCCGTCTGTCCACCCTGCTGACCGCCTTGATTGAGCGGGCGGCGCGTACGGTCCGCCGACGAGCGCCGCAGGCTCGAGCCCGAGGACGTGCGACGATTGCGTCCGGCGCCGGCCTGTCCCGGTTGCTGCTGTTGCGGGCGCGCGGAACGGCTCGTGCCGCCGCCCGACGCGCCGATGACGTCGAGCAGGACCGGTAGCAGGTCCTCGGCGTTGGCGTACTTCAGATAGTAGACGTTGATCTTCCCCGAGCCCGGCGGTAGCGGCACGTCGAGGCGCTCGACCAGCGCTTTGATTTGCCCCATCTGATCCGCCGCCGCGTTGACGATGAGGCTGTTGGTGCGATCGTCGGGAGTGATCTTGAAGGCGCGGATCTGCCCCGAGGCCATCGTGCGTTGCCCTTGCGCGGGAGGTTGCCCGGGGGCGGCGGGCTTCTCCTCGAGCACTTGCTGGATGGTGTCGGTGAGCTCGCTCGCGACCGCGTGTTTGAGCGGGATGAGCTCGGTGTGGCGCCGCGAGCTCGCGACGTCGAGCTCGGCGATCATGCGCGTCAGGCGGGCGACGTTCGCCGCCGAATCGATGATGATGAGCGAGTTGGTCTGCGGATAGGACGTGATGAGCCCGTCTTTCGAGACCAGCGGTTGGAGGACGTTGCCGATCTCGGCGGCGTCGACTTGCGTGAGCGGGATGAGGCGGGTGACGTACTCTTCGGTGGGGGCGTGGCCGCCGCCGTCGGTGAGCGTCTGTAGGCTCGTCTCCTTGGCGTCCTTGGTCGGGATGATGCGGACGACCGCGCCGCTCGGGACGGTCGTGAAGCCCTTCACCTGGAGGACGGCTTGAAAGACCTGGTAAGCCTCCTCGGGCGTGATCTTCGTCGGCGAGACGACGGTCACCTTGCCCTGGACGCGCTCGTCCATGACGAAGTTCTTGCCGGTGAGCTCGCCCATGAACTTCACCAGGACGCCGAGATCGACGTCTTGAAAGTCCATGGTGATGTCGCGTTCGCCGTCCGCCTCGACGACGCGCGGGCCTTGCGCCTCGCCGGGCGTCGGCGCGGCGCCGGGCTGCGTCCGCGGTGCAACTTGCGCGCGCGCGGCGTCAGGGCCGAACGCGCGCGGCGCGCCGGCGCCGAGTGCGACGGCGCCGACCAGCAGGGCCGTCAGCGCCGGTGAGAATCGTCGCGTTCGTCGCACCCGCCGCCGTCCCCGAACACCCGCTCAACGAATCTCATACGAGAAGCTCTTGGTGGCCTTGTTGCGTTGGAGGTCGACCGCGATGTGCCCTTCGTTCTGCAGCTCGGTGAAGAGCGAGATGGCCTTCGTCGGATCCGTGAGCTCGACCCCGTTGACGCGGTTGATGACGTCGCCGTTCTGGAGTCCGATCTTCTCGAACACCGAGCCCGGCTTGATCGCGAACACCCGGAAGCCGACCGTCTTGCCGTCCTCGAAGTACGGCACCGCGCGTGCCTGGGTGAACACCTCGTTGAGATTCGCGACCGTTCTCTCGAGCTCGCGCCGGTCGATCACGAACTTGTCGTCGGCCGTCTTGCGGATGCGCTCACCGGCGACGGCCGCAGCACCGGCGGCGCCGGGAGCGGTCGCGGCGGCTGTCGCCGGCCCGCGCGCCGAGGCGAGCTCGAGCACCTCCTCGTCGCCGTTGCGTTCGAGGACGACGCGATCCCACTCGACGCGGGAGAGCGTCGCCGCGTCGAGGATCGAGTCGCCGACGCGGTAGAGCGACTGGCGCCGCGCCGCGAGGTCTTCGATGATCGCGTACGATTGCGCGGGATCGGCGACGAGCGCGGTGCCCCAGAGCTTCACGTTGAGATCGGTGCGCTTGGCGTCGCTGGCACCGCGCGCCGTCGGCGCGCCCTTGACCGCGTTGAACGCGTCGCGCTCGTAGATGACGGCGTACGCCGCCTCCGGCTGCACCGGCGCGACCGCCGGCACGACCGCCGTCCGCGGCGCCGCGTCCGTCGTCGGACGCTCGACGCGAGCGGCGAGGCTACTCGCCGTGATCCGTGCCGCGAAGTACGCGATCATCGCCAGCAGGACGAGATTGAGCGCGACCAGCGCAGGCCGCCAGGAGGCGGTAAGCATGTTCGCGAATCTATAGGGGAAGGGGGGAGGGCATCAAGCGAGGTGGAGGCGCGAAATCCGCGCCGGCGCTTTTCTTTCCGTGCGGGTCCCCGCATAAGGAGAGCGATGGAAGAGCAGGATCAAGTCGTCGCGCGGCGAAAAAAGCTCGCTGAGCTCGAAGCGCTCGGGCACCGCCGCTTCCCGAACGACTTCCGACCGCGCGACACCGCCGCCGAGCTCGCCACGGCGCACGCCGAGGCGACGGGCGCCGCCCTCGACGCCAACCCCGTGCCGGCGAGCGTCGGCGGCCGCATCATGGCGGTGCGCGACTTCGGCAAGGCGGCCTTCGCGCAGCTCCAGGACCGCAGCGGCCGCATCCAAGTCTACGTGCGTCGCGACGAGGTCGGTGAGCGCGATTTCGACGTATTCCGCTTGCTCGACCTCGGGGATTTCGCGGGCTTCGACGGGCGCCTCTTTCGGACCAAGACCGGCGAGCTCAGCGTCCTCGCCGCGCGCGTCCACTATCTCGCCAAGGCGCTCCGCCCGCTGCCGGAAAAATGGCACGGACTCCAAGACGTCGAGCTGCGCTACCGGCAGCGCTATCTCGATCTCCTCAATCCCGACGTGCAGCGCATTTTCCGCGTCCGCGCCCAGGTGCTCCAGGGCGTGCGCGACTTCTTCGGCGCGCGCGGGTTTCTCGAGGTCGAGACGCCGATGATGCAGCAGATCGCCGGTGGTGCGTTGGCGCGGCCGTTCATCACGCATCACAACACCCTCGACCTCGATCTCTACCTGCGCGTCGCGCCCGAGCTCTTCCTGAAGCGCCTGCTCGTCGGCGGCCTCGAGCGGGTGTTCGAGCTCAATCGCAACTTTCGGAACGAGGGTATCTCGACGGAGCACAACCCCGAGTTCACCATGCTCGAGTTCTACCAAGCGTACGCCACCTGGGAGGATCTGCTGACGATCACCGAGGAGCTGGTGACCGGCTTGGCGCGGGCGGTCGTCGGCGACGTGCGGTTCCCGTACGGCCCGCACCAGCTGGATCTCACGCCGCCGTGGCGCCGGCTCGCGGTGAAGGACGCGGTGGTGGAAGCGACCGGCCTGACGCGCGCCGACGTCGACGACGTCGGGTGTCTGCGCGCCGTCGCCGCCGAGCGCGGCATCCCGCTGCCCTCCGACGCGCCGTACGGCAAGGTCCTGGCCGAGGTCTTCGAGAAGACCGCCGAGGCGGCACTCATCCAACCGACGTTCGTCGTCGACTACCCCGTCGAGATCTCGCCGCTCGCGCGCCAGAGCGACCGCGACCCGACGCTCGTCGATCGCTTCGAGCTCTTCATCGCCGGGCGCGAGATCGCCAACGCCTTCTCCGAGCTGAACGATCCCGACGAACAACGGGCGCGCTTCGAAGGGCAGCTGCGCGCCCGCCGTGGCGGCGACGAAGAAGCCCACGCGATGGACGAGGACTACGTTCGCGCCCTCGAGCACGGGATGCCGCCGGCGGCCGGCGAGGGCATCGGCATCGACCGTCTGGTCATGCTGCTGACCAACGCCGCCTCGATCCGTGACGTCATCCTCTTTCCGCAACTCCGCCCGGAACGGCGCTGAGAAAGGTTCGATGAGATACGAAGCGATGATCGGGCTGCGCTACCTGCGCGCGCGGCGGAAAGAGGCGTTCATCTCGCTCATCACGGTGATCTCGGTGGTCGGCGTGATGATCGGCGTGATGACGCTCAACATCGTCCTCGCGGTCATGACCGGCTTCGAGGAGGACCTGCGCGACCGCATCCTCGGCTTCAACCCGCACATCGTCGTGATCTCGTATGCCGGCGCCATTCGTGACGCCGACACCGTGCTCGCAAAGGTGCGCGACACACCGGGCGTGGTCGCCGCCGCGCCGCTCGTCTACAGCCAGGTGATGCTCAGCACCGGCCAGAGCGTCTCGGGTGTCGTCGTGCGCGGCGTCCCGGCCGCGGACGACGCGGCGATCGTCGACCTCAAGGGCCATCTCACCTCGGGCTCGATCGACCGCCTCGGCAGCGACTTCGAAATCTCCGTGAGTCCAGGCGACAACCCCCCGCCCGAGAAGGTCGCCGACCAGGCGAGGGGTGCCGACAAGGCAAAGGGTGGGGAGCGGGCTCGACGTGGGGAGCGCCCGGGATTCACTCCCGGGCGCGACGCCCAGCGCGAGGCGAAGCCGAACGGGGGCGAAAAGGAAACACCCGAAAGGCAAGCAAGAATCACGCTCTCAGGCGTCATCATCGGGCAGGAGCTGGCGAAACAGCTCGGCGTCCAGGTCGGCGATCCGGTGAGCATGGTGTCGCCGATCGGGACGCCGTCGCCCGTCGGCATGATCCCGAAGGTGAAGCGCTTCGCGGTCGCGGGGACGTTCGACTCGGGGATGTTCGACTACGACTCTTCGCTGATCTACATGAGCCTCGCCGACGCGCAGCGGTTCTTCGGGCTCGGCGACGCGATCACCGGCGTCGAGATCCGCGTCGCCGACATCTATCGCGCGCAGGACGTCGCGCGCCGCATCGAGGCGCGCCTCGGGACGCCCTTCCGCGCTCGCGACTGGATGGACGTGAACCGCAATCTCTTCCTCGCCTTCAAGCTCGAGAAGGTCGTCTACTTCATCGTCCTCCTCCTGATCGTCCTCGTCGCCGCGTTCAACATCATCGCGACCTTGATCATGGTCGTGATGGAGAAACGCAAGGACATCGCCATTCTCAAGTGCATGGGCGCGACCAATCGCAGCATCGCGCGCATTTTCATGCTGAAGGGGGCGATCGTCGGCACGGTCGGGACCCTGCTCGGGGTCGTCGGCGGCTATGCGGGCTGCTGGCTTTTGGCGCGCTACCAGTTCGTCGAGTTACCGAAGGACGTGTTCTACGTTTCGACCCTTCCGGTGCGCGTCTACGGCGAGAATTTCCTCGTGGTGGCGCTCGCCTCGGTGACGATCTGCCTCCTGGCGACGATTTACCCCGCACGCCAGGCCGCAGGTCTGGCGCCGGTGGAAGTGATCCGCTACGAATAGGCGCCGTTGATCGCGCTGCGCAACCTGACCAAGGAGTACGTCGACGGTCCGCGGGTGGTGCGCGTCCTCACCGGGCTCGATCTCGAGATCGCCGCGGGGGAGCGCGTCGCGATCGTCGGCGAGTCCGGGGTCGGGAAGAGCACGCTGCTGCACATCCTGGGGACGCTCGATCGACCGACGAGCGGCGAGGTGTGGTTCGATGGCGAGGAATTGGCGACCAAGAGCGATCACGAGCTGGCGCACTTCCGTAATCGCGAGGTCGGCTTCATCTTCCAGTTCCATCATCTGCTGCCCGACTTCAGTGCGCTCGAGAACGTCATGATGCCGGCCCTGATCGCCGGGACGGGGCGAGAGGCGGCGCGCCGGCGCGCCGGCGACCTGCTCGGACGGGTCGGCCTCGCCGAGCGTGTCGACCATAGACCAGGCGAGCTCTCGGGCGGCGAGCAGCAACGGGTCGCCGTGGCGCGGGCGCTGATCCAGGAGCCGCGGGTCGTGCTCGCCGACGAGCCGACGGGCAACCTCGATCCGGCGACGGCCGAGGGCGTCCAAGACCTACTCATCGAACTGAACGCCGAGCGCCGGCTGACGTTGGTGGTGGTCACGCACAGCACCACGCTCGCGTCCGCAATGGACCGAACGTTGCGCTTGGCCGGGGGACGGATCGTGAACGAGGCGGCGCGCGTGGCCGCGGCGCACTAGCGGCCGCGAGGGAGGCGGGGATGAGGCGACGGGCGGTGATCGCGCTGATGATGGTAGGAGCGTGCCTCGCGCCCGTGCTCGCGCTCGCCGCGTCGGTCTCGCAGATCCTGATCGAGGGCAACGCGCGCGTCGACGACGAGGCGATCCGCATCCACATCGAGAGCCGCGCGGGTACCCGGTACGAGCCCGCCACCGTCGACAGCGACGTGCGTGCGATCTACGCCATGGGCTTCTTCGAGAACGTCGAGGTCGAGCGCCGTCCCGCCCCCGAGGGCATGGTGCTCGTCTTTCGGGTGCGCGAGCGGCCGCTCGTCAGCGACGTGCGGATCGAGGGCAACAAGAAGGTGCGCAGCGAAGACCTGGAAGCGGCGCTGAAGGTCCGGCCGCACACCATTCTCGACGGCGAGAAGTTGCGGCGCGGGATCGTCGACGGGAAGAAGCTCTACGAGGAGAAAGGCTACCTCGACGCCTCCATCACGCCGCGCACCGATGCCGCTCCCGAGCGCCCGAACGAAGTGACGATCACCTACGTCGTCGACGAGGGCGAGCTCATCCGCATCCAGCACATCGAGGTCGAAGGCAACGAGGCGTTCACCGACCGCAAGCTGAAGGGCATCATCACCACCAAGGAAGAGTGGATCCTCTCGCGGTTCACCGGCGCCGGCGTCCTCAACAAGGAGACCCTGAAGACCGACACCGAACGCCTCACCGCCTGGTACTACGACAACGGCTACATCAACGTCCGCGTCGACGAGCCGCAGGTGGAGCGCAAGAGCGACGGGCTCTACGTCACGATCAAGATCGCGGAGGGCGATCAGTTCAAGGTCGGCGAAATCAACTTCGCCGGCGACGTGCGTTCCGACCTCGATCTGCGCAAGGACCTCGAGCTCGTCCCGGGCGATACCTTCCGCACCAGCAAGCTGCGTCAGGATATCCTGAAAATCACCGACAAGTACGGCGACGTCGGCTACGCGTTCGTCAACATCGAACCCGAGACCGAGATCGAGCCCGAGAAGAAGACCGTCGACATCACCTACCGCGTCGACCAGGGCCCGGACGTCACGATCGACAAGATCCTCATCACCGGCAACACCAAGACGCGCGACAAAGTCCTGCGCCGCGAGCTGAAGGTCGAGGAGCAGGAGCGCTTCTCGGGCACCAAGCTGAAGAAGAGCCGCGACGCCCTGAACCGCCTCGGCTACTTCCAGGAGGTGAACCTCACGACCCAGCGCGGTCGCAGCGAGGAGAAGCTGAACCTCCAGGTCGACGTGAAAGAGGGTCAGACGGGCGCCCTCACCGCCGGCGCGGGCTTCAGCTCCGCGGACAACCTCCTTTTCAACGCGCGCATCTCCGAGAACAACCTCTTCGGCCGCGGCCAGCGCGCCGTGCTGAACGCCGACTTCGGGAGCAAACGCCAGAATTTCATCGCGAGCTTCACCGAGCCCTACCTCATGGACATCCCGCTCTCGGCGACGGTCGACGGCTTCAGCTGGCGCCTCGACTACTCCGACTTCACACGCTCCGGGACCGGCGGCAGCGTGCGGTTGCTGTATCCGCTCACCGCGCTCGGCTACGATCAGCTCCTCGGTCGCTACTCGCTCGAGGAGGTGCGCATCGGCGCCGAGTACCGCTTGGAAGAGGCGGACATCTCGGACCTCAACCGGCGCTCGCCGCCGAGCGTGGTGGCGGAGGAGGGGAGCAGTCTGACG
Source organism: Binatia bacterium (assembly GCA_041476145.1). GTDB lineage: Bacteria > Desulfobacterota > Binatia > UTPRO1 > UTPRO1 > DP-19. The sequence goes on from JBGOSW010000095.1 coordinate 10,271, forward strand.
AGCAGCATCCGGCCGATCATCTCCCGCAACACGCTCAACAGCCTCTTCGATCCCACCCGTGGATCCACCGAGGAGGTCTCGGTGGAGTACGCCGGCCTCGGCGGCGAGAGCGAGTTCTTCAAGATCGACGCGCGCGCGCGCTTCTACTGGCCGATCTACAAGTCACCGCAGCTCGGGACGTTCGTCTATTCGCTCGGCACCGCGTTCGGATTCGGCCGCGGCAATCGCGGCGACAGCGGCAACGAGCTGCCGCTCTTCGAGCGCTACTTTCCGGGCGGCATCAACTCGATTCGCGGCTTCCAGACGCGCACGCTCGGTCCGCGCGAGCCGATCCGGAACGGTCAAGGGCAGGACGTGCAAAGCGATCCGATCGGCGGCAGCCGTCAGCTCATCGTCAACAACGAGGTCATCTTTCCGATCGTCGAGCAGCTCGGGCTGAAGGGCGTGCTCTTCATCGACGCCGGCAACGCGTGGCTCGACTCGGACGGCTACGACTTCGGTGATCTGCGCTATGCCGTGGGCGGCGGCTTGCGCTGGCAGTCGCCGCTGGGTCCGATCCGGATCGAGATCGGCATTCCTCTGAACCGCCACGCCCACGAGAAAGCGAGCGTCGTCCTGTTCTCGTTCGGGGCGCCGCTCTGACGGACGCATCGACGACGCAACCAGTACAGGAGGCATCTGCATGACACGAGGAAGGTTTTACGCCGCGATCGCGCCGGTCGCGTTGATCGTGCTCGCGCTCGCCGTGCCGGCGTCCGCCGAGATCAAGGTCGGCATCGTCGACCTACAGCGCGCACTCAACGAGTCGACCGCGGGGAAGAAGGCGAAGGAGCAGTTCAAGGGCGAGTTCGACAAGATGCAGAACTCGCTCAAGGGCGAGAAGGACCGTCTCGACAAGATGAAGGACGACCTGGAGAAGCAGAGCGTCGTGCTCAAGCCCGACGAGCGCAAGACCAAGGCCGACGAGTTCGATCGCCGGCAGCGCGACCTGCGCCGCAAGCTCGAGGACTCCGACGCCGAGCTCCGCAAGAAAGACTCGGAGCTGACCGGCGACATCCTGAAGGACCTCGCCGAAGTGATCCAGGAGATCGGGCAGCGCGAAAACTACACCGTGATTCTCGAGAACTCGAGCAGTTCGGTCCTCTACGGCGCCAAGTCGATTGACATGACCGACGAGGTCATCCGCACCTTCGACGCGCGGAAGAAGTGAGGACGTGGCGTCCGAGGACGGCGCCGTCGATCCCGCCCTGATCGGGCGCCTGCTGCCGTATCGCTACCCGCTCCTCCTCGTCGACCGCGTCGTCGAGGTCGAGGACGGTGTGCGCCTGGTGGCGCGCAAGAGCGTTACGGTCGGCGAGCCGTTCTTCGCCGGCCATTTCCCCGGACGCCCGGTCATGCCAGGCGTCGTCCTCTGCGAGGCCCTGGTTCAGGCGGCTGCGCTGCTCGCGCACCGCTCCACCGCCGGCTTGCAGCACGGCGCAACCTTGACCGTCGTCGCGCTCGACCGGGCACGCTTCCGGCGCTCGGTGGTACCGGGTGATCAGCTCGAGCTCGAGGTGCGTGTGCTCGAGCGCCGGTCGTCGCGCTGGCGTCTGCGCGGTGTGGCGCGCGTCGACGGCGCGGTCGCGGCCGAGGCGGACTTCACGACCGTCGCGCACGCGGGAGGCGAGGACGGGACCGCCGATGCCGCCGCGGACGGACCGGCGATCCATTCGACCGCCGTCGTCGCGCCGGGTGCGGAGCTCGCCGCCGGCGTCCGCGTCGGGCCGTACGCGGTGATCGGCCCGCACGTCCGGATCGGCGCCGGAACGCGTGTCGGCCCGCACGCCGTCATCGACGGGCGGACGACGATCGGCCGCGACAATCGCATCTTCCAGTTCGCGAGTGTCGGTGCCGAGCCGCAGGACCTGAAGTATCGCGGCGAGGAGAGCCGGCTCGAGATCGGCGACCGCAACATCATCCGCGAATTCGCGACCCTCAATCCGGGTACGACCGGCGGCGGCATGGTGACGACCGTCGGCAGCGGGACGTTGCTCATGAACTACGCCCACGTCGGCCACGACTGTCACGTCGGCAGTCAATGCGTCCTCGCCAACGGTGCCACCCTCGCGGGGCACGTCACCATCGAGGACTACGTGATCGTCGGCGGTCTGGCGGCGATCCATCAATTCGTCCGCATCGGCGAGTCGGCGATCCTCGGTGGCGGGGCCATGGTGATCCGCGACGTGCCGCCATTCTGCAACGCCAGCGGCGACCGCGCGCGCCTGCGCGGCATCAACGTCATCGGGCTGAAGCGCCGCGGCTTCGACGCCGAGCAGGTGCGCGCGATCAAGACCGCTTATCGGCTGCTGTTCGCCTCGGGGACGCCCTTCGCCGAAGCGCGCGCGCGGGTCGCCGCCGAACTCCAACACCACAGTCCGGAGGTCGATCGCCTCTTGGCGTTTCTCGCGGTCTCGAGTCGCGGCATCACGTGCGCGATACGTCGCGGCGACGACGAACCGCCCGACCCCGACGAGGATTGAGCGCCCGCCGTGGCCGAGCGTATCGGGCTGATCGCGGGGAACGGTCGCTTCCCGCTCGTCTTTGCCGCCGCGGCACGCGCCGAGGGCGTCGAGGTCGTCGCGGTCGCCCATCGCGGCGAGACGCCCGAGGAGATCGCCACGCTCGCGCACGAGCTCACCTGGGTGCGCGTCGGCGAGCTCGGGAAGATCATCCGCGTCTTGAAGCGGGCGGGGGTGCGACGGGCCGTCATGGCGGGCGGCATCCGCAAGCCGCGCCACCTCGCCGATCTGCGGCCCGACTTCCGCGGCGCCGCGTTTCTCGCCAAGACCCGTAGCCTGAAGGACGACGTGCTGCTACGCGGCATCGCCGCCGAGCTCGAGCGCGACGGCATCAGTGTCGTCGAGTCGACGCTTTTCTGCGGCGCCCTCGTGCCACGCGCCGGCACGCTCACCCGCGCGGCACCGCGCGCCCGCGAGTGGGACGACGTGCGCTTCGGGTTCGAGGTCGCGAAGGACATCGGCCGCTGGGACATCGGGCAGAGCGTGGTGGTGAAGCGCGGCGCCGTGCTCGCCGTCGAGGGCATCGAGGGGACCGACGAGGCGATCCGTCGCGGTGGCGAGCTCGGCCGCGGCGGCGTCGTCGTCGTGAAGGTCAGCAAGCCGATGCAAGACCTGCGCTTCGACGTGCCCGCCGTCGGTACGACGACGATCGCGGTCCTGCGTGAAGTCGGCGGTCGCGTCCTCGCCCTCGAGGCCGACCGCACAGTGATGCTCGACCGCGTCGCCATGATCGCGGCCGCCGACGCCGCCGACATCGCGATCGTCGCGGTGAGCCCGGGCGCCTCGACGCCGGGCGGTGGGCGTCGCGATCGGACGTGAGTCCGGTCGCTGCGCTTCGGCAGGGGAACCCTCTCTCGACGCCTGCGCCATGGTGGAACAGGTCATACCCGCGCGAATCGTGCGCATAGTTCTCGACATCGGGAATATCCAGGCAAGATCGCAAGATAGAGGGGAGGATCGTGCTGATTCTCCCGTTCGTGCGTGTTTGCCACGATAGACGTGGCGTCACCTCCTATGACACTTGCTGCTTCGTGGCACACGCGTTGCTCATACGCGAGGCGCCGTTTCGGGCTCATCGTATGAGGTCCTTCCTACCCCCCAGAGTACGCGCGCGCCGCGGCGCTTCGTTGATGGCGGTCTCCCACACGGAGAAGGTCATCGCCCTCTGCCGCGTGTTGATGGCGGCGACGACGGTCGCGATCGCGGTCGTCGATCCGCAGCAGCCGTCGTATCGGCCCGAGCTCGGCTACGTCGTGCTCGTGTCGTACGTCCTGTGGAGCCTGCTGCTCTTCTGGATCGTACGCGGCGAACACGCCGGCCAAGAGCGGCTCGGGTACTTCTCGACGGCGACGGACGTCGTCTGGATCCTCGCGATCACGCTCTTCACCGAGCGCGGCGCCACGCCGTTCCTTCTGCTCAACATCTTTCTGATTTCGAGCGTCAGCGTGCGCTGGGGCTTCGCCGTGTCGGCGCCGGTCACCTTGCTCCTCGCGGCGATGTATCCGGGTCTGGTGTTCGTGGCCGGCCACCTCCTCGATCCCGAAATGTTCAGCGTCCATCGCACGCATCTCGTCCGACCATTTTATCTGATCGTTCTCGGCTACCTGATCGGCTATCTCGGCGAACACGAGCGTCGCTCCAAGCGGAAGCTCGGATTCCTCCTCGACTTGACCTCGGTGTTCGGGCGCAATCGTACGCCCGGCTTGGGAATCACCCGCCTCATGGTGCGGGTCTTGCACTACTTCAACTCGCCACGCGGCGTGCTCGTGCTGCGCGATCCCGAGAGCGACAACTACTTCACCTGGGACCTGACGCGTGACGGACGGCGCCTGCACGTCCGCTTGCGCATCACCAAGACGGATCCGCTGCCGTTCGCGTTCGCAGCGCCGACCGAGGCCCTGCTCGTCAACTCACCCCAGCCGGGCGCCAGCGCGCTCTGCTACGACCTCACCAGCGGAAGCATGCATCGAAAGCCGATGGTCCCCGATCTGCAGTTTCCCGACGGCGAGGGTATCCAGTCGCTGCTCGCGGCTCCGATCCTCATCCAACGCGAGCTGCGCGGGCGCGCCATCGTCGTGCGCAAGGGGCGGCCGCGCTTCACGCGCGACGATCTCGAGTTTCTGCTCCTCATCGTCAGCCAGGCGACCGCGAGCTTCGAGGCGGTGCGCTTGCAGGAGAAGGCCGAGGAGGTCGCCGTCCTCGAGGAGCGGGCGCGCATCGCGCGCGACCTCCACGACGGCTTCATCCAGTCGCTCGCCGGCATCGACCTGCGGGTCGAGGCATGCCGCAAGCTCGTCGAACGCGATCCTTCGCGGGTGCCGCGCCAGCTGGAAGAGCTCCACCAGATAGTCGACCGCGGCTATCGCGAGGTGCGCCACTACCTGACGGTATTGCGCAGCGCGAGCCGGCAGGCCGATGACCTGTGCGCCATCCTCGACCAGCTCGCGGCCGAGTTTTCGATCTGCGAGCACCTGCGCGTCGATCTGGCGCTGCCGGCGACCGACCCTGGGCTACCCGCGCCGACCGTCTACGAGCTGGCGCAGATCGTGCGCGAGGCGCTGCGCAACGCCGTCCGCCACGGGCACGCGACCGAGGCGGTGGTGCAGCTCGCGGCCGATCCACTCCAGTGTCACATCGTCATCCGCGACAACGGTCGCGGGTTCCAGAACACCCGCGGTCTGATCGACTTGGACGGTTTTCTCGCACCCGCCGCCGCTCCATGGTCGATTCGTGACCGCGCCACCGCGCTCGGCGGCGACCTGCGCGTGCGCAGCCGTCCCGGCGAAGGCGCCGAGATCTCGCTGCACGTGCCGCTCGCGGCGCGTAGCGCCGAGACCGCGATATCGAGGAGATCCTGATGATGCCTCCCGCCCGCAAGCGGCGTCTCGTTTTGGTCGACGATCATACCCTCTTCCGCGACGGCTTGCGGACCATCCTCCAGATGGAGGACGATCTCGAGGTCATCGCCGACGTCGAGAGCGCGGAAGACATCGTCGAGCTCGTCTGGCAGCTGAAGCCGGATCTGCTGCTGCTCGACATCCGCATGCCGACGGGAAACGGCCTCGAGGCCGTCCCCGCGGTCGTCCGCATCAGTCCGGAAACTCGCGTCCTCGTGCTCACCGCGTGCGACGAGCAAGAGGAGCACGTGCGGGCGCTGATGCTCGGCGCCAAGGGCGTCGTCCTCAAGGATTCGGCGCGCCACACGCTCATCGAGGCCATCCGCACCGTGTGTCGCGGCGGCTTCTGGATCGATCCGCGCATGCGGCGGACGGTTGCCGATGAGGTCGCGCAGAGCAGCAGCAGCGGTGGATCGACGCGGCGCGGGCACACCGGTCTCACCGACCGTGAGCTCGAGATCGTCCGCCTGGTCGCCTCCGGCCAGAAGAACAAAGAGGTGAGCGCGGCGCTGACGATCAGCGAGCGCACCGTGAAGACGCACTTGCAGAACATCTTCCAGAAACTCGGGGTGCGCGACCGCGTGGCGTTGGTCATGTACGCGTTGCAGCACGGGCTCACGCAGACGAGTTGACTCGCGCGGCGGCGGACGGACACGGGGGGGGCGAACTTGTAAAAATAAATTACGACATAGCGCCCCCCCGGTGCGTTAGCCGCCGCGACCCAGCCTTAGGGTTAGTCCCATGCGGGAGCGAAGCGAGGCAGCGGAAGCCC
>JBGOSW010000096.1:0-16066 GCA_041476145.1 Binatia bacterium
ACCGCCGGGCCGGCCAATGGCGGCAGTGAGACGCTGTCGTTCGCCGGCTGCCAGCTGACGGTGAACGCCAACGTCCGGATCGACGGGACGGGGGGCACGTCGGTGACCAACGTGCCCGGCGGCGCCGACATCGAGCTGATCTCCCTCGGGCCGATGACGCTCAGCGCGACCTCGCAGTACCTCGCCCCGCCGGGAGGGGAGACCGTGCTGACCCATCCGGCGGCGCAGCTTCCCCAGCAGACGGGCGCGGTTTTCAACCCCGCGCCGACCGACAATCCCCGCGAGCTCGCGACGGGGTTTTATCCGAATTGCCCGATCTGCGGCGACGGCATCCGGCAAGCGGGCGAGGTGTGCGACAAGGGCGCCGCCGCCGACGGGGCCTGCTGCGATAGCAGTTGCAGCGCGTTCGTCTGCGCGACACCGACGGTCACGGCCACCCCGACGGCGACGCGCACCGCGACGCCGTCAGCGACCGCGACACGTACTGCCACCGTGACTCCGCTTCCAACCGTGACGGCGACCCCCACCGCGACGGCGACGCGCACGGCGACCCCCACGGTGACGTCCACGACGACGGCGACCGCCACGCGTACGGCGACGCCGACCGCGACACCGACGGTGACGCCCACGACGACGGCAACCGCGACGCGCACGGCGACGCCGACGACGACACCGACTGCGACCGCGACATCGACGCCCAGCGCGACGCGCACGGCGACACCCGCGGCGACGGCGACCGCGACGCGCACGGCGACCCCGACCTTGACCGCGACCGCAACCGTGACGTCGACGCCCAGCGCTACGCTCACGGCGACGCCCGCGACGACGGCGAGCGCCACGCGCACGGCGACGCCGGTGCCGGCGAGTGCGACGCCGAGCGTGTCGGCCACACCCACCTCGAGCGCGAGCGCCACCGCCACGCCGACCCCGGCACCGAGCGGAACGCCGACGACGACGGCCTCCGCGACCGTCACGCAGAGCGCGACGCTCCTCGCGCCGACGCCGACGCCGAGCTCGACGTCGAGCCAGGACGCGACTCCCGACGTTACGCCGACGCCGCAATCGAACCCACTCACCGCCAAGGCCGCCGACAAGTGCCAGCGGGGCATCAAGCGTGCCGGTTCGATCTTCGTGGCGAAGCGTCTGAAGAGCGTCGACAAGTGCGCGAACGGCGTGCTGCGCTGCATGCAGGAGAAGCCGAGCACATCGACGTGCCTGCCGAAGGCCACGATCGTCTGCAGCGACGAGATGATCGGCAAGCTCGCGTCGCTCGAGGCGGACTTCCGCACCGCGATTGCCGGCAAGTGCGAGGCCGTGCCACTCACAGCCGCCGATCTTCTCGGCGCCGATGGCCTCGGATTCGAGGCGCTCGGGCAGGAATGCGTCGCCACCGTCGGCACGACGCTCGTCGACGTCGACACCATCACCGAGTGTGTGCTGAATCAGCACGAGTGCGAGACGGAGCGGCTCTTCGAGGTGCAGGAACCGCGCGCGGGCGAGATGCTCGACCTCGTTCGCAGCCTCGGCGCGAGGTTCGATCTGCCAACGTGCCTGAGCGATCACGGCGCGGCGGGCGGCGCCGGCGATGTCAGGACGGGTAAGCTGATCGACAAGTGCGAGGCGCAGGTGAAGACGGCGACATCGAAGTTCATCGTCGCGAAACTGAGCGGGCTCGAGCACTGCGTGAACGCCCTGTTTACGTGCCGGGTGACGCAGCCCGCCGACGTCTCGTGCATCGCGAAAGCTCAGAACACTTGTACGAAGGATCTCGCTAAGATCGACACCGCGGCGAGCAAGCTTCCGGCGGCGATCGGCAACCGCTGCGCAGGTGCGATCGATTTCGCGACCTTGCGCGCGGCAACCGGCGCCAACCTCGACGCGCTCGCGACCGAGTGCGCAAGCGTGGGCGTCCCCACCCTCGACGAACTCGCGTCGTACGCGACGTGTCTCTTCCGGCAGCACAGCTGCCGCGGCGAGGAGCTGATGCGCTTCGAGTCGCCGCGCGTGGAGGAGCTGCTCGGCTTGCTGTCGCCGCCGGTCGCGCTGCGCAGCGACTTCTGTCCCGCGCCGACGCCGTAGTCGCGTGCGTCGGGGGCGACGGTTTGTCTTGGGCGGAGGGCTTCACTAAGATCCCTCGTCGAGCCAGCTGCCGCCCGCCGTGCGACACGTCATCACATTTCTCGCGACCGGCGCCTACGTCGGGTACCTTCCGGTCGCGCCCGGTACGTTCGGGTCGCTCTTGGCGATCCCGTTGCTCTGCGCGCTCGCCCGGCTTCGCCTGACGCCGGCCGTGCTCCTCGCCGGCCTCGGCGCCTTCTCGGTACTCGCGATGATCGTCTGCCACCGCGCCGGCGTCGTCTACGCGGACGCCGACAGCGGCAAGATCGTCCTCGACGAGGTGTGCGGCATGCTGGTCGCGGGTGCGTGGATCGTGCCGACGACCGCGTCCCTCATTCTCGTCTTCGTGTTCTTCCGGCTCTTCGACATCGTCAAGCCGTTTCCGGCGCGCTACCTCGACCGCCACGTGCGGAACGGCATCGGCGTCGTCGCCGACGATCTCGTCGCCGGCCTCTACGCCAACCTCGTCGTGCGGGCACTCACGTGATCGAGGCCGCGATCATCAGCACCGGCGATGAGCTCACCACCGGGCGCACCACCGACACCAACGCCGGATTCGTCGCCGACAAGCTTCTCACGCTCGGCGTCGACGTGGTGGCGATCCTCACCGTCGGCGATCGACCGGAACGGCTGCGGTGGGCGTGGACGGAAGCGCTGCGCCTCGCCCACCTCGTGATCGCGACCGGCGGTCTCGGGCCGACGGCCGACGACCTGACGACCGAGACGATCGCGGCGCTCTTCGCGCGGCCGCTCGTGACCGATCCCGAGGTCGTCGCGCGCATCCGCCAGCTCTTCGCGCTCTTCAATCGTCCGATGCCGGACAACAATTTGAAACAAGCGGCGTTTCCCCAAGGGGCCGTGATCGTTCCCAACCCTCTCGGTACGGCGCCGGGCTATCGTCTCGAGGTCGGGAGCCCCGCCGATCCCCGCCACCTCGTCGTCCTCCCCGGCGTGCCGCGCGAGATGCGACCGATGCTCGTCGAGAGCGTGCTGCCGTGGGTCGCGACGCTCGCGGGCGACGAGCCGATCGGTTGTCGCACGTTCCAGACCTTCGGCATCAGTGAGTCGGGCCTCGACGAGGTGATCGCGACCATCCCCGGCGAGGGGCGCTGGTCGTTTCGCGCCAACTTCCCCGAGGTATCGGTGCGCGTGACCGTCCGCGGGCGCGACGTCGCGGCGCGCCTCGACGCCTTCGCCCGCGAGGTGTACGCCCGGCTCGGGCCGTACATTTATGGCGAGGGCGACACCAGCATGGAGGTGGAGGTCGGTCGCCTGCTGCGCGAGCGCGGGCTCACCGTGGGGGTCGCGGAATCGTGCACGGGGGGTCTCGTCGGTCATCGCCTGACCAACGTCGCGGGAAGCTCGGACTACTTTCGCGGCGCGATCGCGGCGTACGCGAATCCGGTGAAAGAAGAGACGCTCGGGGTACCGCGGGCGCTGCTCGAGCGCCACGGCGCGGTCAGCGAGGAGGTCGCGGCGGCGATGGCGGAAGGCGCCCGTCGCGTCCTCGGTGTCGACGTCGCGGTGGCGACGACCGGGATCGCCGGTCCCGACGGTGGCAGCGCGGACAAGCCGGTCGGCACGGTGTGCATCGGGCTCGCCGCGGCGGCGGGCGGCGCCACCCGGCGCTATCAACTCTGGGGCACGCGCGAGTGGGTGAAGCTCCTCGCCTCGCAAATCGCCCTCGACTGGGTGCGCCGCCACGTCCTCGGATTGCCGCTCCTCGAGATCGGGCGGCGCAACCCGGTGCCGGCCACCCCCGGTCGCGAGGGCGTGGCACCCGGATAGAGGCCGTGGACGTCTCGCCGGTCGGTGGCCGGCCCATCCGTAGCTTCGTCGCGATCGAGGTGGAGGAGCCGGCGCGCGGCGCGATCCTCGACTATCTCACGGAGTTGCGGCGGCGCGTCGAGCACGTCGTCTGGACGCCTCCGGAGAACTTGCACGTGACGCTCAAGTTTCTCGGCGGCGTCGCGCCCGAGCGGCTGACGTCACTCGCGGAGCGGCTGGCCGCCATCGCGGCGGCGCGACCGCGGTTTGCCGTCGCGTACGCGGGCGTCGGCGCGTTTCCCGCGGTCGTCCGGCCGCAGGTGCTGTGGGTCGGCGCCGTCGCGCCTGAGCTCGCGCGCCTGGCCGCCGCCGTCGACGAGGTGAGCGTAAACGCCGGCATCGAGGCCGAGCGCCGGCCGTTCCATGCGCACGTGACGCTCGGGCGTGTGCACGGCGCGCATGCCGGGCGCCGTCGCTCGTCGCCCGACCACCGGACGCACGGCGGGCTGCGCGACGTGGTCGCGGCGGACGGGACGCGCGGGTTCGGCATCGCCCCGGCGACGGCGCTGGTGCTCTTTCGCAGCGACACGGGACGCGACGGTGCACGCCACACGGCGCTCGCCCGTCTCGCGTTGGGGTACGAGTAGCGCCTGCGACGTCACGCCCATTGACGGGAGCTCGGTTTCGTCTTATCTTCGCCATCGAATCAAACAGCGTATGTCCGGGACTTGACACGGGAGGCGGGCGGGGCGCATGGAAGCGACAGCACCAATGGAATCTGATTCGGAACGAGCGGACGCCGCTGCTGTCATTCCCGTGCCAGACGAGCTGGAATTCCACTTCGCGTCAGAGCCCGTGCCCGCGCGAGAGCAGCCTAGCTTCTGGCCACGAGTCGTGGCGCGCGCGTGGGCTGATACTTCGACATGGTTCCGTACCTACCTGCTTCAGTCCACTGGCGCGCCCGCGGTGGTGGGCGTCATCATCACCTACAAGGCCTTCGGCTTCGACACCGCATGGAATGCTGCTGTGGGTCTAGGAATCGTCATACTCTCCATAGTCGTTTGTAGCTTCTTCTTCTTCCTCGGCCGCATCATGCGGCTTCCGCCACTCATGGAACAAGAAATGGCGCAGAACGCCGCCAGGGTTCAGGCTGCTCTCCGTCAACTGAACGCGGAGCAATCGCGCGAGAACAGTCGAATTCGCGGGCTTCTTGAAGTGCGTGAACGTCCGGAACCGATCATCACCGTCTACTACGACGATGACGCCATACTGGAGGTTGGGAATATTTGCGGAGAAGCGCGGTTCACTGCCACCGCGCGCGTTCTTCGCGTGTCACGAGAGAACGGGAAGGTGCCGAGCGCTGAGCCCTATGCGCTGAGGTGGTGCGAGACAGAGCAGTCCGCGATGCGCCTTGCTCCTGGCGTCTATGGGCGCCTTCCTTTAGCCGAGTTAGACGAGAGCGGCGTCACCCTATGGGGCTGGGGAGCAAACGGCAGGGTCGCTGTCGGTTCATGGATGCTGAATTCGACGCTCGTCAACTCTCGCGATCTCCACGTGTGGATGATTGTGACGCTCGATTGTGACAGCGCGGCCATCCGGGCGCTCGAACGTCGCTATGAGCTGTACGCGAACGGGTACACGTCCAAGATTAAAGTCACGCCCCACGCAAGTCGTTTCGGTTGGGAAGAGACTTAGGCGGAGGTTTCTTGGGCCGAACCTTCATCAAAGCATCAAGCGCCTGGTCGAACGTGAGCGGCCATAGCGAAACGGGTTTCAGCCGCCCCCGTTCGTGTTTCGGCGCTAGCTGCGCTGGTGGGTTTCGTGCCTTCTTCCGCTTCCGTGCGGGCTTCTTTCTCCTCACCGCCACCGAAACCTCCCCTGTGGATCATCGCTGGTTGAACTGCGCTGAGGGCGTCGCCAGCGCGGCGTCCTCAGCATCCTGCGAGCAAGGCCCCAAAGATGTCCGGGTCTCCCCGATGATTGTGACGGAACGCAAATTCGTTGACGTACAGCGGCAAGTACTTCTTGGAGACATGGTGATAGCTGCCGACGATCCCGCGCTTGAGCAGCGACCAGAAGCTATCCAGGTTCGCGGTGTGGACGACGCCGCGTACGTACTCACCCTTGCTGTGATTCACGCTCGCGTGCTTCCGGAGCGGACCCCAATACATATCGCTGTACAGCTTCAAGTCGTCGGTCGCGACAAGGTCGACGGCCTCCGAGACGGTATCGCGCACAAAGCGGCCGACCGTGTTGCTATCCAAGCGCTCGATGACGCGCGCGGTCACGTTGCCCTTGCGACTGATCGCGCCGAGCACGCCCGCCTTGCCCTTGAAAGGATGGTGCTTGTTCTTGGAGCGGAATTCGAGCTGTTTGTCGTGGTGGCGCGTCTTGCTCTTACCGCCCACGTAGGTCTCATCGATCTCGACCACACCTGTCAGCTTCTTGAATTCATCGTTCTGCATCGCCGCGCGGATGCGGTGGCAGAGATACCAGGCGCTCTCGTACTTCTTGAGGCCGAGCATCCCTTGGAGCTGAAGCGCGCTGACGCCCTTCTTCGCGACGCTCATGTGGTACATCGCCTTGAACCACGTCCGCAGCGGAATGTTGGTGTTCTCGAAGATGGTCCCGACGAGCACGGAGAAGCGGTAGCCGCGCTTGTCGCAGGCGCGACAAAGCCAGTTAAAGGGGCGCGTCTTGAGCGTCGTGACTTTGTCCGTGCCGCATTTCGGGCAGCGGATCGCGCTGTCAGGCCAGCGGCGCCGCACCAGCTCGCGCTTGCAGGATTCCTCAGTCGGGAAGAGCGTTTCGAGGTCGTTGAGCGTCATGGACGTATCTATACGACAGACAAGGGACTGTGTCAAGTCCCGGATAAGCGCCAATCAAACGGCGAGCATGCGTACTCGTAGGCGCCGGTTCGGATGGATCAGAGGGGACGCGATGGGTAGGGTGACCGCCGATCGCTGCACAGCAGAGGAAAAGGGAGGGGGACATGGCAACGACGGATCTCAGCAATCGTGATCGTGCGATCGATCTCGCGGTCAGTCAGATCGAGAAGCAATTCGGCAAGGGCGCCATCATGAAGCTCGGCGCCGATGCGCTCATCCGCGACATCGCGACGATCTCCACCGGTTCGCTCGGCCTCGATCTCGCGCTCGGTGTCGGCGGCCTGCCCCGCGGCCGCGTCGTCGAGATCTACGGCCCGGAGTCGTCGGGCAAGACGACGTTGGCGCTCCAAGTGATCGCGCAGGCGCAGCGCCACGGCGGCATCTGCGCGTTCATCGATGCGGAGCACGCGCTCGACGTGACGTATGGCCGCAAGCTCGGCGTTCGTACCGAGGATCTCTTGATCTCGCAGCCGGATAACGGTGAGCAGGCGCTCGAGATCGCCGAGACGCTGGTGCGCAGCGGCGCGATCGACGTCCTCGTCGTCGACTCGGTGGCGGCGCTGGTGCCGCGCGCCGAGATCGAGGGTGACATGGGAGATCCGCAGATGGGGCTGCAAGCCCGCCTGATGTCGCAGGCGCTGCGCAAGCTCACCGGCACGATCGCCAAGTCCAGCACCATCGTCATCTTCATCAATCAGATTCGGATGAAGATCGGCATCATGTTCGGCAACCCGGAAACGACCACGGGCGGCAACGCTCTCAAGTTCTACTCGTCGATCCGGCTCGACATCCGCCGGATCGGCGCCATCAAGCTCGCCGATCAGATCGTCGGCAGCCGCACCAAGGTGAAGGTGGTCAAGAACAAAGTGGCGCCCCCCTTCAAAGAGGCCGAGTTCGACATCCTCTATGGCACGGGAATCTCTAAAGAAGGTGAGTTGGTCGACCTCGGCAGCGAGATCGGCATCATCGAGAAGAGCGGCGCCTGGTATTCCTTCGGCGGCGAGCGGATCGGACAGGGGCGCGAAAACACCAAAGAGTTCCTCAAGGAAAATCCCGAAACTGCCGATGCTATCGAGCAGCGCATTCGGGAGAAGTGTGGCCTCAGCGTTCCGGTGACCAGCCCCGTGACGTAAGTCACGGAATTACTGGAGAAGTTGGCGGCTGCCTCCACGACGCGCAACGGGATTTCGCATGGAACTCGACACGATCCTTGCTCAGAGCATCACCCGGCAGGCCTCCGACGTCCATCTGAAGGTGGGCCGTCCCCCGATGTATCGGATCCACGGCACGCTCATGCCGATGGAGGATGCGCCGGTTCTCGACGCGGAGACCCTCAACGGCTTCGTCGCCGGCCTGCTCGACGACTATCACCAGGCACAGTTTCGCGAGCGTTTCCAAGCCGACCTCGCGTACTCGTGCCCGTCGCTCGGACGGTTCCGCGTCAACATATTCCGCCAGCGCGGCGAGGTCAGCATCGCGCTGCGCGTGATTCCGCCGCTCGTTCGCAACATTCGCGACCTCAACCTGCCGCCGGTCGTCGAGCGCATCGCGCTCGAGCATCGTGGCCTCGTCCTCGTCACCGGCACCACCGGCAGCGGCAAGAGCACGACGCTCGCCGCGATGATCGACCACATCAACCAGCAACGCGATCGGCACATCATCACCATCGAAGACCCGATCGAGTACACGCATCGCGACGACAAATGCATCATCAATCAACGCGAGATCGGCTACGACGCGCGCACGTTCGCGGACGCGCTCCGCGGCGCCCTGCGCCAGGATCCCGACGTGATCCTCGTCGGCGAAATGCGCGACCTCGAAACGATCGAGACGGCGATCCTCGCCGCCGAGACCGGTCACCTCGTCATGAGCACGTTGCACACGCTCGACGCGCGCGAGACGATCACGCGCGCCATCTCCGCGTTTCCCGAACACCAACGCGATCAGATGCGGTTGATCCTCTCCTCCATCGTCCGCGGCATCATCAGCCAACGCCTCGTGAAGCGTGCCGACGGGGAGGGCATGGTGCCCGCGGTCGAGGTACTGCTGTCGACGGCGCTCACGCGCGAATGCATTGCGATCAAGGAGAAGACGCACGAGCTCCACGACGCGATCGCCCGCGGCCACGCCACCTACGGCATGCAGACGTTCGACCAGTCCCTGATGGCGCTCTACCGGCAGGGGTTGATCACGTACGAGGAGGCGATCGCGCAGGCGACGAACCCCGACGACTTCGCCCTGAAGATCCGTGGCATCGGCTCGGCGAGCGATGCGCACTGGGACACCTTCGACAAGTCGGCGCAGCCCGCCGAGAATGGCCAGGCGGCGGCGTTCAAGATCGATCGCTTCTGAGTCCGCACCGCGTTCGGGCTCCGACGGCGACGCCCGCGCCGTAGCGCTTCGCCTGCTCGCGCGCGCGCCGCGCTCCGCTACCGAGATCGAGACGGAGCTCGTGCGCCGCCGCTTCGCGCCGGCGACGATCGCCGACACGCTTCTCCGCCTGCGCGAGCTCCGCTATCTCGACGACGCCGCGTTGGCGCGGCGTCGCGCCGAGGAGCTGCTCCTGCACCGCGGCCACGGGCGTCTGCGCGTGGCGCACGAACTGACTCGTCGAGGAGTCGCCGATGACGTCGTCGAGGCGGCGGTCGCGGCGGTCATGGAGGGTC
Source organism: Binatia bacterium (assembly GCA_041476145.1). GTDB lineage: Bacteria > Desulfobacterota > Binatia > UTPRO1 > UTPRO1 > DP-19. The sequence continues at coordinate 9,440 of JBGOSW010000096.1, forward strand.
GGTGCGATGTCGAAATCGCTCGCCTCGCGCTCCGCCGGAAATTCGGTCATGATCCATTGCCGGACGCGTCCGCACGGGCGCGGGCGTATCGGTTCTTGATCGGGCGCGGTCACCTTGCGGAGGCCGTGCGCGAGATTCTCGGAGACGACGATTCGCGGTAACGACATTCGGCGCGGCTTCCTCGAGTTCTTCGCGGCACGCGATCATCGCGTCATGCCGAGCGCCTCCATCGTGCCCGAGCACGATCCCTCTCTCCTCTTCACCAACGCGGGGATGGTGCCCTTCAAGCCGATCTTCCTCGGCGAGAAGGAGCCGGCGCATCCGCGTGCCGCGAGCGCCCAGAAGTGCCTGCGCCTCTCCGGCAAGCACAACGACCTCGAGCAGGTGGGGCGCGACACTTACCACCACACCTTCTTCGAGATGCTCGGCAACTGGTCGTTCGGGGACTACTACAAGGCCGAGGCGATCCCCTGGGCGTGGGAGCTCCTCACGCGCGAATGGCGTCTGCCGAAAGACCGTCTGTGGGCGACGGTCTACACCACCGACGACGAGGCGGCCGGCGAGTGGTCGCGGGTGAGCGATCTACCGGCGGAGCGCGTGCTGCGTTTCGAGGCGGAGAACTTCTGGGAGATGGGCGAGACCGGGCCGTGCGGCCCGTGCTCCGAGATCCACATGGATCGGGGCCCGGAAGCATGCGACCGGCGCGGCGCGGCGGGTCACGTGTGCGCCGTCAACGCCGGATGCGCGCGTTTCATCGAGCTCTGGAACCTCGTCTTCATCCAATACGACCGCCAGCGCGACGGCAGTCTGCAGGAACTCCCGTCCAAGCACGTCGACACCGGCATGGGTCTCGAGCGCATCACCGCCGTCCTCCAGCAGGTGGGCAGCAACTACGACACCGATCTGTTCCGCCCGATCATCGCCGCCACCGAGTCGCTCGCCGCCCGGCGGTACGGCACCGACGCGACGGCGGACGTCTCCTTCCGCGTGATCGCCGACCACGCGCGCGCGGTCGCGGTGATGATCGCCGACGACGTGCTCCCCTCGAACGAGGGCCGCGGTTACGTGCTGCGCCGCATCCTGCGGCGCGCCGCGCGCCATGGGAAGCTGCTCGGCCTCGACAGGCCCTTCCTCACCGACCTGGTCGCACCGGTCGTCGAGATCTTGGGCGGCGCGTACCCCGAGCTGCGCGCGCGCCAGGCGTTCGTCGCCGACGTCGCGCGCGGCGAGGAGAGCCGCTTCGCGGAGACGCTCGACAAAGGTCTCGCGCTACTCGAGGGCGAGCTCGCGACGCTCCCGCCGGGCGGCGTGCTGCCTGGCGCGGTGGCGTTCCGGCTGTACGACACGTTCGGCTTCCCGCTCGACCTCACCGAGGACATCCTGCGCGGCCAAGACCTCACCGTCGACCACGCCGGCTTCGCGCGCATGATGGAGGAGCAGCGTGCCCGCGGTCGCGAAGCGAAGCGCTTCACGTCGCAAAGCGCCTCCGCCGACGACCGCCGCTCGCGTTTCGTCGGCGAGCGCGTGTCGCGCTGGGAGTCGGTCGTGACCGCGGTGACGGCCGACGGGAGCGCGCGTCCGCAGGGCGTTCGCGAGGGCGAGGAGGCGGAGATCGTGACCGAGGAGACGCCCTTTTACGGCGAATCCGGCGGTCAGGTGGGCGACACCGGCGTCATCGAGACCGAGCGCGGCGACCGTCTCGAGGTGCTCGAGACACTGCGCCCGAACGCCGACCTCATCGTACATCGCGTGCGTGTGGTGCGCGGTGCCGTCGCCGCCGGAGACCGCGTGCGCCTGCTCGTCGACGAGGCGCGGCGCGAGGCGGTGCGGCTGAATCACTCGGCGACGCACCTCTTGCACGGCGTTCTGCGCGAGCGCCTGGGCGGCCACGTCCGCCAAGCGGGATCGCTCGTCGCCCCCGATCGCCTGCGCTTCGATTTCAACCACATCGCGGCGATCCCGGCCGAGGAGCTCGACGCGATGGAGGACGAGGTGAACGCCCGCATCCGCGCCAACGTCGAGTGCGTCGCCACCGAGGTATCGTACGACGAGGCGATGAAGCTCGGCGCCTTGGCGTTCTTCGGCGACAAGTATGGCGATCGCGTGCGGGTGCTGCGCATGGGTGACTTCTCACTCGAGCTCTGCGGCGGGACGCACGTGCGGCGCACCGGCGACATCGGTCTCTTCAAGCTGCGCGGCGAGAGTGGAGTCGCGGCCGGCGTACGTCGTATCGACGCGGTGACCGGTGGTGGTGCTCTCGATTGGATGCAGGCGCGCGAGCAACGTCTGCGACAGATCGGCGAGACCTTGCACGTGTCCGAGGACGAGGCCGTGGAGCGTCTCGAGCGCCTGCTCGCGCAGCAGCGCGAGCTCGAGCGCAAGCTCGAGAAGCTGCAACGCGGGCTCGCGGGCGCGCAGAGTGGCGACCTCGCGTCGCAGGCGCGTACGGTCGACGGCATCCGCGTCCTTGCGACCCGCGTCGACGACCTCGACGACAAGGCGCTCCGCGAGCTCGCCGACCGTCTCAAGGAGAAGCTCGCACCGAGCGTCGTCGCGCTCGGCACCACCGACGGTACCAAGGTGACGCTCGTGGCGGCGGTCAGCAAGGACCTGGTGAAGCGCTATCACGCCGGGAACCTCCTGAAGCAGATCGCGCCGCTCGTCGGCGGCGGCGGCGGCGGGCGTCCCGATTTCGCCCAAGCGGGCGGAAAAGACCCGGCGCGACTCGACGACGCGTTGGCGCAGGTCTACAAGATCATCGGATGACCGCGCGTCACACGCCGAGGGTGTCGAGCGGGCCCGTCCCGCCATCCGGACCTCCGCCCCCGGCCGACGATGGCGAGGCGACGAGCGCGAACGCCTCGGATCCGGCCACCGCGGCTGAGCCCGGCAGCGGCGGCCGCGTCGCGAACGACGGGAGCCGACTCGAGTTCCAGGACCACCGGCTCTTTCACGAGCTACTCGGTCATCACGACGAGCACCTGAAGGCGATCGAGCGCGCGCTCGGGGTGCGGATCGGTGTGACCGGAAAGACGGTCTTGATCAGCGGCGACGAGCCGTCGCGTGAGCTCGCGGCGAGCGTCCTCAGTCAGCTCTACGGTGTGCTCGAGCGCGGCCTTCCCGTCTACGCGAGCGACGTCGACTACGCCGTCCGCATCGTCTCCGGCGACCGCACCGCCAACGTGCGCGACATCTTCCTCGACACCGTCTACATCGCCGCCCACCGGCGCGTGATCACGCCGAAGAGCGTGGCGCAGAAGGCCTACATCGACGCCATCCGTCAGCACGACATCGTGTTCGCGATCGGCCCGGCCGGCACCGGCAAGACCTACCTCGCGATGGCGATGGGGATCGCCGACCTCATGAAGCAGGGCTTCACCCGCATTATCCTCACGCGTCCGGCGGTCGAGGCCGGCGAGAAGCTCGGCTTCCTTCCCGGGGATCTCGCCGAGAAGGTGAACCCCTACCTCCGACCGCTCTACGACGCGCTCCACGACATGGTCGACTTCGACCGGGCGCGAAAGATGCTCGAGCGCGGCACGATCGAGGTCGCGCCGCTCGCGTTCATGCGCGGGCGCACCTTGAACGACTCCTTCGTGATCCTCGACGAGGCGCAAAACACCACGCCCGAGCAGATGAAGATGTTCCTCACCCGGCTCGGCTACGGCTCGAAGGCGGTCATCACGGGCGACGTCACCCAGATCGACCTTCCCGCCGGCAAGCTTTCGGGCCTCAAGGAGGCGCAGCACATCTTGCGCGACATCCCGGGCATCGAGTTCGTGCGTTTCAGCGAGCGCGACGTCGTGCGCCATCGTCTGGTGCAGAACATCATCGCCGCCTACGAGCGTGCCGAGAACGCCTCCGATCGGAGCGGGCCCTGAGCGAGAGGGCGGTCGCCGCCCGCCCGGCCATCGGATGGCGGCGCACTCGCGCGCACGGCGTCCCGTCGTATCACCGATGCCGGTGACGATCTCCTGCCGGACGGCGGCGGCCCGGCCGTGGACGGCCTACGCACGCACGCGCGGGGAGCAGGTCCTGCGCGCGCTCGGCCTCGGTCGCGACGAGCTCAGCCTGTCGCTCGTCGACGATCACGAGATGCGCGCGCTCAACGCGGCCTATCGTGGGCGCGACCGCACGACCGACGTGCTCGCCTTCGCGCTCACCGAAGACGCGGCGCCGGACGTCCCGGTGACGGTGGCGTCGACGGGACGGCGGGGCCGCGTGCTCGGCGACGTCGTGATCTCGATCGATACGGCGGCGGCGCAGGCGCACGAGAGCCGCGTGCCGCTCGCCGCTCGCCTCGACGCACTCCTGGTGCACGGCGTGTTGCACCTCGTCGGCTACGATCACGAACGGTCGCCCACCGAAGAACGACGCATGCGTCGCAAGGAGCGCGCTGTCCGCGCCGTGCTGCCGGCGTTGACGCCGCGGCGTCGCGTCGGTGCGGAGGAAGCGCGGCGATGATCGGCCGGCCGCTCGACGTCTCGCCGGCGCCCGCATGGAGGCACGGCGCGCCCGCGCGCCGCGCGCCGGCGCTGTCGGCGGGAACGCGTCGTGCCGTCGCCGCGCTCAGCGGCGCGCTGCTCGCGCTCGCCTTTCCCGCCGTCGACTGGAACCCGCTCGCGTGGGTCGCGCTCGTGCCGCTCTTCTGGGTCGGCCTCGGACGCGGCGTCGCGGTCGCCTTTCGCGCCGGATGGACGGCGGGCACGGTCTTCTTCGTCGCCACCCTCTACTGGTTGGTGGTGACGATCGGTACGTACACCAACCTCTCGCCGTTCGTGAGCGTCGGCCCGCTCGTGCTGCTGTGCGGATTCCTCGGGCTCTTCGTCGCCGTCTTCATGGCCGCGTGCGAGCGCGCGCGCGCGAGCGGTGTCGAGCTCGCGCTCGTCGCACCGCCGCTCTGGGTCGTCCTCGAGTGGGTACGAACCTACATCCTCGGCGGCTTTCCGTGGGTGGCGCTCGGCTACTCCCAGTATCGCACGACGTATCTGATCCAGTTCGCCGAGTTCACCGGCATCTACGGCATCTCGGCGCTGGTCGTGTTGGTGAACGTCGTCGTCTACGGCGCCTTTCGTCGCTGGCGCGACGGGCAACCTCCGAGCACGCGCGGACTACTGGCGCTCACGACCGTCCTCATCGTGCTCGTCGGCTGGGGCTTCTGGCGCGTGCGCGTCCTCGAGCGCACGCCGTCCGCGGGCTCGCTGCGTGTCGGCGTCATCCAGGGCAACGTCGCGCAGGACGAGAAGTGGGATCCGGAGTACCAAGAGGCCACGATCGATCACTACGAGCGGCTGACCGGCGAGGCGGTCGCGGCCGGCGCGGAGCTGGTCGTGTGGCCGGAGACGGCGGCGCCGTTTTTCTTCCAGAACGGCGGCGACCTCCGCGGCCGCATCACCGCGCTCGCGGAGCGCGAGCACGTCTGGCTCCTTTTCGGCAGCCCCGCCTTCAGCGAAGACGACGCCGGCTTGGCGCTGTACAACCGCGCCTACCTGGTCGGTCCCGACGGCGCCGCCGATCGCTCCTACGACAAGATGGAGCTCGTGCCGTTCGGCGAGTACGTGCCGCTCGCCCGCCTCTTCTTCTTCGTGCACAAGGTCGTCGAGGGTATCGGTGAATTCCGCGGCGGAACGACGCCGGTCGTGTTCCAGACGCCACGGGGAAATTTCGGGACGCTGATATGCTACGAAGGTATCTTCCCCGGCCTCACGCGGCGCTTCGTCGCCGGCGGCGCGGACTTCCTCGTCAACATCACCAACGACGCCTGGTTCGGACGCACCTCGGCGCCGTACCAGCACCTCGCCATGGTCACCGTGCGTGCGATCGAGAATCGCGTCCCGATCGTGCGCGTGGCGAATACCGGCTTTTCTGCTATCGTGGACGTCGATGGCCGCATCCGCTGGCGCACGAATCTCTTCGAGACCGCCTGGCGCGTCGACACGGTGCGCTGGACCGGCGTGTCGACGCTCTACGCCCAGGTCGGCGACGTCTTCGTCTACGGTTGCCTGCTGATGGTGGTGCTGGTCGTGCTGCTCGCGATCGGCCGACCGCGCGACATGTCCATGGATGGGAGGCAACCCGCATGATCTCCGTCGAGATGACCACCGCGACCAACGAGCTCCGAGAGCGTCTCGGCGTCCTCGAGCGACGTCTCGAGACGCTCCGGGGGCATCTTTGACATCCCCGGCACCGAGGCGCGCTTAGCGGCCCTCGACGAGCAGGTCCAGCAGTCCAGTTTTTGGAACGACCACGAGCGCGCGCAGAAGGTGCAGCGCGAGCGCGCCAAGCTGCGGACGACGCTCGACGGCTGGCGGCACCAGCGCACCGAGCTCGACGACGCCGGCGTCTTTCTCGAACTCGCGCTCGAGGGTGACGAGGACGCGCTCACCGAGACGCGCGCCAAGGTCGACAGCGCCGAGCAAGGCGTCGCCGCGCTCGAGATGCAGCAGATGCTCGGCGGCGAGCACGACGCCGGCAATTGCATCCTCTCGATCCACCCCGGCGCCGGCGGCACCGAGGCGCAGGACTGGGCGGAAATGCTGATGCGCATGTACCTTCGCTGGTCTGAGAAGCGCGGATACAAGACCGAAGTCCTCGATTACCAGAACGGCGAGGAAGCAGGCGTCAAGT
>JBGOSW010000097.1:0-15945 GCA_041476145.1 Binatia bacterium
GGTCCCACACGACCTGATACACGAGGCTGCAGAAGCCGGAGAAGGTGATCAGGAGACGAACGAACCAGCGTCCAGGCATCACGATCCCTGCGACCCTTCTGCGAACCTCCAGGATCTCGCGAGCGGTAGCCTCTAGCACTTCGACAGGCTCGCGGGGTACCCGAGGCGCCCCGTCCATGTTCGCGGCATCCAAGTCCGCGGCACGCCTGGGCAGGACCCGCCGCTCGCGCGCCATCGCCGCCGCCAAGGAGGCTTGACACGAGCCCCCCGCCAGAGCTAGCTGAATCTCGCTTCAGTTATGAACAGAGCGTCAAACACGGCACTCGCCACCAACCGCTTCGAGCGCCGGCGCGAGCGGACCCGCCAGGACCTGCTCGCGGCGGCCACCAGGGTCCTCGCCGAGAAGGGCCTCCACGAGACGAAGATCAGCGACATCGCCGCGGCCGCCGACGTCGGCGTCGGCACCTTCTACCTCCACTTCCCGACCAAGGAGGCGCTCTTCGACGCCGTCGTCGAGGACACCGTCCGGCGCCTGAAGGCGACCACCGACGCGGCCCGCGCCAACGCCCGCGACGTGCTCGAGAAGGTGCGCGCCGGCAACGCCGCCTTCTGCCGCTTCGCTCAGGACAACCGCTCCGTCTTCCGCATCGTCTTCGGCCACGCCGCGGCCTACAACGACGTCGTCCACCGCGCGCAGGCGCTGTTCGCCGCCGACATCGAGGAGACGATCCGCGAGGGGATCGCGAGCGGGGTGTTCGCCCCGCTCCCGATCGCGGTCGTCGCGCAGGCCCTCGTCGGCATGGCGACGCAGATGCTCCGCTGGTGGACCGAGCAGGAGCCGGTGCCGATCGAGACGCTCCACGAGACCATGACCACGCTCGCGCTGCACGGGCTCAGCGCCCGCGCGGCGCATACGAAGGGAGTCTCCCATGGCTGAAGCAGCCCTCGACGCCGGCTCGGCCGCCGACGACACGACCGAGGCGATCCACACCGCCTTCGACACCACCTACACCTGGAACTACGGCGTCGACCGCCAGGACCTGCGCAACCTCTACGAGAAGGCCAAGCGGGACCAGTGGAACGCCAGCGAGCAGCTGGCGTGGGAGACGAGCGTCGACCCCGAGGCCGAGCTGGTCCCCGATTTCCAGATCCCCGTCTACAACACCCACATCTGGGCGAAGCTGACGCCGGCCGAGGTGCGAAAGCTGCGTCGCGAGGCGCTCGCCTGGACGCTGTCGCAGTTCCTGCACGGCGAGCAGGGTGCGCTCCTCGCCACCGCGCAGATCGTCGACGCGACGCCGTCGTTCGACGCCAAGCTCTACGGCGCCTCGCAGGTGATGGACGAGGCCCGGCACGTCGAGGTCTACGCGCGCTACCTGCGCGAGAAGCTCACCCGGCAGTACCCGGTGAACCGGCACCTGAAGACGCTGCTCGACCAGATCCTCACCGACTCGCGCTGGGACATGAAGTACCTCGGCATGCAGATCCTGGTGGAGGGCCTCGCCATGGCCGCCTTCGGCCTCATGGAGAAGTTCTCCACCGAGCCGCTACTCAAGCAGCTCACCCAGTACGTCATGCGCGACGAGTCGCGCCACGTCGCCTTCGGCGTGCTCTCGCTCGAAGGCTTCTACAAGGAGCTGAACGAGCGCGAGATGCGCGAGCGCCAGGAGTTCACCTACGAGGGCTGCCGCCTGATGCGCGACCGCCTCTACGCCGTCGAGGTGTGGCGCGAGATGGGCCTGCCGATCGAGAAGACGCACGAGATCGTCATGAAGTCGGAGATCATGCGCGAGTTCCAGAAGATGCTCTTCTCGAAGGTCGTCCCAAACGTGAAGCGCCTCGGGTTGCTGACGCCGTGGTTGCGAGAGCGGTTTCACGAGCTCGACATCCTGAAGTGGGAGCACGAAGAGCCGAGCGCCTGACGAACGATCCCGCAGGCGCGGATCCGCCGTTGCGGTTGCGTTAGGGGGGCGCTACCAGAGGGGCGTCATGACGGCGCTCCGACGGGTGTGTGTGTTCAGTGGATCGAGCTTCGGGGCGCGGGAGGCGTACGCGGACGCGGCGCGGGCGCTCGGAGCGGCATTGGTCGCGCGCGGAATCGGGCTCGTCTACGGCGGCGGCAGCGTCGGGCTCATGGGCGTCGTCGCCGACGCGGTGCTGGCGGTGGGCGGGGAGGTGATCGGCGTCATCCCGCGCGCCCTCGCGACCAAGGAGATCGCGCACCAAGGGCTCGCGGATCTGCGCATCGTCCCGAGCATGCGCGAGCGCAAGGCACTCATGGCCGAGCTCGCCGACGGCTTCGTCGCGCTCCCCGGCGGATTCGGGACCTTCGACGAGCTCTTCGAGGCGATCACCTGGGCGCAGCTCGGCCTGCACGAGAAGCCGATCGCCGTCCTCGACGTCGCCGGCTACTTCGCGCCCTTCCTCATGCTTCTGGACCGCGCGACCGAGGAACGCTTCGTCCGTCCGGAGCATCGCGCGCTGGTGATCAGCGACGCCGACCCGGCGCGCGTCCTCGAGCGGCTGGCCGCCTTCCGTCCGGTCGCCGGACGCACGAAGTGGATCGGCAAGGACGAGACCTGACGGTCAGCGGCGCGCGACGACGCGAGCGCTTCCCGGGTGTTCACTCGGACCCGAGCTGAATGCAGAGGCCGCCGGCGACGATCAGTGCTCCTCCGAGGAGGATTCGGACGCTCGGCCGCTCGCCGAACGCGACCACGCCGACGATCTGGCTCACGATGAAGAAGACGGCGATGTACGCGCCCATGAGCCGGCCGAAGTCGATCGTGCGGTTCGCGTTCACGACCAGCCCATAGACGACGAGCAGCGCGGCGCCGGCGACGACGAACGGCCACTTCGCACGCAGCAATCCGGCGCGAATCGCGGCGTCGCCGGCGATCTCCAAGGTCGCGGCGACGAAAAGGCTCGCCAGCGTGACGTTCATACCGACGTCACGTAGCAGCTCTCGGCGTGCGATCGCCAGCGATCCCATGGCGTCCGTACCTCGTGTCCGGGCATGATGCGGCAATGGCGCGGGTCGTCTACAGCGTCGGCCATTCGAACCTCGCGGCGGAGGAGTTCTTCGCGCTCCTCGCGCCGATCGGCGTGCGGACGCTCGTCGACGTCCGCGCCTTTCCCGGATCGCGACGGCATGCGCACTTCGGACGTGAAGCGCTCGCGGCGGCGAGTCCGGCGCAGGGCATCGCATACCACTGGATGCCGGCCCTTGGCGGACGCCGGGGCGAAGCGACCACGCCGTCGCCGCACGTCGCGTGGGAGGTGCCGGCATTTCGCAACTACGCCGACTACGCCGACACGGCGGAGTTCGCGGCTGCGCTCGCCGACCTCGAGGAGCTGGCGCGCACGGCGCCGACCGCGGTCATGTGCGCCGAAGCACTCTGGTGGCGCTGCCATCGCCGCCTGATCGCGGATCGACTGCTCGTCGCCGGGTGGGACGTGCAGCACATCGGCGGTGGAGCGCGATGGACCCCGCACCGGCTGCCCGACTTCGCGCGTGTCGCCGACGGACGCCTCGTCTACGATCGCGGCGCGACACCGGCGCTCGCGCTGCATCCGCGACGCGAGCGGCATTGAACGAGCGCAGCCCGCCATTGCGCGGCACCACTCGCGCCGGATAGTCGATGCCCTCATGCGGGACATGCTGAAGCGGGTGCTGAACGCGCGCGTCGCCGACGTGCTGCCCGATCCGACGCCGCTCCATTGCGCCCCCGGCCTCACGACCCGTCTCGGGCGCCCGGTCTATCTGAAGCGCGAGGATCTGACGCCGATCTTCTCCTTCAAGTTGCGCGGCGCCTACAATCGCATCGCGCTCCTCGACGACCGGGAGCGGGCGGCGGGGGTCATCGCCGCGTCGGCCGGGAATCACGCCCAGGGCGTGGCCTTCGCGGCGGCGCGCCTCGAGCTCCGCTGTCGCATCGTGATGCCGCGCACGACGCCGGCCATCAAGATCGAGGCGGTGCGCCGCTACGGCGCCACGATCGACCTCGTGGGTGACGACTACGCGGCAGCCGCCGAGCGCTGCGCGGAGCTCGCGGCCGAGACCGGTATGACGGTCATCCCGCCTTTCGACGACCTCGACGTGATCGCGGGTCAGGGTACGGTCGCCCTCGAGATCCTGCACCAGGCGCCGCGCGATCTCCACGCCGTGTTCGTGCCGGTCGGCGGCGGCGGGCTCGCCGCCGGCGTCGCTGCGGTCGTGAAGGAGATCCGTCCCGACGTGCGTGTGATCGGCGTCGAGCCCGTCGACTCGGACGCGATGACGCGCTCGCTGCGCGCAGGCCGGCGCGTCGTCCTCGAGCACGTCGGTATCTTCGCCGACGGCGTCGCCGCGCGGCAGGTCGGCGAGCACACCTTCGCCATCTGCCGCGCGGCGCTCGACGACTGCGTGACGGTCGAAATCGACGAGATCTGCGCCGCGATCAAGGACGCCTTCGAGGACACGCGTGCCGTCCTCGAGCCCTCGGGCGCGCTGGCGATCGCCGGCCTGAAGCGCGTCGCGGCCGCCGGCACGCTCGGGCCGGGTTCGGTCGTCGCGGTGGCGTCGGGTGCCAACATGAACTTCGCGCGTCTCGGCTACGTGACCGAGCGCGCCGACGTCGGCGCGCATCGCGAGGCGATCCTCGCCGTCACCATCCCCGAGCGGCCGGGCGCCTTCCTCGAGTTCTGCGCCGCCATCGGCGAACGCGCGGTCACCGAGTTCAACTATCGGCTCGCGTCGCGCGACGAGGCGCACATCTTCGTCGGCCTCGAGGTGACGGGGCGCGACGAAGCGAGCGCGATCGTGCGCGCGCTCGTCGCCGCCGGCTATCCCTGCGTCGATTTGACCGAGGACGACCTCGCGAAGACGCACGTCCGCCACATGGTCGGCGGCCGCACCCCGCACGCCGCCGACGAGGTGCTTTTCAGTTTCGAGTTCCCCGAGCGACCGGGTGCGCTGATGCAGTTCCTCACCAACCTCGGCGCGCAGTGGAACATCTCGCTCTTCCACTACCGCAACCACGGGGCCGCGTTCGGCCGCGTCCTCTGCGGCTTCGAGGTGCCGGGGGCGGAACGTCCCGAGCTCCTCGCCCGTCTCGCCCGCCTCGGCTTCGAGTCGGTCGACGAGACCAACAACCCGGCGGCGCGACTGTTCCTTCGGTGACACGGAAGGCGGCTCTCGGGGCCGACGTCGAACTCACCCTCGCCGCCACCCTGCACGACGCGACTGGCGCGCTCTGCGGCATGATCCGCCGTAGGGTGCCCGCGCTCCGCCGTCTCTACGGCGCGATCGCGGTGACGACGAGCCCGCCGACGGCGCCCGCAGTGAACGCGTTGCTCGCCGAGCTCGGCGTCTACGCCGGTAGCCCGCGTACCAACACCCGCGGCCCCCTCTATCGTCTCGCGCTCCGCCGCGCGCTCGCGGGCGGCGGAGCGCGCGTCCACTACCTCGACTTCGATCGTGCACTCCACTGGGTGGCGACGCGCCCGCGCGAGCTCGCCGCCGTGCTACGGGTCGCCGAGCGCCATCCCGCCTTGGTGATCGGCCGGACGGTCGCCGCGCATCGCAGCCATCACCGCCCGCTCTTCGAGACCGAGCGCGCTGCGAACGCGCACCTCGCGGTCCGGCTCGGCCTCGAGCGCCGCGTCGACGTCCTCGTGCCCTCGTTCGTGCTGACGCGTGCGCTCACCGCCGCGCTTCTTCGCCGCTCGCGTGCGCGAGACGCGTCGATCTACGGCGAATGGCCGGCGCTCCTCGCGACGCTCGGCGTACCGCTCGCGTACGGCGAGTGCCGCGGCCTCGACTGGGAAACCCCCGACCGCGACCCCGCCGGGGTACGACGCGTCGGCCTCACCGCCTGGCGCCGCGCGTTCGACACCCCCGCCGAATGGCGCGCGCGCCGCGCGCTGGCGATTGACATCGCGCGCGGCTTTCATGCCGCCGCCGGCCGCCGCCGCTTCTCGCTATGCCTGTCGCGCCTCAGGATCGGGAGCGACCCGGATCTACAACCGTCCGCTGCAAGCAAGAGAAAGCTCGCAAGACGTGCGTGCTGAACCGCTGTGGCGTGATGTGAGCTTGTGGTTGATGCGGGTCGGCCGCTGTTACGGCCCGGTCTTGATCGACGGCACGCACAGCTCCACGTCCTTCTTGGTGGCGACGCGGTCGGGGCCGAGCTGGTTGTTGAGGAAGACGGGGCTCACCGCGACATGCTTCGGCTGCCCCTTGGCGGGCTTCACCTGGTAGCACATCAGGGTCGCATCCGGGTTCTTGATCCCCTCGTCGTTCTTGTCGCTGGCGATGCATAGCCGTGCCGGCTTCTTCACGTCGTAGGTCTTCGGTTGATTGAACTGGTCGACGACCGATGCCTGGATGCCCTTGGGGAACTTCGCCGCGCCCTTGCCGATCGTGGCCTTGTAGCAGGTGAGGTGATCGACCCCGTGCGTCGCCGGGTCCGGGGGCGAGACCGGACCGGCGAGGCTCTTCGCCGTCGGCACCAGGAGGCGCTCGGGCTTCGCGAGGTCGAGGACGAGCTCGCCGTTGGGGTAGAACTGGTTCTGGACGTGGATGCCGAGGTGACTCGCGGCCTTCGGCTGCTTCACGCAGAACGTCGTCGTCTTCGCTATGCCGCCGCAGTCAGGCTCCTTCTTGCAGGCGCCGCGTGCGTTCGCGGTCGCGTTGTCGGCGCAGCGCGACTTGGCGAGCGCGAGCTGGTAGGCGCGGAGATGGGTCGCCGCGTCGTGGATCCCCTCGTTGTTCTTGTTCGCGGGAACAAAGAGACCCAGCGGCGTTTTCACGTCGTAGAGCGCGGTCGCGAACTCGTCGGCGAGGAGCGCGTGCACGCCCTTCGGGAACTCGGTCGCCGATTTGACCTGGTAGCCGAGGAAGTGATCGAGCGGCACGATTGCGCCGGCGACGCAGGTGCACTCGGCCGGGTCGCCGGCGGGCTGGCAGATCTCGTTGAAGCGGCAGCCGGTCGGCTGTGCCTGAGGGTCGCAGGCCTCGGCGCCGGCGCGGATGCCGTTACCGCAGGCGCTCACCGTGCAGTTGGTGTCGCAGCCGTCGCCGTTTTGCGTGTTGCCGTCGTCGCACGCCTCGCCCGTGTCCAGATTGCCGTCGCCGCAGCCGTCGCAGTCGCTGTCGGCGCCGTCGATCTGCTGATCGCCGTCGTTGTCCACGCCGTCGGAGCAGCTCGGGCTCCCTGGCGGGCCTTCGACTTGACCGGTGAAGCGGAACGCCCGCTGGACCTCCGTGCCGACGAACGACGTCGAGCCGCCGTAGATCTCCTGGGGGGCGTTCCCGACCTCGTCGTAGAGCCCGGAGAAGAGATCGCCGCTCCTGCCGTCGTAGGCCATGTCGAAGAACTTCCACTCGACGCGTCCGTCCGGGAAGAGGATCAGCTTGAAGGCGAGCGGATCGATGGTGAAGTCGGGCGCCACGGCGGGTGCGCCGATCCAGATGATCTCGACGCGATCGGTGAATCCCTCGATCACGACGCCGGCCGCGAGGTCGTCGTTGGCGGCGAAGAGCGCGTCGATGTTCTTGCTGACGTGGTCGCCCTGGAAGTGCGTGAGCGCCGCGGTGCACTCCGTGCACGACTCGCCGTTCTCGAGGAGCTCGACCAGGCCGTTGGTGTTGACGCTGATCTTGGTGATCTGCCGGCCGTACCAGGGGAACGTGAAGGGCAGGGTGTAGGCGACGACGTCGTCGTCGGTGGCGGCGATGCCGGCGTCCTTCGCGTCCCAGGGAATCGCCGCGATCGCGGGGTGCCCCGATCCGGGCGTGAACTGGAACGCCTTGTGGACGTTCTTGCCCGTGATCGAGAGCGACCCGCCGGGCACCTCACGCTCTACGTTCGCGACCTCGTCGTAGTAGCCGGAGAAGAGATCGCCGTCCTTGGTCGAGTAGCGCATGTCGAAGAACTTCCACTGCACGCGCCCGTCGTTGAAGAGGACGACCTTGAACGAGAGCTGCTGGCTGACGTCGAAGTTGGGAAGGAAGTCGTTGACGGTGGGACCCGTCCAGATGATCTCCACCCGGTCGGCGAGCGCCTCGATCACGACCCCGGTGATGAGATCGTCGTTGGCGGCGAAGAGGGCGTCGATGTTCTTGGCGACGTGGTTGCCCTCGAAGTGCGTCAGCGCGCCGGGGAAGTTATCGTTGGGGCACTCGCCGCACACGTCGCCCTGCTCCAGCAGCTCGACCAGGCCGTTGGTGTTGACGGCGATCCGCACGATGTTCCGGCCGAACCAGGGGAACGTGAAGGGCAGCTCGTAGATCACGGAGGAGTCGTCGATGACGGCGATGCTGGCATCGAAGCGATCCCAGATGATGGGAACGATCGTTCCTGGGACGGCGGCGGCGCAGGTGAGGGCCAGGCTGTAGCGCCCCGTGGTGAGATCGCCGACCGCGTCGCTGGTGCCGTCGAAGTCGAAGTCGTCCCACGACGTGACGCCGATGAAGTACATGCCGCTCGTTGGCACCTGGAACTGCAGATACGATTGGACGCCGTTGGCCTCGCCCGGCGCCGCGTTGTCGTCGTTCAAGGTGACGAGGTTGCCGTTGGCGTCGAACACGCCCACGATCGAATCCAATTCCGGATCGAACCGGCTGCCGACGTGATCGAGGTCGAGGGTGACGATCTGCCCGCCAGTCAGGCTGACCTTGTAGAAGTCGACGTCGCCCTTGAGGGGGATGCCGGCGTCGACGGTGGTCGAGTTGCAGGTGATCGCCGTCGCTTCGGCGCGGGTGTCGTTGGGCTCGCCGGGCGGTGGTGAGCACGTGACCGAGAGCGTGTACGGGCCCGAGCTCTGGCCGCCGCTGCCGGTGAAATCGAAGTCGCCGCTGGCGCCGACGGCGACGTAGTACGTCCCGGGGTTGGTGACGAAGAACTCGATGTACGAGTCGGTGGTGGGGGTGGGCTCCCCCGGCGCGGCATCGTCGAAGCTGACGTTGCCGATCAGCAGGCCGTTGCTGTTGAAGAGCGCCAGGATCGAGTCGAGCGGCGAGCCGAGCTGCGCGGCGTCGACGTCGATCCGCACCACCTCGCCGAGCGCTGCGGTGAACGAGTAGTAGTCGACGTCGCCGGGCGCGATCTCGGCGTCCTCGGTCGTGAACGGGCAGGAGGACATCGTGGCGGTGGCGATGGTGTTGTTGGGCTCGTTCACCTGCGGCGTGCAGGTGACCGACATGGTGTACGCGCCGGTCGAGAACGCGCTGTCCTCGCTCATCGCGAGGTCGGGGAAGGCGGCGACGCCGATGAAGTACAGGCCGGCCGCCGGCGCGGCGAACTCGAGGTAGGAATCGGTCGTGGGGTCGGGCTCGCCCGGCGCCGGATCGTCGCGGCTCAGCGCCTGGCGTTTGCCGGCGGCGTCGAAGACCACCAGGTCCGAGTCGAGCGTCGAGCCGTTCAGCGCCGCGTCGATGTCGACCTTGAGGATCGTCCCGGACTCGAGGAAGAGGGAATAGAAGTCGACGTCGGTCGCCGTGGCGATGTCGGTGGCGATGGTCGTCGCCGGGCAGAAGATCCGGGTCGCGTTCGTGAGCTTCCCGTTCGGCTCGACGGGCACCGGCGCGTCGCACACCTGGTTGGCGTCGACGTCGGCAATGCCGGGGCCGTTGCAGGGGTCGCAGGCGTTGCCGACGCCGTCGGCGTCGGTGTCCTCCTGCGGGGCGTTCGCGACCGTCGGGCAGTTGTCGGCCGAGTCCTCGATGCCGTCGCCGTCGTCGACGCGGGTGAAGAAGCGGAGAATCGGCACGTCGAGACTGCCGCCGCTGTTCGCGGGTCCGCCGCGTAATTCGTAGTTACCGTCGTTGACGCCGTCGTTGTCGAGATAGAGGGCGGCTCCGAGGTTCACCGCGTTCGGCTGCTCGGTGAAGTTGCCGCCGAGACCTGCGACGTTGCGAAAGCCGATGAAGTACCTGGTGCCCGCGTCCAGGTGGAGCGGCGTGAAGCTCGCGCCACCCGTCGAGGTCCGAGCGACCGCGGAGTCGAAGGTGGCCGAGCGCAGCGGCGTCCCACCCATTGCCCGCCGATCGGTCAGGATCTCGACCGTCACCTGACGGTTGGTCCCGTGGAACTGGTCGAAGTGCGTGTGGACGGCCGTGAGGTCGTAGCTGAAGGACGGCGTGTAGTACCAGCCGATCGAGGCGCAGTTGTCGCACCACACGTTGAACGCCGGCTCCGCGTTGGCGTTGACGCCATCGACTACGAGATGGGCGCGGGCCGGAGCGGCGGCACCGAGACCGAGAAACGCAGAGGCGATCGCGACGAGGACGACCTTGAGGGGGTGGGGCATGCGCGTCGAGTGCTCGTACCGTGGAACGTCGAGCGCTCTTACTACGGCCGTGCGCCGCGCGACAAGTGAAACCACGGCTCGGCGACGATCTGCGTCGAGGAACGCAAGGAAAAAGGTGACGATGCGGTGCGATGCTCTGTGAAGGTGCTAGTGCGTGCGCGGACGTCTGCAGGACGACGCAGCCACGAGCACTCCGAGTAGACCGAGGCCCGTCAGCGCGCAGGATCGCGAGGAGAGCCGCGCCGTGAGTCGCACGCGGGATCGCGACTGAATGGTCATCGGGTCGAGGTCGAAGAGATCGGGGCGCGGGGACTCACATGTACAGGCCGCCGTTCGGTGCCAGCACCTGCCCGACGAAGAAGCTCGAGTCGTCCGACGCCAAGAAGAGCGCCGTCGCCGCGACCTCGGCGGCGGTGCCGAGGCGTCCCATCGGCGTCTGCGCGGCGATCATCTGCTTCATGAGCTCCGGCACCTCGACGAGGAGCGGCGTATCGATGTAGCCGGGCGCGATCGCGTTCACGCGGATGCCGCGACCGATCACCTCGCGCGCGACCGACTTGGTGAAGCCGACGATGCCGGCCTTCGCGGCGGAATAGTCGGGCACCCCCATGATGCCGGTCTGCGACGCCAGCGAGCCCATGTTGATGATGTTGCCCCAGCCGTTGAACTCCATGATCTTCAACGCCTCGCGCGTGCAGTAGAAGGTGCCGTCGAGGTGGATCGCGAGGGTACGACGCCAGTGGCCGTCCTCCATGAGCTTCGTCGCCTCGGCGGAGCGCGTCGTGCGGCCGGTGGTGATCACCTCTTGCAGCATCGCCTCGGCATTCTTCCGCACGTGCTCCTCCATGTGGGCGATGCCGGCGTTGTTGACGAGGATGTCGAGCGACTGGAAGTCGCCCATGTGCTTCGCGAACATCTTGTGGACGGCGCGGCTGTCGGCGACGTCGCAGGGGAGCGCCGACGCCTCGGCGCCGAGCGCGCGCAGCTCGGCGACGACCGCGTCGGCGGTCTCGGGGCGGATGTCGTTGACGCCGATCGCGCAGCCTTCGCGTGCGAACGTGAGCGCGATCTCGCGACCGAGGCCGGAGCCGGCGCCGGTGATGAGCGCGACCTTGCTCTTGAGCTTCATGTTGGCTGTCTCCGCAGGACTGCGAGTTGTACCGTGCGCGCGGCCGATGCTAGGGTCGCGCCATCGACAGCGCGATCGCACATCCCCCTTCGCTTGTCCACATCGTCAGCCACGGTCCGCACTGCCTCGACGGCGTGACGTCGGCCGTCGCGGTCGCGCGCTTTCACGCCGGCGCCGATGTGCGGGCGCACTTCGCCAACAATCCCGAGATCAACGAGGTGCTGCTCGCGGTACCGCCGCCGCCGGCGGGAACGACGCAAGACCTCTGGGTCACCGACATCAGCTGGACGCGACCGGAGACCGACGCGCACCTGCGTGCGCTCGCCGCCGCCGGCACGCGCATCGTCTGGATCGATCACCACCGCACCGCGATCGAGCGGCTGCGACGCGGCGCGATCGACGTGCCGTTCAGCGACATGGTCGTGGAGGATACGTACGCCGCGTCGCGGCTCGTGTTCGAGCACCTACGGCGCAAGCTCGACCGCGCCGCGCCCGGCGCCGCGGCGTTTCTCGCCCTCGAGCGTCTGGTGATGTTGGCGGACGACAACGACCGCTGGATTCACGCCCTCGACGGCTCGCGTGAGCTGGCACTGACGGTGGGAGCGATGCGCGAGACCGAAGCGTACCAGGAGCTTCTCGGGGTCGACGCCGCGGTGACCTACACGCCGCGCATGCGCGCGGCGCACGAGCGCGTCGCCGCCGAGCTCGCCGCGACGCACGCGCTCGCCGAGCGCACGCGCAGCGAGCGCGCCGTCGGCCCGATCACCGTCGTCGCCGCCTGGTGCGCCGGCTATCCGAGTGAGATCGGCGATGCATGGGGCAAGCGCACCCGCAACGCCGTCTTCGCGCTCTACGACACCAAGAGCGACGGCGTGAG
This sequence comes from Binatia bacterium, assembly GCA_041476145.1. Classification (GTDB taxonomy): domain Bacteria; phylum Desulfobacterota; class Binatia; order UTPRO1; family UTPRO1; genus DP-19. Next base: position 12,300 of record JBGOSW010000097.1, read on the forward strand.
CTTCCGCCGCTCCCCCGATTGTCAGGTCGACCTCTCCAAGGTCGCCGAGACCCTCGGCGGCGGCGGTCACGCCGCCGCCGCCGGCTGCCAGATCCCCGGCATCGGAGGACGCGACGCCGCCGCCCTCGCCGAGCTGGTCGCAACCGCCGTCGCGCGCGTCAGCGCATGAGGATTCCCGCGATCAAAGAGCGCTCCCACGGCGCCGCGCAGCGGCGCCGGCAGGAGCGGCGCGAATTCACTTCGCGCGGCGACGCCCATCGGAGCATCGGCCGCGCAGCGGCCGAGCGCACGGGGGCATAATCAGATGGACAAGCATCTGAGCGCGCTGCGGAAGCGCTACGGCAAGGTGCCGCTCATCCAACCGGCGCTCACGACGGTCGATTTCCCGCCGCTCCGCGGCGGGCGGCGCGGCGAAGTCGCGATGGCGATTCAGCGGCCGAGCGGCGGGATCCTCTTGCAGACGAAGGCCTTCTATCCGCCGGCGACGTTTCGGCTGCCGACGGGCGGCATCAAGGGCGGCGAGGACGTCGAACACGCGCTGCTGCGCGAGGTGTACGAGGAGAGCAACCTCACCGTCGACGTCGATCGGGTGGTGGCGGTGGTCGAGTACACGGGATCCGACGGCCGTGCCGTGTTCCGCTCGTATCTCTTCCTCGTCCGCGAGATCGGCGGCGAGCTCAAGGTGAACGACCCCGACGAGCAGATCAGTGGGTGGGAGGAGCGGGACGTCGCCGGGCTGCGCGCAGCGAGCGCGCAGCTCCGACGCCTCGAGGGCACGTGGCAGCGCTGGGGGCAGTTCCGGGCGATGACCTTGGACGTGCTCGTGCACGCGCTCGGTTGAGCGCGTCACGCCGCGCCCTCTACGCCTGGGCGCTGTACGATCTCGCCAACACGACGTTCTCGCTGAACGTGGTCTCGCGCTATCTGCCGCTCATCGTCGTGCAGGACCTCGGTGGGCGCGACCTCGACGTGAGCATCGCGTACAGCGCCTCGATGCTGCTGGTCGCCTTCTCGTCGCCGCTCCTGGGAGCGCTCTCCGATCTCTCGAGGAGGCGGGTACCGTACCTCGTGGTCACGACCACGGGCGCGGTCGTCGCGACGGCGCTCATGGGATTTCGAGCCGGTGCGCCGACGCTGCTCATCCTCTTCGCGGTCGCCAACTATTGTTATCAGGCTGCGCTCGTGTTCTACGACGCGCTCCTCGCGAACGTGTCCGACGAATCGACGCGCGGCCGCGCCTCTGGCCTCGGCATCGCCTTCGGCTACGGCGGCGCGATCCTGAGTCTCTACAGCGTCGCGCCGATCGCCGAGCGCTTTGGAAAGGCCGCCGCCTTTCCCGCGACCGCGGTGTTCTTCTTCGTATTCGCCCTCCCGTGTCTCGTGCTCGTGCCGGAGGACGGCCACGGCCCGATGTGGCGCCGCGGCGCCGCGCGCCGCGCGTTCGGGCGGGTACGGGCGACGCTCGCGTGGCTGCCACGGCATCCGCCGTTGGCGCGCTTCCTGATCGCACACTTCCTCTACACCGACGCGGTGAACACCGTGATCCTCTTCATGGCCGTCTACGTCACCATGGTGGGCGGCTTCACGAGCGCGGAGGTGACGCGGTTGCTCGCGCTGTCGACGCTGTTCGCGATCGGAGGCGCATTCGCCCAAGGCCGCGTCGTCGACCGCATCGGCTCGAAGCGCGCCCTGCAGCTGGCGCTCGCGCTCTGGGCGCTCGGCCTCGGGCTCGCGCTGGTGGCGGCGAAGGCCGCGCTCTGGCTCGTCGGGCCGATCACGGGGAGCGCGCTCGGCGCCACCTGGGCGGCGGACCGCGTGCTCATGCTGCGGCTCTCGCCGCCGCAGGCGCTCGGTGAGCTCTACGGCATCTACGGGATGGTCGGCCGCTTCTCCGCCATCACCGGTCCGCTCATCTGGGGAGCGATCGTCTACCTCCTCGAGGGAACGGGAGCGCTCGCGTATCGCGCCGCGATCGCGTCGTTGCTGCTGATGCTCCTCGCCGGCGCGGCGGTCCTGGCGCGCGTCGAGGAACCGATGCGAGCGATTGACAGCGAAAAAACAGCGTCGGTATAAGACCTCCTTGCCCTCCTCGTGCCGGTCACCCGACGTCGAAAGGAGCTGAATATGTTGCAAGAGCATCGCGAGACGACCGTTCGCTGGGTGGCGCTGGCGCTCACGGTCGTCGGCCTCTTCCGACCGATCGTCGGCAGCGCCGAGGTGAAGCCCGGCGACGAGATCACCCGCGCCAACGCCGACAAAGTGAAGGGAATCGTCCCCGACGGCGTGCAGTGGTGCGTCAATCGCGGCATGGGCATGACGATCGTACCGTACAAGAAAATCGAGTTGCCGCCGCTCTATCAGGCGGCGACCGAAAAATTCGCGTCGCAGGTGAAACTGAAGGACGACCAGACGCTCGAGGGATACGTCGCCGGCCGGCCGTTCCCACTCGTCGACACGAACGACCCGCAAGCGGCCGCCAAGCTCATGTATAATTTCGAGCGCGGCCACTACTACAGCGACGACCTCGCGCTCCACCTCTTCGACGCCGACACCGGACAGCTCTCCGTCGACGGCAGTGGCAACCAGCACTACAACGTCGAGCGCCACTTCGTGCTCGATTGGCTGCGTATTTTGAGCTTCGCGGGGAGGCTCTACAACGATCCGAAACCGACGATCGAGCCCAACAAAGACCAGACCTTCCGCAAGGCCGGCCTCTATCCGGTCATCGAGCCCTTCGACTTGAAGGGCATCGGCGGCCTCAACTACCGTTACCTCGACCCGCTGCGCCAGGACGACCTCTGGCTCTACCTGCCGAGCCTGCGCCGCGTCCGCCGCCTCTCGACCGCGCAGCGCTCCGAGGCGCTCTTCGGCCAGGACATCGACGTCGACAGCTACGGCGGCTACGCCGGGCAGGTCCCGTGGTTCAACTGGAAGTTCCTCGGCTCGAAGCCGATGCTGGCGTCGCTGCACGGCGAGCACCTCCCGCCGGTCCCCTGCAAGGACGACGGCGGCATGACGTTCTGCGAGAGCTGGGAGATGCGTCCCGACATGCTGATCGTCGAGGGGACGCCGAAGGCCGAGGCCTACGCCTACTCGAAGCGCGTCATCTTCATCGATCACGAGACGTTCTTCATCGCCTACACCGACCTCTACGACCGCAGTGGCGAGCTCTGGAAAACCGTCATGCAGAGCCTGCGCACGTCGACCAAGCCGAACCCGAGGGCGGCGTACACGTACCCGATCGAGCGCATGTTCATTTACGCTTTCACCACCGTCGACATGCAGCTCGAGCACGGCACGCGCGTCGCCATCCCCGGCATGGGTTTCCCGGACGAGGCCGGCTGGTACGTCGACGTCGGCGACAAGTACGGCGGCGAAGAGAGCTGGTTCACGATCGCGGCGCTCATCAGCTCGGGACACTGAGGAGGTCGGTGGACGGACGCGGGCGCGCGAGGGCGGAAGAGGAGTCTACCGACACCCGCGCCCCCGGGCGTCCCCCGACTTGATAGTAAGTTCGGCGGGCGGATGATCACCTTTCGCGTCAGTGGGGTCGGGGGGGGGGGGGTAAAAGCGCCGCCCCCCCCACAAACCCCCAAACCCCAAAAAAAACCGAGAATAGGGGGGGAAACAACCCCCGGTTTAGGAA